>CALVXD010000006.1 GCA_944368815.1 uncultured Bacilli bacterium
TTAAAATTTCTTCCTTTATATTACCAATTATTTTTTTAAAGTCTTCTTCTAACATAAATTCACTCCTTTCTTATTTAATAAATGATGAGAGGTTTACCTTGTGGTATCAACTAAAAACAAATACCTAATTTTTAACTGTTTTTGATTGCTTTTTATTATTTTTTACTGTTCTTTTGAAAAACGTGTAAGATCTATATGCTCGCAAACCCTTTATTTATAAGGATTTCTTGGATGGGTTAAATAAATTGGTATCAAGCAGTTTATATTTATTTTATTTTCATTCATTTAAATCACTTCCTCTTTTTTTCTTAATATTATAACACATTTTAATTAATAATCTGTCTCTACATAATACCAGTTATCTTTTATTTTTTCTATTTTAGTAATAGAATGTCCTTTCTCATTACTCTTAATTAATTCTACACCACCAGTTGAATATATTACTTCTATAGAGCCAGAAAGAGTACAACGAAATACCCAAAATCCTATTACTTGGCCTTCATTATTATTTTGATAGATAAATACTTGTCCACTTGTAGATAATTTTTTATATTTATTCGGTAAAGTTACGTTACCTATCTCATCAAACTTTAATTCATTATTTTTTATCATATCAACAACTTTTAATCTATCTTTCTCATATAAATTTAATTCATATTTTATTTTTGCATCTTTAAACGGAAAAAACAAAACTAATATTGCTGTTATTACTAACATAATTGTAGTTATTATATTAATAACATTTATTTTTTGTTTTAAATTTCGAATATTTTTAATTAAACATATAAAGTATCCGATTAATAAAATTAAATCTAAAATTATATAAAAAACAAATAATAAATTTAATAAATAATCTGCATACCAACATTTTATAAAAGAAAATATTAATATTAAAATTGATAATATTAAATTACTGTACTTTTTCGTAAATATCACTCCATTAATTATTAAATCTAAGTAAATATCCATCAGGATCTTGTATTAAAAATTCAATATCTTCATATTCGTAATCATCTACCCTATATTTATTTAACATTAAATCTTTATACATTTTTATATTATTATTAACTAATTTATTATAATAATCTATAACATTATCTACACTCATACTTATATTAATTCCTCTTCCAAACGGATATTCTAACTTACCAGTATTCCAATTATCATTAATTTGTTCTATCATTATTTGATTTCCTTCAAGCTCTAAAAAAACAAATTTATCTTTTTTTCTTTCATATAATACCCTAAATCCTAATTTTATATAAAATTCTTTGCTTTTTTCAATATCAGTAACACTTAATTCAGGAATCAATTTATTAAATTTCATCTTTAATCTCCTTTTTATTATAATTTATTTATAACCATGTTCCTACTCTTTTTATATATATTTTTTTTACAAATTGAACAATAACAGTATATATTATAAACAATATAATTAATACTAAATAATAAGATAATGGTAATATTACAAAATTAAATGATGATATTCTATGTAGTATTATTGGAATAATTATTGTAAGTAATATAGAACCAATAGTTAATGCTAATAACACTTTATTAGGTTTTGATTCTATAAATGGTTTTTTACTTGTTCTTATGAAATGAATTATTACAAGTTCTGTTATTAAACATTCAACAAACCATGCTGTTTGAAAATATGCTTGTTTATCTACTGAATTATAACCAAGTATAAACCAAAAAATTATAAATGCTAAAATATCTATTATCGAACTAGTTATTCCCATAACTATCATAAACAAAGATAAGTTTTTAGTATCCCATTTTTTAGGTTTTCTTAAGAATTCTTCATCAACATTATCATAAGGAATTCCTATTTGTGATATATCATATATAAAGTCTTGAATTAACATTTGAATTGGTATTAAAGGTAAAAATGGTAAAAATAAACTAGCTACCAAAATACTAAAGACATCTCCAAAATCAGCACTTAAAGCCATTTTCATATATTTTATTATATTGCCATATACTTTTCTTCCTTCAATAACTCCATCATATATAATATTTAATCCTTTTTCTAAAAGAATAATATCTGCTGATTCTTTTGCAATATCTGTTCCAGTATTTACACATAATCCAACATCAGATACATATAATGACGGGCTATCATTAACTCCATCTCCCATATATCCAACTACATGTCCATTATTCTTGTATGCTTTAACAACTCTTTCTTTTTGTAAAGGATTCATTCTTGAAAACACATATACTTTTTCTATTTCTTTTTGGAGCTCATTATCGTTCATTTTATCAATATCTGTTCCTAAAAGAATTTTACTATTATCAATATTAGCGACCTCACAAATAGCTTTAGTTGAATATGGATTATCACCCGTTAATATTCTAGTAGAAATACCTACTTTTTCAAGTTTTTGAATTATATTAGCAGCATCTTTTTTCGGAGGATCCAAAAATGCTACAAATCCTATAAAAGTCATATCTTTTTCATCTTTAGGTTTAAATATATTTTTTCCAGGATAAGTTTCTTTTAAAGCAAGACCAATAACTTGCATACCTGTTTCTGCTAATTTTTTAGCGTTTGTATTAATATGATCAATCATATCATTAGTGAGGATCTTATCTTTACCTTTATATTTTACTTTAGTACAACTTTTTAAAATTTCTTCTAACGCTCCTTTAGAAATTATTTTATATTCTGAATTTTTATCTACAACAACACTAGACTTTTTTCTTTCATAATCAAAAGGAATCTCATCTACTTTAATATATCCTTCTATATTCTTATCAATATTATGTTCTTTTCCATAAGAAAGGATTGCTCTATCTACTAAATTTTTCATTCCAGTTTCAAAGAAAGAATTGATATATGCATATTCTAAAATGCTTAAATCTTCTTCTCCTTCTACATTAATATATTTTTGAAGAGTAATTTTGTCCATAGTAAGAGTACCTGTCTTATCAGTACAAAGAATATCTATTGCTCCTAAATTTTGAATAGAATTAATATTTTTTACTAACGTTTTTTTCTTCGCTAATGTTTTAGTTCCTTTTGTTAAATTAACATTCACTATCATTGGAAGCATACTTGGTGTTATTCCTACTGCTACAGATATTGCAAATAACATAGCCTCCCATATATTATGATGAATTAATAAATTTAAAATAAATACACAAATAGAAGTAATTATCATAAATGTTATAAGCATTTTAGTTATAGCATTCATTCCTTTTTCAAAGTTAGTAATTTCTCTTTTATTAGAAAGTTCTTTATTCATAAGTCCAAGATATGTATTAAATCCTGTATTAATAACTATACCTATACCATCCCCGGAAATTATACTAGATCCCATTAAAAGAATATTTGAAAAATTTGTTATTTCTCCTGTTTCATTAGAATAATTAACATTTTTCTCTACAGGAACAGATTCTCCTGTGAACATAGACTGGTTTACAAATAAATCTTTTGATTTTAGAACTATCATATCAGCAGGAATTAAAACACCAGCATTTAAATGAATTATGTCTCCAACTACTACTTCTTCTACTTTAATTTCTTTTTCTTTTCCTTCCCTTATTACAAAAACTTTAGATTTTAATTTAGACTTTAATTCTTCATTAAATTTATATACAGAATAATCTTGAAAAAATCTAATTAAAGCACTTACTACTGCTATTCCAATTATAATAATAGCACTAATGTAATCTTTACCTCCTGCAAAGAAATTTATTACTGCTAATATTAAAAGAATAATTATAAATTTATCTTTAAAAGAATTAAATAAAAAATATAATGGACTTTTTTTATCTTTCTTTACAACAATATTTAAACCATTTTCTTTAAGTCGTTTTTTTGCTATATCTGATTTTAAGCCATTTTCAATATTTGTATTAAACAAATTTAAAAGTTCTATATCTTTTTTCTTTCCTATATTTTCATAATTATTTATTAATTTATTTTGTTCTTCTAATATTTTGTTTTTTTGATTACTTATTTTCTTATAAAACGTATTTTCTAACATTATAAACACATCCATTTCTAGATATACTTTTATTTTTCTACATATTTCATATAATATCTATTTTCAGTTTCTTTAATAATTTTAAATCCTAATCTTTTATATAATCTTATTGCTTTAACATTTAATTTATATACCCATAAATACACTATGTTGTTATTAGAGATAACATTATTAATTAAATCTGTACCAATACCATTATTTCTATATTTTTCTTCTATATATAATTCGTCAATAATAACTCCATTATCTTTATTTTCTACTAATATGCATCCCACTATATTACCATCTATATTAATTAATTTATAATTGTTAATTTGATTAGGAACATTATCTTTAACATATGTATTAATTTCATCTAATTCTTTATTGCTTAAATCACTAGCATATTCAAGAATGCTACTTAATTTATATTTAATTAATATATCTATATCTTTCTTTGATGATAATTCTAATTTATATTTTTTTAAATAATCATTATTAATTTTCATACTTAATTTGCTGATCTTCTATCAAATTATATATAGATAATTCTTTCTTATTTTTTTCTTGTTCTGTCATTTTTATCGCAGTAATTTGATTATTTGTATATGTCTTATAATAATAGATACCTTTATTTGTATTTATACAAGAAGAATAAGTAGTAATATCACATTTTCCTTCTTTTGTAATAGTTGATCCTTTAACCATAGAAACAGAATCTAGTATGTGAAAAAACTGTGTTATTGAACTCATTTCATCATCTTCACTTATAGAATTTAACTTATTAAAAGTTGCTCTTACAAATCTTGATGTAGGTGTGTTATCACCAGGAAGTCCTATTACACCCATTCCTTGTCCATATTGTCCTAAATTTACTTTATCTGAAAATCTACTTTCAACATAATTTGGTGTTAAATTACGATAATTAATAATATTGGTTGTTTGATAATGAAATGGTGGATTGTTTGTAAGAACCCCATAAGGATTTTCATATACTTTTAAACCATCTTTCATTTGTTCTATAACTATACAGTCATCATTATCACTAATCATCCAATGTAATTCGCTTACTGGATATTTGTCTGAAAAAGGAATATTTGTTACATTTAAATTCAATATAAGTTCCTTTATTTCTTTTATACTTGAATACATTCCTAAAAAATAAGGAATAAGTTCATAAGGTGCTAGAGATAGTTTGTTATCATCATTATCAAAATAATAGGCATTTTTAGGAAAATAAAGTCCTGCGATTGATAGTCCTTTCTCATTTGATGCTTCTGCATATAATGGATAATCACCTGATACAGTAGCCATTCCAATAATTGAATATTTTGTTCTAATCACACTTCCATTTTTTAATTTAAACTCATAATTTCTTGGAGTTATAACAACCTTTTCGTTAAACCGATATTCTAAATCTAAATTTCTTCCAAAATAATTATCCCTCGTTTTAAAATTTATACACGTGCACATTTTATCATCCCTTCTATAATCATATACTTATTATATCGTTTTTTTATGGCAAACTCAACTAAAAAAAATAAATATTTAGAAAATAACTTAACTCCAAATATTTATTCATAATTTATTTTATAAATCCTATTTTATTAAGTGGCCATATTCTAAATACAGCTTTTCCAACAATATCTTCTTCTTTAATAAAGCCATTAGCTCTACTATCAGCAGATACTAAGCGATTATCCCCTAGTACTAAATATGTTCCTTCTGGAACTGTATCATAAGTACAATCTTCTACATCTTCTTTTACCATACATATATCTTTTATATCAAAGTCTTCGGTAGCATTTTTAGCATAAATATCTTTTACTTCTTCATCGTTTATATATAATTTATTATCTACATATTCTACTTTATCCCCAGGGAGTCCAATAACTCTTTTTACTACTTTGTCATTTCCTTTATTAATTACTACAATATCAAATCTTTTAATATCAGATACTTTATAAGATATTTTACTTAAAAGTAATAGTTCACCATCATGAAGTGTATTTTCCATTGATGCCCCATCTACTTCAACCGGAGTTATTATAAAGCTTCTAACAAGTACTACTACAACAATTATAATAATATACGGGATTATTTCTTTAACAAACTTTTCCATTTTATTCCTTCTTTCAAAAAAAGATAATAAACATAAATTTATTATCTTGCTTCTTTAATCTTATATTGACCTTTTCTTGTTCTTAAGAAGTATAATTTAGCACGTCTTACAACACCTTTTTTAACTACATTAATGTATGCAATATTAGGACTGTGAACTGGGAATGTTTTTTCAACTCCTACTCCATATTTAGTGCTTCTTACTGTAAATGTTTCAGAAACTCCTTGTCCTTTACGTGAAATTACAACACCTTCAAAATTTTGAACTCTTTCTTTTTCTTTACCGCCTTTTTTCTCAATAATCTTACATCCTACTACTACAGTATAACCTACTCTAAATTCTGGAATATTAGGATTAATTTGTTTAGCAGTAATCTTATCAATTAGATTCACGTTTTCATCTCCTTTTCTAACCAGCAATCATTAAAAAATTAAGCGGATTGCTTTTTTTGACATTTATAATAATATCATAAATAAATATAAATTGCAAGGATTTTATCTTATTTGTTTAATATTTAACTTATTATATATATATCTTAATATAAAATATATGACTGTAGTATATATAATAGTACCAATAATACTATGAACAATAATATTAAATAGTAAATTTATATTATACGAATTATATTTAACTAAATTTAATATTATAAATGATATTATATGATAAATATAAATAGATACTATACTTAAAATATTAATATTTAATAAATTAAATGGTAAGAAAAAATCCAAAAATTTATTTACAAAATATATAATTACAAAAATTAATGTTACAAATAAAAATGTTCCTGTATATATAATATCAAATAATATACCTGTAACAATTAATATATATAAATATTTTTTATCATTATTAAAATATGGATAAATACTAACTAAACTAACTATTGTAAAAATAGTTTTAAAAATACTTGGATCTGTTAATGTATAACCAATATGATTAGATACTAAAGCATCTAATAAAAAAGATATTACTACAATAATTATTGCTACACTCACTCTTCTATATCCTTTCTTTTTAATATTGCGACATAATTAATATCATTAAAATCGGCACTTGGTTTTACATTAATAATCTTAGCTAAATCATATTCATCAGTTGTTATTGATTCAACTGTTCCAATAAGTATTCCTGATGGGAAAACTCCTCCTAGTCCACTTGTATATACATAGTCACCTACATTAACTTCTTCAGTGTTACTAATTCCTTCAACTTCAAGTAAATTATTTTCATAATCATATCCATTTATAAGTCCATTTACTTTATTATTACCGTTACTAATAGATACAGATATTTTATTATTGGTATCACTAGTTGTTATTAATCTTACTTCAGATGTAAAAGTAGTAGTTCTAATTATTTTTCCTATAAGTCCTGTTGAATTTACTACAACCATTCCTTCTTCTATACCACTTTTACTTCCTTTATCAATAGTTAATGTATTATACCAATATCCAATATTTCTACTTATTACTGTTGCGTTTAAATATTCATAATCTGTAAGAACATAGTCAATGTTTAATTCTTCCTTTAAAGCTTCTATTTCTTTTCTTAATTCAATATTTTCTGTTTCAATTGCATCAATTCTTTCAATACTAGTTTTTAATTTTTCATTTTCTTCTCGAACATTTCTAAGTTCTGTAAAATCATCTATTAAATTACTTACATAATTAAATGGAGTTAATACAATCTTCTCAACAAAAGTAACTGAATCCTTAATAAGTGATTCTACCATATTTAATTTTCTATCTTCTTTTAATGTTTTAGCATATATAACTAAAGCTGCAATTACTAAAATAACTACTACTATAATTATATATTTTCCTTCTATCTTTTTTTTATTTCTAAACATAATATCAGTCCATTCTATAAATATTATTACCAATAATTGCTATTTATATTATACCAAATAATTAATAATTTTACTATTTAATCTTTTCATTTTCAAAATAACTATAATAATTATTTTTACCTATTATTATATGATCTATTAAAGGTATTCCATGAATTAAACCAATTTCTTTAATTTTTCTAGTAATGTTATCATCTTCTTTACTAGGATAAGAATCCCCTGACGGATGATTATGAAGACAAATTATAAAAGATGCTGAACATAAATATGCTTCTTTAAATATTTCTCTAGGATGTACTATTGAATAATTAATACTACCTATAAATAATAACTTCTTAGATATATATTTCTTTTTGTTATCTAAAAATATTACATAAAATTCTTCTTGTTTTTTATCTTTGAACAAATAATTAAAATAATTAATAATATTAATGGGACTTGTACAATTAATTAAGTCAGTATCATTTACTTCAGCATATATTCTTTTTCCAAGTTCAATAACCGCTAAAATTTCTATTGCTTTTACTTTTCCTATTCCCTTTATACTAGTAAGAGTATTTATTGACACATCTTTTAAATTTCTTATGTCTTTAACTAAATTTAAAAGTTCACATGACACTTCTTTGACAGATATATTCTTAGTTCCTGTTTTAAATATTATTGACAATAATTCTTCATTTGACAAACTTTCTTTTCCTTTATTTACAAGTCTTTCTCTTGGTTTTTCTGTATTAGGTAATTCTTTAAACTTAATCATTAATTTCCCCCTTCTTTTGCATTATATAAATCACTTCTATTTAAGTCAATATTTTTTACATATTTTTACAAAAAACATGATATAAAATTTAATTTGTTATGATATAATGATAATAAGGTGATACTAGATGAGCAAAATAATTTTTACAATAGGATTTATTATGATAATAATTGTTACAATAGGTACATTTTGCCAAAATGATATAATATATTGGTATACACATACATTTAATGAAAGTAAATATCAAGGGGTTACATCTAATGAATATTTTTTAGAAGATAATTTTTCATATGTAAATAACTATACAGATAATGATGTGTCAAATAAAAAACAAATGATAGATTTAATTTATTATTTTATCAATAGTGGTTCAGATAAAATAGTAGCTTATTGTGTAAAGGAATACACTGATTGCATTAAAGACTTAGAAAGTATATCTGCGGATCAAGAAGCATTATCAATATTTAATAATTTTGTCCATCCTTATAATAGTTTTTCAAAGTTAAGTTTTAGTTATGATGAATATGGTAATTTTACAATAACAAATAATAAAATATATGATGATAAAATGATTAGTGAAATTAATAAAATTGTTGATGACTATATTGCTAAAAATATTTCTTCCAGCTTAAAGGATAGTGAAAAATTAAAGTTAATTCATGACTTTATTATTGATAATACAAAATATGATAAATTAAAAGTGGATAATATTGAAGATGAAACTTATAATTCAGAAAACGCTTATGGAGTATTAATTGAACATTATGGTATTTGTAGTGGTTATGCTGATACAATGGCAATATTTTTAAACAAGTTAGGAATTATTAATTATAAAATAAGTAATGATGAACACATATGGAATTTAGCATATGTTGATAATAAATGGGTACATATTGATTTAACATGGGATGATCCGGTTACAGAAAATGATATTAATAGAACTGACTACTTTATGATTGATACTAAAACATTACATGAATTAGATCAAGAACATGATTTTAATACATATATATTTGAAGAAGCAAAATAAAAAAGGCACTATTTAGTTAGTGTCTATTTATTTTATACGCTTTTAATACATTTTTAGCAAGTTCTGCTACTGTCATTGGTCCTACTCCACCGGGAACCGGCGTTATATAACTCACTTTTTTTGATACATTTTCAAAATCAACGTCTCCATATAATTTGTCATTATCTCTATTAATTCCTACATCAATTACTACGGCATTATCTTTTACCATATTATCTTTTATAAATTCTTTATTACCTATAGCTACTACTAATATATCAGCAAGTCTAGTAATAGACTCTAAATTATTAGTTTTAGAATGACATACAGTAACAGTAGCATCATTATTTAAAAATAAATTAATAAGTGGCTTCCCTACCAAATCACTTCTACCTACAATTACTACATGTTTTCCTTTTATAGGGATATCATATTCTTTTAATAAATCAATAATGCCCATTGGTGTACAAGAAATAAGTGTATCATTATTATGAACTAATTTGCCTGTATTTATATCAGTAAGGCCATCTACATCTTTTAAATAACTTACTCTATTTTGAACTACCTTAGCATTTATTTGACTAGGAAGTGGCATTTGAACTAAAATTCCAGATACTTCTTTATCATCATTTAATTTATCGATTAAAGTTAATAATTCTTCTTCTAATATATCAGAAGGTAATTTTATATGTTCAAAATTATATCCAATATATTCAGCCATTTTCCCTTTTTGTCTAACATAAACATCACTAGCAGGATCGTTCCCTACTTGAATTACAACAAGTTTCGGTTTTATAGATAATTTAGTTACTTCTTCTTTTAATTCATCTAATATTTTTTGTTTTAATTTTTTACCATCAAGTATAATCATTTTATCACGTCCTTAATTTAATTTTGCACCACAATTACCACAGAAATTACCACCATTTACCGGTTTACCACAATTAGGACAAAATTTTAAACTGTTTTCTTCTTTAGTAAATAATGCTCCTGGTTCTGGTGTTTGTATTGGTTCATTTGGAGTTGTTGGAGTAACATTTTGATTAACTGTTCCCATAACGTTGGCACCGGCTTGACCAGCCATATTCATTCCCATAAATCCCATCATAGCGCCATTTTCATTAGAAGCAGCATTTTGCATTGCTTCTGCAGTTGCATTAGCCATAAGACCTGATTGCATGTTTGGATTTGAGAATATTGTAGCATCATCAATTTTTGATACTCTCTTCATAGATTCTTCGGTTAAGTTAATATCAGCAATAGCAACATCTGATACTTTTATTCCATACTTCCCATATAAATCAGCATCTAATAAATTATTCATTTCATTAGATATATCAGTCCCATACATACCAATATCCCCAAAAGGTATTTTATGTTTTCTCATAACTACAGTAATAGCCTGTGTTACTTTTTCAACAAACTTACTTTTAAATTGGTCTCCTAAAACATCAGAAAATAATACTGTATCTTTAGCATTAGATCCAATTACATTACTTACAAGTATTGCAGGATCTTCTACTTTAATAGCATATTCTCCAAAAAAAGTTACTTCTAACATACCATATTTATCATCAGTTATTTTTTTAGGTTGCGGTGAACCAAATTTATTTCCTACTATTGCAAGTAAATTTACATAATACACTCTTTGATCTTGAGCAGTTTGTCCTCCAAAAGTAGTACGACTTCCTATTTTCTTAATAGTATCGATTATTCCTTTTCCTAATCCCCCAGTAAAGATACTAGGTTCACTTTCTGAATTAAAAGTATATGTTCCTGCTTCAGCACAAAAATCTAATATTTTTCCATTTTCTATTACCATCATTGCTGTACTTTCTGGAACCATAATTGCACTACCATTAGTAATAACTCCTTCAGACGGATTTTTATTACCATCACCATGATTAACAATTCCTCTTTGTACTAATACATCACTATCCATTTCAGGGCATGATATATACTCCTTAAATTGATCTCCTAAAGATGAAGATACTGAACTTGTAAAAGCTTTTATTAATCCCATATTTTTCTTCCTTTCTTCTTAAATACTTTCTACATGATAATTATAACATGAAAAAATATTTTTTTATATATTTTATTGTTTTATTGACAAAATTAAGATATAATATACTTGTAATAGAAAACGAGTAATACTCATCTTCTATTAACACATTTTATATGTGACTCTTGGTGTTAGACATTCCTAGTCTATTGGGTAAGAGAAGGAATGTCTATTTTTATTACAATAATAATAATTATTATTAATATAAATAATATTACTATGCGATCCAAGAATTTTATTATATATTTTCTCTTTGGCATAATATCACACCTTCCTACCAACCAAAACCATGAATGCCAAAACCCAAATCAAGAGTCGCATAATATAGTTATAGAAAATAGTAATACTCGTATTTCGTATGATATTATAAATTTAACTATTATTATTAATAATTAACTAAAAAAAAATAAAAAGCCTCTCATCGAGACTTTTGTTCTATGTTTGAATATCAGTTAATATATAATCATAATCTTCTAAATTATAAATTGTACCACAATATTCACATTTACCACTAGTATTAACACTTATACTAGCACCACATCCAGGACACTTTCTAACTAATTTAATATCTTTAGTGTCTTTCCTTTTTTCAAATATTAAGACATTCTTTTTTTCTATTCTTCTAGTATCGTTTCCTTTAATAGTTTCTCCGGAGTCTATATCTATTATATAATCCATATATCTAGATATTATTTCTACTTCTATTACTTCTTTGTCATCTAATTCTTTTCTACTTAATATTTTAGTATCTTTAACATTAAGTTCATCATACATCTGTCTTTCATTTCTACTCTTTAACTCGTTTATATAAGTCATATATTTGTTTTTTACCTCATCACTTATGAAATGATCAACATCACTCAAATCTCCCTTCATAATAGAAGTAAATAATTTTACAAATATATTATCTACTTTTGTTTTAAACATCGCTTCATTAAATTCATTCATTATATATCTAACCTCTGTCCTGTACAAGTTTTTTTACTCATTACATAATCACTAGCAGTTTTAACTAATGTACTATTACAATATGGGCAGGTAGCAGAACTAACTATATCTACTGGAGCGCCACAATTAGGGCAAGTTTCTATCTTTTTATTATCTGTTTCTGATTTTACAAAAGTTAAGTTATATTCTATATCTAGTCTAGCATTATCTCTACCACGAACTGTTTTATTAGTTTTTACATTTATTACATAATCTAAGACTTTAACTCTTAAATAAACATTTATTGCAATAACCCCATTAACGTTAGTAATATCAATAATTTTAGCATCTACATACTCAATATTTTTCATTATATTCTTTTGATTTTTTAATTTTAATGTTTCAAGTTGGCTACTATACATATTATATATTTCATCTGTTGTAAGTTTTCTAATTTTATCTGTATCAAAGTTCATCCATGCTTCTTGAATATCTTTATAAATATTAAATGCTTTATTTTTTAATTCTTCTATGCTAATATTTGGGTCAATTTCGTTTATTTTACTTTGTTCAATGTCTTGATAATTGCCATTACTATTATTTGAGATATTTATATTATTATCGATGCTACTTCCAGATTTTGGACCTTTCGGTTTATTATTGCTAAATACTATTACCGCTATTACTATAAGAAAAATAATACCAACAAATAAACCAACAAAACCACTTCCAGACGAATGCCCTGAATCGCCATAATACCAATCAGAACCACTTGATCCCCAATCGCTTCCCGAGCTCCAACTGCCACCAGAATCCCAACTACTTCCTGAGTCCCATCCTCCAGAATCATAGTCAGAATCCCATCCAGAATCAGCCTTTGTAGCAATTGGGAAAATCATTATAAGACAAGTAAATATAAGTAATATACTGTGTAAAAATTTTTTCATCATAAACATCTACCCTTTATAATCTTTTACATCTTCTAACTTTACGCTTACAAGTTTACTAACACCAGACTCTTGCATCGTTATACCATATAAAACGTCAGCAAATTCCATTGTTTTCTTTTTGTGAGTAATTAAAATAAACTGTGTCTCATCTTTATATTTATACAAATAGTTACCAAATGATTCAACGTTAGCATCATCCAATGCAGCTTCTACTTCATCTAATAAACAGAATGGAACTGGTCTTACATTTAAAATTGCAAATAATAATGATATTGCCGTAAATGTTTTCTCACCACCAGACAATAGTGTAATATTTTGTAAATGTTTTCCCGGAGGTTCTGCTTTAATATCAATACCTGTTTCTAACATATTATTAGGGTCAGTAAGCACAAGTTCAGCATTTCCTCCCTTAAATAATTCTTTAAATACTACTTTAAATTCTTTTCTAATTTCTTCAAAAGTAGTACTAAACTTCTCTACCATTATTCCATCCATCTCTTTAATTATTTCAAGTAGTGTATCTTCGGCATTCTTTAAATCATTTCTCTGATTATTTAAGAAATTATATCTTTCACTTACTCTTTTATATTCTTCAATTGAAGCTATGTTAACTTCTCCGATTTGTTTTAACTTGCTTTTAAGTTCACTAACTAAATTTCTTGCAACATCTTCTTCCATATCTATTTCAAAGTTTTCCTTAGCATACTCAAATGTAATATTATATTCTTCATTTAAATTAAGAAGTAAATTATCAAGTTTAACATCAATTCTATTAATTTTAATTTCTAAATTATTAACTTCTTTTTCCATTTTACTAATAATTGAATTACTCTTTTTGTTAGTTTCCTCTAATTCTAATATATCACTTTCACATTTTTCTTTATCCATCTTTAAAGAACTAATTTCTTTTTCAATAACATCTATATTATCTTTTATCCCATAATATTCATCAAGTAAACTTTTTTCTTTTGTAAAAACTGAATCATTACTTATATCTTTTAAATCATTAATTTCTTTAACAATATCATTATATTTTTCTTTAAGTTCTTCTAATAATTTTAATTTACTATTCTTATTTTCGTTATTATTACTATTTTCTAAACGATAATTATATATTTTTGTTTCTAATTCATTTATTTTACTATCAAAATTTTGTAATTCTACACTTAATTCTTTATTTTTACTTTCTATATTAGAATATTCTTTTTTAAATTTTTCTAATTCATATTTTTCTTTAATAATATTATTAGAAATAGTAGAACCACCCGTTATTGAACCTCCAACATTAACTACTTGACCATCTAATGTTACTATTCTATATCTTTTATTTATTTTTTCACTAACAATATTGGCAGTATCAATATTATCTGTAACAATAACATTTCCAAGTTGATTAGTTATAATATTTTCATAAATTTTATTATAGGTAACTAACTTATCAGCAGTACCAATTACTCCATCTATACCATTAATAATTGCTCTTACATCACTTAGAATACTTCTACCAGTAATTACATTAAGAGGAAAAAAAGTCGCTCTTCCTAATTTATTTTCTTTTAAATAATTAACTAACTCTTTAGCAGTATTAGTATTATCTACTACTAAATATGAAGAAGCTCCTCCTAAAGCAGTAGAAATGGCAATGCTATACTCATCTTCTACTTCAATTAATTTACCTATAACATTATGTATGCCACTAAATTTAGGATTACTTAGAATATTCTTAATACTATTAGGTACTGAACTATTATTATTAATATTATTTTCTAAATATTCTATTTTATATTTTAAATTAACTAGTTCTCTATTATTAGAAATAAGTTTATTATTAATATCATTTTTATTAGATTTAAAAATATTATATTTTTCTAAATTACTTTCTATATCAGTATTTATTACTTCTATTTTTTTATCAATTAAATCTATTTCATTATTTATATTATTAATTAAACTATTTTGCTTTAATTCTTCTTCTTTTAAATTAAATAATTTATTAGTAATATCATCTTCTACTGTTACATATTTATTTCTTTCTTTAAGTACTCTAATATCAGCATCTATTTTTTCTAACTCTTTTGTTTTAGTAATATATTCACTTTGTTTTATATTTAATTTATCTTCAATACTCTTAAGTTTATTTTTTTCTTTTAATATATCTACATCATAATTACTACTATTACCTGATAATTTTATTATTTCATCATTTAATTCATCTATTTTATTTTTACTTTCTTTATATTCATAATTTAATGATTCAATATCTTTTGCCATTAATGCTACTTCTACTTCTTTTAGTTTATCTTTAGTATCTAAATATATAGTAGCTTCTTCACTTTGTTTTTTTAATGGATTTAAATTATTTTCTAATTCTAATATAATATCATTTATTCTATTTAAGTTTAAATTTGTTCTTTCTAATTTTCTTATTGCTTCTTCTTTTCTTCTTTTATATTTTAAGACTCCTGCTGCTT
This sequence comes from uncultured Bacilli bacterium, assembly GCA_944368815.1. GTDB lineage: Bacteria > Bacillota_I > Bacilli_A > RF39 > UBA660 > CALVVX01. Next base: position 16,131 of record CALVXD010000006.1, read on the forward strand.
CTTCAAACATAACTCTTCTATCAAGTGGTTTTGCTAGTATTATTTCATCTATTTTTCCTTGAGAAATAATATTAAAGCTTTCTTTTGATCCACCCGAATCTGTTAATAATTCAACAATATCTTTAAGTCTACATCTTTCATTATTAATAAAGTATTCATTTTCACCACTTCGATATACTGTTCTTTTAATAGAGACTTCGTTAAAATCAATTGGTACTGTTCTATCACTATTATCAAATATTAAACTAACAGTTGCACTATTTAACGGTTTTCTACTCTTACTTCCTGAAAATATTATATCAAGAGAATTATCTCCTCTTAAAGATTTCATTGATTGTTCTCCTAAAACCCATCTAACAGCATCAACAACATTAGATTTACCACTACCATTTGGTCCTACTATTCCATTTATATTAGGACATAATTCAATATTAATTTTATCTGCAAAAGATTTAAATCCATACGCTTTTATTTGTTTTAAATACATTGTAATACACCTACTTGCTATTTCTATGTATTAATTATACCTTATTTTTAAAAGAAAAGAAAGTCATTTTGCAATGACTTCCTACTTATTTATTAATATATTATAATTTATCTAACATTATAACTAATTATTTCATAATAAATGCCATATATATTATGAATCCAAAATATATAGCAAGAACAATAAGTCCATTTATTTTTTCTGTTTTATTTGATTTTTCTGGGACTCCTAATGCCATTGAAGCAAGTACTCCTCCTATTAATCCACCAATATGAGCTGCGTTATCAATACCAGTCATAGTAAATCCAAACAACAAGTTAATAATAATAATTGGTATTATTTGACTTCTAACTGCATTTCCTAAATATACTCTATAATGATATCCAAAATAAAGTAATGCTCCAAGTAAACCAAATATAGCGCCTGATGCTCCTGCTGATATAGTGTTTGTATTAAATGCAAGTGACAATATACTAGCAGACACAGCACTTATTAAATATATACTCAAATATTTAATTTTACCAAAAAAGCTTTCTACTTGTGGTCCAATTATATAAAGAGCATACATATTAAATATTAAATGAACAACCCCTATATGTAAAAATGCACAAGTAATTAATCTAAAATAATCTCCATTTTTAGTCAATACATCTAAATTAGCGCCAAACCTTAATAAAGTAATATTATCTAAAGAGCCATCTCCTAAAATATACATAAGAGCAAATACTATTACACATATAGCCATAATAGTGTAAGTAATAATAGGTTTCTTTTTATCAAATATTTTAGCAACCCTTGTTCCTTTATCTACATTCTTTTTATTAATATCATTAGTTATTCTAGCCATAAGTTCAATTCCTTTTTCTTCAAATTTAGTTTTTTCTATAATATCTGGAAATACTTGTAATAATAAAGGATTTTTTAAATCAGATATTTTTTTTATAAATACACTTTTATAATTATCTTCTTCCTTAAGAGTTACATTATCTCCTAAATCTATATATATTGATAATACATTTATTTTTAAACTTAAAGTTTTCCTTTTTATTGATTTAATTATTCTATCTAACTTAAATTTATCAAAATTTAATTGTTCGTTATTGTGTATATAATGTCCTACTATCCTAACTACACGATAATCACTATCCATATTCTCTAACCATATTTCATCATTAATACCATGTAATATAATAGGATTATAATTTTGTTCAGTAATAAAGTAATGCGATAATTTCATCATTAACATATCTTTATTATCTAATCTAATAATATTCTCTGCCATATTATCCTCCTTGTAATAATATTATACTAAAAATAATAAAATAAATAAAGGGGGTTATCATGTTAACAAATAACTTTATTAAATATTTATTATTTTTATTACCTTGGTTTATATCTTCTATTTTATTTAAATCAAGTACTCTGTATTATGAAAGTTTATCACTTCCATTTTTTGCTATACCAAGTTATTTATTTGGAATAGTTTGGACTATTTTATATATTCTTATAGCTATTTCTATATTTATAGTATATGAAAACAGTAATAAAGAATATAAAAAATATTTATTAATAAACTTTATATCTAATCAATTATTTACTTTCTTCTTCTTTACTTTAAGAAATAATTTCTTATCTTTAATTGATGTAATTATTACTTTAATAAGTGCGATATACTTATGTAATGAAACAAAATTACAAAATAAAAAAGCAAGTTATTTTCTAATACCTTACATTATATTTAGTATTTATGCTCTTTTATTAATACTTTCAATAAATATATTAAACTGATTTAAACGCATTTAATATTTCTACAAACTTAGGTGGAACTTCACTATTAAATTCCATATATTTTTTAGTTTTTGGATGAATAAAACCAATAGTCTTTGCATGTAACATTTGCCCAAATTCATTATCAATAAGTTTGTTATGACCATATACAGGATCATTAACAATAGGATGTTCAATGTAATCCATATGAACTCTAATTTGATGTGTTCTTCCCGTTTCTAAGCTACATTCAATAAGTGTAGCTTTTTCATATCTTTCAAGTACTTTAATATTAGTAATAGCATCCTTTGAATTATCTGCAGTTACACACATTTTTTTTCTATTATTTTTATCTCTTCCAATTGGTGCATCAATAGTAGCAGTATCTTCATTAATAACATCCCATACAAGAGCAACATATTTTCTGTTTACAGTGTGTTCTTTTATTTGTTCTGCTAAATCAATATGTGTTTCATCGTTTTTAGCTACTAATAAAAGTCCTGAAGTATCGGCATCTATTCTATGTACTATACCCGGTCTTACTTCTGTATTTACAGTACTTAAACTATTACAATGATACATTAATGCATTAACTAAAGTACCACTATAATTTCCTGGCGCAGGATGTACAACCATTCCACTTTTTTTATTAACTACTAATAAATCATCATCTTCATAAACAATATCAAGTGGTATATTTTCTGGTAATATATCTATTTTTTCTTGATAATTTTCATCAATAGTTATTTCATCATCTATTTTTACTACATAACTATTTTTTACCTTATTTCCATTTACTAAAACATTTCCATTTTCTATCATCTTTTGTAATTTACTTCTACTTACTTCTATTTTGTCAAGTAAATATTTATCTAATCTATCTTCATTATCAATTACGTTTATTATCATTTTTATACACCTCCAATATCATACTAACTAGTAAAAGTATTATTCCTACAACTATCCCTATATCTGCTACATTAAATATGGGAAAATCATATTTAAATATATAAAAATCTAAGAAATCAATTACATAACCATATACAATTCTATCAATTAAGTTTCCTATTGCTCCTCCTAATAATAAAGAATATCCTACTATCTCTATTTTTTTGTTAATTTTATTTTTAAATAAATAATATATTATTCCTACAATAATTAAAAAACTAACAATTGTTATAAATAATGTACTATTATCAAATATACTCCACGCTCCACCATAATTATGAGTATATGTTAAATAAAAAAAATTAGGAATTATAGTAATAGACTTATTTAATATTAATATATTGGAAATAAAGATTTTACTAATTACATCAAAAATAATTATTATTAATGTTATAAAAATAAGCATATTAATCCTCACTCAAATAAACAAGTATTAATTTTGTTATTAGGAGCATCAACACAATCTAAAGTAGTCATAAAACAATATACATAATCATCATCTCTATATACTACTATTTCAGTATCTAAACTACATTCCATATTAGTTTTGGGATTAATAATATCTCCATCTTGAACTAGTCCTTCAGAAATTAAGTCATTAAAAGTGATCTTATCCGTAGTTTTGTTTCTATATGCATTTACATTAACACATGAAGAATCTCCCAATAATGGGTCACACTTTTCGACTGCTATAGGATTAGCCATATCATAACTAATATTTCTTCCATTTAGTGCAACATAATTTTCAATAACTCTTGCCATTTCTTTAACAAATATCTCTTCACTTTTTTCTTTAGAAGTATCAAAATAACCGAATACACTAGGAATAACAAAACCAGCTAAAATCGCTATAATAAGTATAACTGATATAACTTCAACCAAAGTAAATCCTTTATTATTTAATTTCATAATCAACCTCTTTTCATAATAATTATATATTTCTTATTAATAATAGTCAATAATTAGCCTAAAATATGTTACAATATTAATGGTGAATTATAATGTATATAAAATATAATAATAAAACTATTAAAGTAATAAATTGTACTAGTTTTTATTCTAGATTAAAAGGATTTATGTTTAAAAAAAATATTGATTATTCTTTACTTTTTAATAAATGTAATAGTATCCACACATTTTTCATGAAACAAAATATTGATGTAATATTATGTGATAAAAATAACAATATATTATATTATTATTCAAATCTCCCTAAAAATAAAATTATACTTCCTAAAAAAGGAGTATCTAAAGTAATAGAAACTCCTCCTAATTATTTTAATATTAAAGTTAATGATAAACTATTTTTTTATGAAGAATAGTTTTTTATTTCTGTCTTTTTTGCTATGGTCCCAAATTATATTAGTTTTAAATATAAATACAAGCACCATTATAAGCAAAAGTGTATACATAATTATTCCTTGTGTAGAGTCCCCAATTACATAAATAATTGATGCAAGAGCAAATAATGCATCTACTCCATATATTATTAATACTGTTTTTCTTTGAGAAAATTTCATATTTAAAAATTGATGGTGTAAATGATTTTTATCAGGAGCAGATATTGGTTTATGATTAATAAGTCTTCTTATTATTGCAAATAATGTATCTAGTATTGGTATTGCTAATAAAAACAAAGGAACAATAAATGAAGTTAGTGTAACATTTTTAAATCCAATTAATGCAATTACAGAAATTATATATCCAAGGAACATACTTCCGGAATCTCCCATAAATATTTTTGCAGGATTAAAGTTATGCCATAAGAAACCTAAGGTACTTCCTAGCATAATAAATGTAAGTAATATATCCAAGCCATTAGCGTTATTAATAGCAAGCGCTATTATACCTATTGTTAAGAAATATATTGAAGAAAGTCCTCCAGCCAGTCCATCTAATCCATCTATTAAGTTAATACAATTAATTACTGAAACAATAAATAAAATTGTAACTGGAATACTGAGTACTCCAAAATCAATATATATTCCAAAAGCACTAATGTCTTGCAATACAATACCTCCATAAAGTGGTACTACCGCGGCTGCTGCAAATTGTCCTAATAACTTGTATCTTACAGGAATTGGACTAATATCATCAATAACACCCGTAATTATTATTATAAAACTACCAATCAATATTGAATTCATTTGTAATGATTCCCTACCAAATAATATATATCCAAGTAAAAAACCAAAATATATTCCAAGCCCTCCTAATCTAGGGATTGGCTTCTTATGTACTTTTCTTGCATTAGGCATATCAAGTGCTCCAATATGTGTTGCTATCTTACCTACTATTGGAATAAATAAAACAGTAAATAAAAATGTTACTCCTACCATTAATAATATATCTTTTAATTCCATACTTCACCTCAAAAAAAACTCTTATATATATATTATATAACAGTTTAATTTTTTTATCAAATTTCTCTTAATAAGAAAGAAAATCATATAATTTAAGAAATAATAGTTGCTAATTCCCTAATCGTTGTAGTATTGTAAATAACATATCTTGGTACCTTAAACTTATTTATTCCTTTTTTAACCTTTGTATTTCCACCAGTTAATGCCATAGTAAATCCTGCTTCTTTTAGGCTTTCAATGGCATTACTATTATATTCATAAAATGGATAACAAAAATAGGTTGTATCATTTAGACTTTCTCTACTTTTCAATAAATCTTCAACAATTTTTTCTTTATCATAGCATAATAAAGCCGATCTACCTTCTTTACAGTTGCTAACATTGTGCAAATTCCAAGTATGTGAATGAATTTCTAAATTATTAGAAGCATAGTCACTAACTGGTGCTAAACTTCCAATTAAAAATAGTGTACCCATAACATTATATTTTTCTAATATTGGTATTGCCCTACTCACAAACCAACCATCATCTATCGTAATAGAAACTGATTTCTTAGGTAAATTTATTTTACCATCTATAAACAATTCCAACTCTTTCATATTAATAGTATAATACTTATTTTCACTGATATATTTAATGTGACTATCAAATTGAGTATCAGTATGGCATATAGAAGCGGGACTACATATTTCTTTTTCTCCTGCTTCTTTATTTATAACAAAATGATAATTCAATACAGAAACACTTTCAGCAATTTCTTTATTACTATTATTATTTTCAGTTGTAGTTACATCTTCCGCATGCACATATACAAGTTTATTATCAAAAACTACATAATATTTATCGTCATCTTTAACAATAATAGGTAAAGATTTTTCATTATAAACTGTATAATAACTATTTTTATCTGCGTATAGTTTAGTATTTTTACTTATTATAATACTTTCGTTAAATGGTACATAATTTAAAAATCTTAAATTCTTCTTTTGTTCATCTGTTTTTTTCACATCCTTATAATATATATATCCATTGATATTCTTTAATTTATAATAACCATCAGAATATTTACTATTATTATCTTCTAATTCAATATACATTTCATTACTTATAGTTCCAATTTTTTCTAAATTACTATCATACAAAAAGACATCATTAATTGTTATTACATAAGGATTATATTGCTTGGCTACTTCATCTGCTATATTATAGAATTCATTATTTTCAATAATTGTATTATTTTTAAATTGACTAATATAAAAATAAACAATTAACACTATAATAACAATTATCATCACTACAACAATTTTTTTATTTTTTTTCTTAATATTTTTTTTCATATAGACACCTAAAAATTATTTTTATTAAAAAACTTATCATCATCTAAAATTTTTCCCCATTTTTTTCTCATATATTCAGATTCTTTTTTTAACCTATCCTGTTTTTCTTTTGTAACCTCATATCCCCTAGATTTAGATTCATAATGTAACATTTCAACATTTGATAGGCATACATTATAATATCCCTTTTTTAATATCTGTAAGCACAAATCCACATCGTTTAATGCTACTTTTAATTTTTCATCAAATCCATTTGTTTCTAGAAATTTACTTTTTTTTATTAGCATACATGCAGCCGTTACAGCAGTGTAATTATAAGGCATAGATAGTCTTCCAAATAGTCCAACATCATTTCTATCATACGGAACAAATATATGCCCAGCAACTCCTCCATAACCTAATACAACTCCAGCATGTTGAACTTTTTTATCAGCAAAAAGCAGTTTAATACCAACGCATCCTACATGTTCTTGAGAACCGTATCCTACCATTATATCCAACCAATCTTTTTCTATAATTTCTGTATCATTATTTAAAAATAAAATATATTCACCACAACAAATCTTCACTGCTTCATTGTTTAAATATGAATAATTAAATTCACATTCTAATCTTAATACTCTAAAATTCTTATATTTTGTTTTATAAAATTCTAATAAATCTATAGTTTCTTTTTCTACACTTCCGTTATCAATGATAATAACTTCATAATTTTTATAATTTGTAATATTGTATAATGATTCTAAACATCTTCTAGTTATTTTTGCTTTATCCTTTATTGGAATAATAATAGATACTTTAGGATTATTGTGTTTATATTTTACTAAATATGTGCTTACTTTAGGATTATCATAAACTATTCCATCAATCTTTCTTCTTTTTAATGTATCAATAAGAGCATTTTTACCTGCAATATAAGCATACGATTTATTTCCCAAATACCCTGACGTTGATGTCTTTGTGTGTCTCCAATGATACAATATTTTAGGTATATGATATATATTATTAGTTATATCGGTAACTCTTAAAAACAAATCATAATCTTGAGCGCCATCATACCTACTTCTAAATCCTCCTAATTTATCAAATATTTCTTTTCTAATAGCAGTTAAATGACAAATATAATTTAAACACATAAAAGTGTCTGGAGAATAATCAGGTTTAAAATGTGGTTCTAATCTTTTTCCATTATAATCTAATTTATCTTCGTCACTATAAATCATATCAATATTATTATCTTTGTTTAATGCCTCTACAATAAAATATAAAGCATCTTTTTCCACTGTATCATCATTATCAACTAAAACAATAAATTCTCCTTTAGCAATTTTAACTGCATCATTACTAGATTTTGATATCATCCCATTTGTCTTCCGATAGACTATTTTTATTTTACTATTTTTTTCATATTCTTTCAAAGCATCTAGCGTTTCCTTATTGGTAGAACAGTCATCACATATGCATATCTCAAAATTTTCATAACTTTGTTCCAATAAAGAATTTATACATTCGTCTAATAACTTTTTGGGGACATTATAAACCGGAACTATAAAAGATATAAGTGGATTGTATTTAAATTTTTTATATTCAACAATTTCTTTATTATCTTCAATCCATTTTAAATATGCCTTTTGATTTGTATATAAATTAGAAACATTACCTCCTCTTTTAAGTACAATTAAAAAAGATTTTATATATTTTTTCATAGCACTCGGAGGTATCAAAAAATGATGTCTATGCCAAGCAAAATATATTGATTTTTTTATTAATCTAATTAATTTTTCCAATTTTGAGATTGTTCCGCTATACCACAAATTCTTATCTTTGTTTTTATTATTCATAAGCCACCTACTTAAATATTTTCTTATATTTATTTACAATTATTTTCCATGTATAATTATCTTTTACAATTTTCTTACATTTTATTCCTAACTTACTTTTATCATATTTTTCTATATTATTTAATAAATTAGTTAAACTCCCAATTTCTTTAAAATATAGGCAAGAATTTAATCCAATATCTTTATTGAAATTTACATCATACAAAATGTTCAAATCAGTTAAATTTAATGCCTCAAGTAATGAAGGATTAGTTCCTCCAACTGAATGACCGTGAATATATGCAAACGCATTTTTTCTTATTACGGATAATTTGTTTTCATCATATATTCCATCTATAAATATAATTCTTTTATCCCTTAAACAATGAGTTTCTTTTAATATTTTCAAATAATAATTACTTGAAGATATATTTGAAACAATCACTAGCTTTTTCTTAATTTCTGAATTCATAAACTCTTTTATTATTAATTCATAATTATTTTCAGGAACAAATCTACCAACCATTAATACATAATCATTACTTTTCAAATTAAATTCTTTTAAAACTGTTTCTTCCAATATATTAGACAACTCTATTTTGTCTGTTCCATATGCTATATAAACAGTTTTTTTGTTTAAATAAGGATATTTATTATCAATATATTTCTTTATTCCAATAGCATCGCATATAATAATATCGCAATTAGTCAGCATCCACTTTTCACTTAACAAAAAATATTTTTTTATGCAAAATCCCCATTTACTTCTTTCATGTTCAAGGCCATCAGGATTTACTAAAACTTTAATTCCATATTTATTTATGAATTTCTTTCTACATGATAATAAAGGACCGAGTTTTAATCCAAGAACATATATATAAGATTTTGAAATATTATTATTCTTTATATATTTTAAATAAAAATTAAATGATTTAATAGTGCATAAAAGCATTTTTACTCCACCGTTTAAATTAACTTTAAAAGTATTGATAATCAAATTACTATTTATCTTTATTTCTTCTTCCTTACCATTAACAGATAAATTACTAATATGAAATATAGTATCTTTATCATCGTAATTATCAACTAATTTTGACACAAAAGTCTCCCAACCACCATAATTTGCATGATAACCACGAGAACCAATTATAAAAACATGTTTTTTCATACAATCACATCTTTCATAAAATAATTATACAATATAAAATAAAAAAAGACTATAATTTAATAATCTTTTTATAAAAATTTTAATTATACATTATTTGATTTTTCCGCATTTCTATAAAATCTATTTAAAATTTTTGCAATAAATTTTGGCCAAAATTTACATAATATTTCATAATCTTCTTTTGTTCTAATACCATCATTAATAATTGATGTAGTCGTAGTACTTAATGAAATTCTGTGCCCCATTAACTTTTTGGGAATAAATACAAAATGTCCATTTAATTTACTTAATTTTTCCCATGCATACCAATCAACATTACATTTGTAATTAGATTTAAAAATTTCTTTTGGACAATTTTTATTAACAAACGTTACTGCTGGACAACATATACTATTTCCAAATCTTAAAACCAGTCTTTTCCCAAATTTACTTTTTCCTATTTTTTTAATTCTTAAAGGAAACAACAATATTCTTTTTATTTTTAAATTTAAATTACTCTCAATTTTATCATTATTTCTTATTTCATAATAATCAGTAAATATAATACTAGCATCTTTATATTTATCATAATTGTCAATTACAATCTTAGCATAATCAAAATCATATATATCATCTTGATGAGCAATTGTTACTAACTCAGTTTTAGAAGAATTTTTAGCAAAGTCAAAATCTCCTCCTATATTTGTATGTTTACCAATTATCACATCTAAATTATATTTGTTTGCAATTTCCCTAATATAATCATTATCAGTTGTTGTAGCAATAATAACACTACTAGAATAACTTTGACACAATACTGATTTTACACATTCTTCTAAATATTTACTTTCTTTATATGCAAGTACAACAAAAGTATGAATACTATTCATTTTTCACCTCTCATATTAATATTAAAAATATTATATAACATTATTTAAGTTCACAATCTATCATTTTTTCTACAATTTTCCAAGCATCATCAACACTAATTTCATTAAGACATGGCCAAACTTTTGCTTTATCAATGTATGGACATTTATAAAAACAATTTTTACATTTTTTATTTTTATAAACAACATATGGTTTTCTATATTTCTCGTCCAAAAAATCATATAATGCATACATATCTAGCGCATATGCACCAGTTATCAAAGTTACAGGAACTTCCTCGTTAACAGCTATATGATAACTACCAGTATCATTTGTTATTATAAAAGAAGAAGTCTTTATCGCCTGAATAAACTCTAATGTTGTAGTTTGACCTAAAAAACTTTCGTACTTAATTTTCTTCTTTTTCAAAGAACTAGTTATATAGTCAACAATTTCTTTTTCTTTAAGAGTACCTAAAAAAACTACAGGTAAACTTATTTTGTTATATATCTTCTCTATTAAGTTAATATAGTTGTCTGCACTCCATTTTCTAAAATCAGAACTTGCTCCAGGAAAAACTATATAATACTTTAAAGGTAAGTTTAGAGACAATTTATAATTTTTAGTTTTGTGTAAAACTATATCGCTTTTTTCATTATTTATAAAATCATACAAATAATTGTAATATTCAACATTAGAAATTTTAGTATTATTAATTGTATATACTTTAGAATAACCTTTCTTTTGTAGAAACGTTGGGCAGCTAGAATAAGCAATATTATTAATTGTTATTTTTTCTTTTGCATATGATGCATTACATAAATATACATTAATTGATGCTCCAACTATTCCCATGATGTCTATTAATACATCATAGTTTTTAAAATTAACTAATTTTATTAACTTAAATCTTTTTACTAAATTTACAATTGCAGAATTAAAATCAACACAAATAATTGAATCAAACTCTGTCTCTTCTCGTAATATAATATCAATTCCTTTTGGAACTAAAATAGTTATATAAAATTTATTTTTGGGATATAAATCTCGATATTTTTTGGCAACCGACAAAAAATTCATCGCATCTCCTAATCCTAAATTTGCTAATAACAAAACCTGCTTTTTACTATTTTCAATTTTGGGTTTTGGAATAAATAATAAATATAATTTATCTAAATAATAGAAAAAATATTTTAAAACAGTCAAATATTTTGTAATATTTAAAAACTGTATTTTAGCTAAAATTTGTAAATTTTTTTTTCTCATATTTAATACCTTCTATGCAGTTTCTATATATTTTACTGCATCTTTCATATCTTTCTTTACAACAAAATAATCAGAATTATTATTCCTGTATTCTCTAGATATCAATATACCTTTTACTCCTGTATTTATACAAATTGATAAATCTCTAATTTTATCTCCAATTGCAAAACTATTATCTAAATCAATATCGAATTCTTTTATAGCATCTTCAAAAAGCCCTAATTTTGGCTTTCTACAACCGCAATTATCATTATCAACGTGAGGACAATAATAATATTTTGATATATTAACTCCCTTGTTTTTTAATACTTTAATCATATAATTAAAAACTTTGTCCGCGTCTTCTTTTGTATAATAACCTCGTCCAATCCCAGATTGATTAGATATAACTATTAATATATACCCTAACTTATTTAATCTTTTTAATGCAACAGGAACATCATCAATAAATTTAAAATCTTCTACTTTATAAACATAACCATAATCCTCATTAATTGTCCCATCCCTGTCTAAAAAAACAGCTTTATTCATAACTCCTCCTAAACTCATTATTTATAAATATTTAAAACCTTTTCAATAATCCCAGATGTTGATTTTCCATCACTATATTTACATATTATTACTTGCCCACCCAAACTTTCAACAATATCCTTACCAACAACATCATCAATTTTATAATCACCTGCTTTTGTTATAATATTTGGTTTAATTTGCTTAATCAATTCATATGGCGTATCTTCATCAAATTTAACTACATAAGACACAAACCCTAATGAAGCAAGCAATTCCATACGATCATCTTCATTATTAATGGGCCTATTTTTACCTTTTAACCTTTTTACAGAATTGTCACTATTCACTCCTACTATAAGTATATCTCCATATGTAGATGATTCCTTTAAATATCTCATATGCCCTATATGAAAAATATCAAAACAGCCATTAGTAAAAACAATCTTTTTATTATTTTTATTTTCCATTATTTTTATCAATTTATCTAAAGAAACAATTTTATTTTTTATATCAATATAATTATCCAAATTTATATAATTAATAATATCTTCTATGGTTACCCCATAAGTTCCCATTTTTCCTACTTTTACACCTGCTGCGTAGTTAGATATTAACACACTGTTATCAATATCAACATTATTAGCTAAGCATGTGGAAAGATATGATATAACTGTATCACCTGCACCTGTTACATCATAAACTTCTCTAGACAAACAATCAAAAAATTTTTTAATATTATTACCAATCAATAACATTCCATCTTTTCCTAGAGTTACTAAAACATATTTACAATTTGTAAATTTCTTCAAAGTTTCTGCCGCTTCTATTATTTCATCTTGAGTTTCAACTGGCATTTTTGTTATATTAGATAATTCCTCTAAATTAGGTTTTAATAAATAAGCATCTTTATATTTATCATATATTGGTTCTTTTATATCTATTAAAACTTTTTTATTATGCAAATTACAAATTTTAATTATTTCAGCACTGTTACTAGTTTTTAAAAAGCCTTTATTATAATCAGACATAATTATTACATCAAAATTATCTATATTTTTTTCTAATAAGCTGCACATTTGTTTCTTTATTTTTTCATTAACCTCAGCTGTTATTTCCTCATCATATCTAAACATTTGTAAATTATTTTGCCCAATAAATCTATTTTTTACAGTTGTACATCTTTCACTATCCTCAATTACTAAATCAGTATTTATTTCATGTTCTTTAAAAATATTTTTTGCAATTTTACCATTTTCGTCTATTCCTATTACTGTCATTATACTGACATCTTGACCAGCAGATTTTAAGTTATAAGCAACATTACCAGCTCCACCTAAAACAACTTTATCTTGCTTTTTTAATAATATTGGAACAGGAGCTTCTGGAGAAATACGCTTTGAGTTTCCAAAAAAGTACTTATCCAACATCAAATCTCCAATTACTAATATTTTCTTTTTTTCTAATTTATTTAAATAAACTTCTAAATTCATTTTAATCACTAATTCCTTCTTCTTTTAACAATTGTTCAATTTTATTCCAAACCATTTCTACTGTTACTTCAGCTAAACATTTCCAAGTTTTATCATTTTTTTTGAAATATTTACAGTTTTCATTACAATTAATACAGTCATTTCTAACACAAGCTAAATATGGCTTTTTAAATTCATTTTTCCTCTTAAAATTATATTCTATATATCTACTGTAGTCGTAACAGCCACTAACAATAACAACAGGAGTTTCATTAGCAACAGATATGTGATAAGCGCTTGTGTCATTTGTAATAACAAAACTTGCTTGTTTTATAATACAAAAATAGTCATTTAAATTAGTCATTCCTAAAAAATTATAAAATTCTATATTTAATCCGTATAATAATTCTTCTACGCTATCTCTATCACCTTCTGTTCCACAAACCACTAATGGCATATTTGTTTTATCATAAATTTTTTGAGCTATTTCTTTATATCTTTCTATAGGCCATCTTTTTAATTCAATACTAGCTCCAGGAAAAATTACAAAATATTTTTTTGGTAATTTAATTTTACATTTGCCAGTTTTTGTAGGAATTAATCCTACCTCATGATTTATATTATTATTACTAATTAAATTTATAACTTTTTGATAATATTCTATTAATGGTAAAATTTCTTTTTCTAGAATTGTATATGTTTTTGTATATATTTTAGATATAAATTTGTCACTAATAAATATTTTTTTATTATAATCTATAATTCCTATTTTTTCTTTTCCAAGAGCATTTCTTACCATTAATACATTTGTAGTATAGTCAAAAATACCAACAGGATCAATAACAATATCATAATATACTTCTCTTATCTTTTTTATTGTTTTTACCCTTTCAATAGGATTCACTGCTGATTTTAAAAAATCAACAGCAATAATCTTATCAAATATATTTATTTCACTATACAAACTTTGTACACCATTTTGGCATATTAAAGTTAGTTCAAAATTATCTTTTGGATAAATTTTTCTGTAATCCTTGCAAGAACAACTAAATATTACTCCATCTCCTAATGCCAAATTATATAAAATTAAAACTTTTTTCTTTTTTTGATTTATATACTTACCTTTTCTTAAAAAAATCAAAACCAAAGAATCAAACCAATATAATAAAAGTTTAATTTTTTTTAAAACATAATTTTTTTGTAAAAAATTATAAGATTTTACAAAAATATTAGTTTTCATTTTTAAACATACTCTCTTCCACTATTTTGCATATAAGGTGTATTGACATTATATGATGTTCTTGAACTCTCGCTGTTGAATTATACGGTATAAGTAAAAATGTATCACTTATTTCTTTTAACAATCCACCATCTTTGCCAAGAAAATTAATTGTTTCTATTCCCATTTCTTTTGCAACGTTAACAGCATTAATTACGTTTTTTGAATTACCACTTGTTGAAATTCCAATAAAAATATCCCCTCTATTCCCAATTCCAGAAACTTGTCTCGAAAAGACTTCATCATACCCATAATCATTAGCAATACACGTAATAACTGAAGTATCAGTATTTAAACACACTGCACTTAAAGCTGGTCTATCAAATAAAAATCTTCCAACTATTTCACCCGCAAAATGTTGAGCATCAGAAGCAGAGCCTCCATTTCCTGCAATTAAAATTTTATTCCCATTTTTTAAACAGCGAATTATTTTTAATGAAATCATTTTTATTTTTTCAACATATTCATATTTTTTTAAAAATTCTAAATTTTGAATTTGTTCATCAATTGTTTTTACTATAAAATCTTCCATTTTTTATTACCTCCATCCCAAGTATATCATTAATTATTATTATTTACAATTAATATTCATCAGAAAAATCAAAAAATAAAAAGACAAGTTCTAACCAAAACCAATCTTTCTATTTTTTATAAAAATTAGTATGTAAAAAAATATCTTTTTGTTTTTTATAATCATATAAATAGTAAATAAAATTAAAAATAAATATCTTACAATAAAATAATTATTAAAATACAAATTTATACTAAAAATTATAATCATACACATAGATAATTTAGCTAAATACTTAATGTCAAAAATATGCCTTTTTTCTAATTTTTTCATTCCTAAATAATGTAGTAACATTAATAATAAATAACTAATCATTGTTGTATAAGCAGCAGCCTGATATCCATACTTGCTTATAAAAATTAAATTTAACACTATATTAAATATCGCTATTATTACAGAAAAAAATGCAATTTGAACATTTTTCTTATGAAAATATTCAACATCATAAAAGAAAGTATACATAATTTGAAAAAATATACCTATACATATTGGCGCAACTATATATGAAGACGATATATAACTAGCTGGCAAAAATATTTTTATCATATCTGGTGCTACCGTAAATAATCCTACACAAAAATAAGCTGATAACAACATTAACATTCTAGAATTAAATTTTATTGAATCTACTTCATTATTATTTAATCTTCTATAAAACCAAGTTGACCACGGTTTAAATATTTGTAATAATACGGTTAATAATATATTAGAAATAGTATAAGCCATACTATACAATCCCGCATCAGAACTACCACAAATTCTATTTACCATTAATAGATCACTACTAGCTAAAACAATTTGCGATAATAAATGAGGAACCATTGGTACACTTATTTTTAATGAATCCATAATATATTTTTTATTTAAATAAAATTTACCTTTTAACAAAATAAATATTCCATATATCATTCCTATTATCATATTAAATAGACTTATACCTAAAATTCTTCCCATATATTTATCTTTTATAAATAAATAAGATAAAATTAAAGACAATATTTGTGAAATTGGTAAGGAAAATATACTATGAACAAAATATAATTTATATTTATTTTTAAAATTCCAATATGTTGTTAATATAGTACATCCATTAGATAATATTACAATTGAAAACATTAGACACATTAATTTTGTTGAAAATCCTAATATCTCATTAAATATTGGTGCAAAAAGTAAATATACTGCAAAAAATATAAATGATATTAATGTAGAAAAAATATATATAGAAGATAAATATTTGTATTCATTATTTTTTACATCTAATAACATTCTATTTATAGATATTTGTATAGCCATCAAACAAACTATTGATAAAATTTCTTGTAAAGAAGAAAAACTAGTAGCAATACCTAAATCAGCTACACTAACAATACGAGTTAAGATAACTGTTGAAATTAAAGACAATACTATTGAAATAATACTTATAATGATATTTAAAGTAATAAAGTTCAAAGTTTTCTTGCCGTCTTCTTTTCTGTCCATCAAATTTACCTCTTTTTCTCTTTAACATTTTCTTTTAATATTGATAATTCTTGAGTAAGAATTATTATTTTTTTGTTTTGTTCTGAAACAATTTTTGTTAACATTCTTGTTATTAACAACAAGAATGTTATAAGAATTCCAACTACAAAATTAGATAAAACTTCAAACCCAACTAAACTAGAAATTTTTTCAAATTGATGGGTAAATACTGCCACAACCAACAATATAACTGGTGAAATTAACCATATTAACGAATACTTAACAGGCATTTTATTATTTCTAACTAATCTTAAAGTACTGAAAAAAATTAAACACGAAACAATAATTAAAGATATTTTTAAAGTAAATGGCATTATTTTTCCCCCCTAACCAAAATAATTAACAAAATTACATTTATCATGTAATAAATATTCTTCCATGTTTTAATACTAGAAACGCCATGCTCTCTCTCATTCATACTAACAGCAATTTCCAAAACTTTATAATTATATTTCAATATTTCCGTAGTTGATACAGGTTCAGGATACTCAACTGGATATTTATTAGCAAATTTTTCAATAAGTTTTTTATTTACTGCCCTAAAGCCACTAGTAGTATCATATATTTTACGTTTTGTAGTTAATCTTATAAAAAACGAAATTAGTTTTATTCCTATCCTCCTAAATTTACTAGATTTAAAATCACTACTTGTATTATCAACAAATCTAGAACCAATAACCATATCTGCTTGTCCTATTACAATTGGAGCAATAACATCTTTTACATATTCTATATCATGTTGACCATCACCATCAAATTGCACTGCTATATCATAGCCATTATTATATGCATATCTATAACCCGTTTGAACGGCTCCTCCTATTCCTAAATTACATATCAAAGATATATGGGGTATATTATTCTTTATACAAACTTCTTCAGTTTTATCATTTGATCCATCATTTATAACAATTACGTCATAATCAGTTTTATTTATTTTATTATATTCAATTATTTTTTTATATGTATTAAGAATATTTTTTTCTTCATTATAAGCAGGAATTATTAATAATATCTTTTTCATACAACACCTCATCGCTATTACAATTATAACATTTTGTAAAGATAATAACAATTAAAACATACAATATTTACTATTATATTGTATGTTTTTTCTAAATTTTATTAGATTTTTTAAATATAATCATATAATAGATTAATATTAGCATTCCTAAGATAACAGTAATAAATGCTGGAATAGCGTATCTATCAATAATTGCTCCTGTTACAGTATGTAACAAAAGATGTAAAAAGCTGTAACCCAATAATATAATTACTAAATTATAAATTTTTTTACTATTAATTGTATTTTTTTTGTCTAACCTCTTAATTATCGAATAAATTAGTAGCAAAGGTAATAGTAAAAATAATAATTTAAATAAATATAAAAACGGATATTCTAAAAATTTAAAGAAATAATTTAGTCCTATAAATGCATGATTAGGTTGATTATAAACTTCAACTCTTTCTTTCATTTCTGGAAGCATATAAAATACATTATCTATATGAGAATATGGTCTATACGCAATAGTAGAAATTTCATTTGAAAAATTAATATCTATTTTTTTATTACTTGTGTATCCCACCCCATCAGTTGTTTCAGTAGAAAAAATATCAATTATAGACAAATAATTACTTACATATGATGAAATTAAATCAAATGGTCTATCAATAAATACACCTAAAATATATTTTAATGACGTACTCATTCCTAAATTTTCGTTATTTATTGCAATATAATCTGAATTTATAAGATTTGTATCTTCATATTCGTTTATAATTATATAATCAGTATTGTTTTCTATCATTTTGTTAATTTCTTCTTTTTCAAGTGAAGATAAATTAATGCTGCTTAAATAATCAACTGTGTATATTTTGTCATCATTTACCACTTCTATAAAATCAATGGCATTAAGGATTTGTATTCCTAAAGAATTAGTAGGGTTTCTATCCGTATCTGGATTATTCCCTTTATAAGCCAAAAAAGAATTCCATAATTTTATACAAAAAAGTAAACACAAGCAACAAAGAACCATAGTTATACTTCTTACTAAAAAGTTTTTCAATTCTTTTTTTTCTAAAATTTGAATCAAATATGAAACACAAAACGGAAATAATGCGCATGATATATATGGCTGTTTTAAAAACCAACAAAAAATTACTAAGAATATCAATAATATACTGAGCATTATATAATTTTTCTTGTTTCGATTATAATCAGTATCTCCCCAAATAACTGATAAGTAACATGAAACTATTGAAAATGTTATTGCTACAAACTCAGTTAAAAGAGAGTGATAAAAGCCAAAAATAATAGGATTTATAACTATAAATATTAAAATTAATAATATTATTTTCCCCTTTTTCTCTTTGTTCAAATTTATTTTATCAAAAAAGTAATCTAAAATTTTATATGAAAATAGTAACATTAAAACATAATAAACAAATGTATTTAAAATTAATCCTTGTATCGTTTTACCAAAAACAATATTTCCCAAAAGAATTACAATCGGAAAAATTGGGCCTCTAACTACATCCCAAGAATTCCATGGTAATATTCCCTCAAATATATTTACATAACTCATATAATGTGCACTATCCCATAATATTGTAACAGAATATTGAAAATAGCAAATAATTAATATCAACAGTAATATAATAAATTTATTTTCTTTTATAATTTTTTTCATTATTACCTCTCATTAGTAAAAACATATAATTTTTCAACCATTTTTTTTATCAATATTCTAAATTTTTTAGGGAACTTTTTACATATCTTATATAAAATATTTTTCTTTTTATTATTAATTGACACTTTAAATTTATTATCCAATACTTTTTCATATAATATTAATTCTTCATTTGTCAATTTAAAATTTTTCTTTTTATAATCTTTCATAAAATAATCAATATATTCATATACAACATCATCATAATCATATTTGCTTATAGTTTGTTTCATATTTTTCTTAATTGTTATATACAAATTATTATCATTTAATAATTTTTCGATTTTTTCTACGTAACAATCTATATTATTTATTTCTTTTACAATAAAACCATTTTTGCCGTCTTTAATATAATCATTAACTCCGCCAGAATCACTTAATATAACTACATTACCAGCGGCCATTGCTTCTAATCCAACTAATCCAAAACCTTCAGTAACAGACGCATCAATATATACATCTGAATTTTGAAAAATATTAGCCAATTCTTTCCTATTAAATGGACCTTTTATTTTATTAATTTTTATCTTGCTATTAGAAAAAAATGGAAATTTTAAATCACAATTATTATATAAAATGTTAATTTCTAAATTACTGAATTTATTACAAATTTTTTTTACTAAATCTAATAAAATATAATCACCCTTTAATACATTGTTTCTTAACAATACAGTTATAACTTTTATTTTTTCCCTATTATTCTCTTTATACAACAAATCATAATTTATGCCGTTACTAATAATTGTAGATTTTGTATTAAACATATCTAAATATCTAGTATTTAAATAGTGTGATATTGTCAAAACTTCATCAGCTATTTTATAACTAAGTTCTGCTATTCCATAATCTAAACCATTTTCAAAATACGGTTCATATCCCTGCGCAAAATACAATAATGGTATATTATACTCATCAGCAATTCTTTTTGCATTAAATGTTGAATGATAGATAGTTGATACAATTTTTTTAAATTTATATTTTTCTATTTCGGCAATTTGAATAGGATCAAATAAAATTATTTCATCATATTCATTAGAAAAGCCATATAATATATTACAATCCAAATTATTTATAATTAAGTAATTAATCATGTCCACTGTTATATGGACTCCACCTGCATTTGCAAATCCAATTAAATATATTAAAAATTCAAATTCAATTTTTTTATCTTCCTCTGTTATATTTTTCAAAATATATTTGATTGGGTCATTTTTATTATATTCTTTTATTAATTCATTATATTGTTTCCCCCACCTATCAAAAAATATTTTTCTATTTTTGGATAATCTTTCCATCTTTTCTTTTGATGTTCCAAAAGAAACTTCTGATTTATGGAAAACGTAAGTATCAATAGCTACTTTAGCTTCAAAACCAGCCTCCATTGCTTTAAATTGATAATCTGTTTCTTCTCCATAACCCATACCATATATTTCATCCAAAGCGCCAACTTTTTCAATACATTCTCTTGTTATCATTAAACAGTTCCCAACAACTGTACATGCATCAAAATTTTTACCTAAAAACTTTTTTTCTAATAATTTATTCATTTGTGAAAAAGTAAATCCTTTAAACAATTCTAATGTCAAATTAGCGGCATTACTAGAAACAGGACAAATCATACCAATTTTATTATTATTTTCAATATGATTTATTAATTTAGAAATTGTATTTTTTGATATTATACAATCAGTATTTAATAGCAAAACAAATTCTGCTGTTGATTTATTTATTCCCTTATTAGTCGATTTTATAAATCCTAGATTTTCTTCATTTTGAACTATTTCAATTTTAGAATACTTTTTAGACAAATTTTTTAAGCAATTAATAGTTAATTCATCATTAGAATCATTAATTAAATACACTTTGTTTAAAACTTCCAACTCTGTATTTTTAAAAAGAGAATATATACACAATTTTACCCATTCTGGCGACTTATATACTGGAATAATTACATCACATTTTTTCATACCTTACAACTCCTCTGCAAACCTTTTTTCTAACTTTTTAAATATCATCAAACCTAATGCTAAAATTATTATACAAATGCCTAACAACCATAACAAATTAGTAATATTAGGCATTTGTTTATAATATAATATTTGCCTATAGTATTCAATTATATGAAACATAGGATTTAATTTAAATAATGGCAAAAATTTATTTGGAATCATATCTGCAGAATATACAATCGGACACATGTAAAACATTAACATCATAAAAACATTTAATAAGTATTCAATATCTCTTATATAAACAGTGATTGAAGAAAATATAAAAGATAAACCTAGTTGAAAAATGTATTGAATTAAAACAATTAATGGTAACATGACAATTGAAGGTCCTATCCCTATTCCACTTATAAATAATGCTGCAAATACAATAATACAAGTAATTAAAAAATTTATTAAATTACTTGTAGTAGTAGATATTGGCAATATTTCTCTTGGGAAAAACACTTTTTTAATAATACCACCATTAGAAACAATACAGGCAGCACTTTGTAATATAGTCATATTAAAAAAATTCCAAGGCATTAATGCTACTATTAAAAATATAATATAATTATCTACATCATTTTTTAAAATAAACGGAAAAACTAATGCGTATATTAAAAGTTGAAATAAAGGATTTAAAAAACTCCATAAAACCCCTAATATAGATTTTTTATACTTACCTCTAAAGTCTTTTTTTATAGATGTTTTTAAAAATTCACGATATTTATATATTTCATTAAATAATTTCATAATTATCTCCTAACCACATATTTTTGTATATTTTTCTAATACATCTTTAGTATTTCCGTCCATTTCAATTTTTCCATTATTTAGCCAAATTGCTCTATCACACAAAAATTCTACTGCCGCTGCAGAATGAGATACAAACACCATTGTTTTTCCTTGTTTTTTTAATTCTAACATTTTATTCATACATTTTTCTTGAAATCTTTGATCTCCAACTGCTAATATTTCATCAATTAATATAACATCTGCATCTACATTAATAGCCACTGAAAACGCTAATCTCATATACATACCAGAAGAGTATGTTCTAATTGGACTATCAATATATTCACCCAATTCTGAAAAGTTTATAATACTATCAATCCTTTTGTCAATCTCACTCTTAGTTAATCCAAAAATTGATGCGTTAAAATAAATATTTTCTCTACCAGAAAAATCTGGATGAAATCCCGCTCCCAATTCTAGTAATGAGGAAACTTTTCCATTTACTTTTATTGTGCCTTTACTAGGATATATTATTTTGGTAATTAGTTTTAACAATGTACTTTTACCAGATCCATTTACTCCTATTAGTGCAACTGTCTCTCCTCTTTTTATTTTTAAATTAATGTTTTCTAATACCATTCTGATCTCTTTATTATTTTTGTTAAATCTTATAATTCTTTCTTTCAACGTATTTGCTTTATCAGCATATATTATAAAATTTTTAGACATGTTTTTTATTTCTATTGCTATTTCATTATTTTTCATTTAATCACCTATATTCATATTAATAAATACAACTTCAAACTATAAATAGTATAACATAATATAAAATAAAAATCTACTTTTAAAAGTATTTAAATGCAAAAGAGCATAAATTATGCTCCCTTATCTTTGTATTTTTCTTTTATATGATTTTTTATATTCCCCAGATTTTATATTGTTAATCCAATTTTGATTATTAATATACCAATCTACTGTTTCTTTTATCCCATCTTCAAAACTATATGTTAAATTCCATCCTAATTGTTGTTCCGACTTTGTAGAATCTATTGCATATCTTAAATCATGTCCTGGTCTATCAGCAACAAAAGTAATTAAACTTTCTGGTTTCCCTAATTGTTTTAAAATAGTTTTAACCACTTCTAAATTAGTTCTTTCTGAATGGCCACCTAAATTATAAATTTCTCCATCCTTACCTTTTTTTATTATTAAATCTACACCAACATTATGATCATGTACATGAATCCAATCTCTAATATTTTCTCCCTTTCCATACACTGGAATTGGCTCATCATTTAAAGCCTTACTAATAACAACTGGAATTAATTTTTCTGGAAATTGATATGGTCCATAATTATTTGAGCATCTTGAAATAGTAACAGGCAATCCAAACGTTCTAGCATAAGCAAGAACCAACAAATCTGCTGATGCTTTTGAAGCAGAATATGGACTTGAAGCCTTAATAGGATTTGTCTCTTTAAATAATAAATCCGGTCTATCTAAAGGTAAGTCTCCATATACTTCATCTGTAGAAACTTGATGATATCTCTTTATTCCATATTTTCTGCAAGCATCCATCAAAACTTGTGTACCTAATATGTTTGTTGTTAAAAAAATACTAGGATTTTTAATAGAATTATCAACGTGTGATTCAGCAGCAAAATTTACAACATAATCAAAATGCTCTTTATCAAATATTTCATCAACTAATTCTCTATCTGTAATGTCCCCATAAATAAATTTAAAATTTTCTTTTGCTTCCAAAGAACTAATATTATTATAATTACCAGCATACGTTAGTGCATCAATACATATAAATTGGTCATTAGGATAAGTATTAACCATGTAATGTAAGAAATTACTACCTATAAAACCGGCTCCTCCAGTTACTAAATATTTCATTATTTTCTCCTTTCTAAAATTTTACAATATCTTTTTGTGGCATCTTTCCAATCAGGTAATTTGCTTAATCCTTCAAGTTCTAATTTTTCTTTACTTAATTTTGAATTGTAAGGTCTTTTTGCCAATGTTTTATAATCTTTAGTTAAAATCGGATTAACTTTAATGTCTTTATTATTTATTTCAAAAATATATTTTGCAAATTCATACCATGAACAGTATCCTTCATTGGTTACATTAAATAATCCTTTCTTATTTTTTTCGACCATATCAACAAGCAACTTAGATAAATCCTCTGTATATGTTGGGCTTCCAATCTGATCAGATACAACAAAAAGCTCATCTCTAGTTTCTGACAATTTTAGCATAGTTTTTATAAAATTATTACCATTAATTCCAAAAACCCACGAAATTCTAACAATTAAATAATTATCTAACTTTTCTACTAGTTTCTCACCGCATAGCTTAGTATAACCGTAATAATTTACTGGATTTGTTTCATCTTCTTCTGCATAAATTCCATCCTTATTACCATCAAATACATAATCCGTACTAATATAAACAACTTTAGCACCATTTTTTTTAGCAGCATCTACTATATTTCTAGTTCCATTTACGTTAACATCATAACAAAGTTCCTTATTTTCTTCAGCTCTATCTACAGCCGTATATGCTGCGCAATGAAATATTACATCTGGCTTATATTCTGCTATAATATTATCTACTACTATTTTATCAGTAATATCCATTTCTTCTAAAGTTGGAGCTATATAATTTGTATACCCTCTGTCAATTAATTCTTTAACAATATCATAACCTAATTGACCACCAACTCCTGTAACTAAAAATCTCATTATTTATTCCTCCTAAAACGAGTCTTACACTTCTTTAGTGTCTCTCTATTTTTATCTTTATCAGAAAGTAACGGATTATCAATATTATATTCTTCAAATATTTTATCCCAGTCTATACCAATTTCAGGGTCATTCCACAAAATTCCACCTTCTAGTTGTGGTGCATAATCGTTATCTATTAAATACTGAAATATAGTATTATCTTCTAAACTTACAAATCCATGTGCAAAACCCCTAGGCACAAATAATTGTCTATTATTATCTGGAGTAAGTAAAACTTTTTCCCACATTCCAAATGTACTTGAATCTTCTCTCATATCAACAACAACATCAATTGCGGCACCTTGAATTACTTCTACAATTTTTGCTTGACACTTTGGATCTTTTTGGAAATGTAATCCTCTAACAACACCTTTGCTGCTTTTGCTACGGTTTGCTTGAACAACTTTTTCAAACCCTAACTGATCTAAATTTTCTTGAATAAAATATGGAGAAAAATATCCTCTATCATCACCAAATCTATCTGGTTCTAATATATAACAATCTTCTAATCTAGTTTTTATGATTTTCACTATTTTTTCCTCCTTGCTAAAATTCTAACAGGGTCATTTTCAATTTGTTTTTTTGATAATTCTATTAAATATTGACCATAAGTATTTTTTGACATTCCTTCGCCAATTTTCCTAACAGTATCAGCATCAATCCAACCATTAATATAGGCAATTTCCTCAATGCAAGCTATCATTTGACCATTTTTTTGAATACTTTTAACAAAATCTGATGCTTCATTTAAACTATCAAAAGTACCTGTATCAAGCCATGAAAATCCTCTTCCTAAAACTTCTACTGTCAACTCATTATTTTTTAAATATATTTTATTAATATCCGTAATTTCAAGTTCTCCTCTTGCTGATGGTTTTAAATGCTTAGCATATTCAATAACACGGTTATCATAAAAATATAGTCCAGTAGCAGCATAATTAGATTTTGGTTTTTTAGGTTTTTCTTCTATTGAAACCACTTTTCCTTCAGAATCAAATTCAACTACTCCAAATCTTTCAGGATCTGGAACGTGATATCCAAATACTGATGCAAATCCTTTATCAATATTAGAAATAGCATTAATTAACTTTTCTTGTAATCCATTTCCATAAAAAATATTATCTCCTAAAATCATTGCTACATTATCTTTTCCTATAAATTTTTCTCCAATAGTAAAAGCTTGGGCTAAACCTTTCGGTTCTGGTTGAACTTCATAACTAAGTTTAATCCCCAAATTACTACCATCACCTAACATATTTTTAAATTTTGGAGTATCTTGTGGGGTTGAAATTATCAAAATATCTCTTATTCCAGCGAGCATAAGAACTGATAATGGATAATATATCATTGGCTTATCATATATTGGTAACATCTGCTTACTAATTTCTTTGGTAATTGGGTACAATCTAGTTCCTGAACCTCCTGCTAATATAATTCCTTTCATAGTATTCCTCCTTCACAAGTATTATAACATACATATATTTATAAATCAAATTAAGGTCAAATTTAAGAAAATAGTAATCTTAATATTTTCCAAACTAATACCCGTATTCTTCTTTATCACTTATATCCATAACATGCTCATTTACATACAAACTACCATCTTTTAAACTAATACTTGGTGAATATTCATACACTATATTATTTTGCTTTATTTCTATTATAATATTAGGTATTATATCAGAAACATTGCATTTTAATATAAATGGTTTGTTAGTACTAGCAATTAATTTGTCTTTAACAATATCAGCTTCTTCCATAACTGCGGAATATATATTCATAGTAACATTTTTTTGAATTGGTACTATAAAATAAAGTTCTTCACCATTTGTTTCATATAGTAGAAAGTCTTCATTAAAATATTTTTCTTTTACTTCATCTTCAGAATCAACTGTAGCTACCGCTATTAATTTATCAGTATCTTTATCAATCTTTAATTCTTCTGCATATTTTGTTATTCCAAACTTATTATTTAATACATAAAATACTGCCATAAGTACTACAATTATAATTCCTATAACAATTAATTTTTTTCTATTCTTTCTCATAATTATCTCCTTTCTATCAAATTATTACCTGTCATTTCTTTTGGTTTGTCTATATTCATAATATTTAATATAGAAACCGCTATATCTCCTAGCTTACCATCTTTTAAAGTAATGTTTTTATCAGTAACTATTAATGGTACTAAATTAGTTGTATGTTTAGTATTCATTTTTCCTTCTATTTCCATAACCTCGCAATTACCATGATCTGCAGTTAAAAATAAAGTATATTTATCTAACACATTATTTTTAATTAATCTTCCGAGGCAACTATCTACTGCTTCAATTCCTTTAACTGCCGCATCATAGTTTCCTGTGTGGCCTACCATATCACCATTTGCATAATTTAAAACTATTAAATCTGGTTCATTATTATTTATTTCTTCAATTAATTTATCAGTTATTTCATAAGCACTCATTTCTGGTTTTAAATCGTATGTTGCTACATGCGAAGATGGAATAAGAATTCTTTTACATCCCTTTAAATCCATTTCCACACCACCATCAAAGAAATACGTAACATGAGCATATTTTTCAGTTTCAGCAATTCTAAGTTGCATTAATCCTAACTTAGATATATATTCTCCTAACGGATTAATAACAAGTGGTAATTCAAAAGCATTATCACATATTACTTCGTCACTTACCCCCATCATTGTAACCATCTTAATATTGGGAATATATTCTCTATCAAATCCATTAAAATTAATATTTGTAATAGCACTAGGTAATTCTCTTATCCTATCAGGTCTAAAATTAAATACTATTATACCATCATTTTCTTTTAATGGTTTACCACCATCAATTACTGAAGGAACAATAAATTCATCGGTAATTCCTTTGCTTTGTTCTTCTTCCCAACACTCTATAGCACTCTTATATTCTCTACCTTTAGCATTAACAATAGCATCATATGCGAGTTTCACTCTATTATATCTATTGTCTCTATCCATTGCATAATATCTACCAGATAAACTTACTATTTTACCAATACCAAGTTTACTTAATTTATCATTAAGAGACTTTAAATATTTAATACCATCATCAGGCATTGTATCTCTACCATCAGTAAACATATGAAGGTATACATTATCTATATTGTTATCTTTACACATATCAAGAAGTGCAAATAAATGGTCTATAGATGAATGAATTCCCCCATCACTAAGAAGTCCCATAATATGTAAGTTACTTCCTTTTTCTTTAGTATAATTAATCATTTCTAATAATTTTCCATTACTAAAGAACTCTTTTGTTTTAATTTGGTTATTTATATATTCTAATGATTGATATACAATTCTTCCTGCTCCTATATTAGTATGTCCTACCTCAGAATTTCCCATTTGTCCCTTAGGTAACCCTACTTCTTCACCACTAGCAACTAATTTAGAATGTGGATAATTATTAATTAAATAATCATAATTAGGGGTCCTAGCATTGTAAAAAGCATTTTTATCTATATTATCGCTAATTCCTACTCCATCCATTATGCAAAGTAGTACTTTTCTCATATTATCACCAACTTAATTATATAATATTTTTTCTAATATTTAAAGGTATTTTACACATATTATAGAAAAAAAGAGGAACTATTACTCTTCCTCCAAATCACTTATTTCATTATCATCAACACAATAAAAGACTTCTGCAGATAAATACCATTCATTATCTACTAAATAAATATAAGTAAAAGTATTATCCCATTCAAGTAATTTAGTATCCTCGTCTACATCTTTTATTTTTATTGACTTATAATCTATATTATTCTCCACTAAACATATATCATCACTTTTATTTATATATAATTTATCTTCTATTTGTAAATATTTATGATTATTATTAATCTTTTCTATATATTTTGACACAAATTCAGGAACAAATATACTTTCTGCCAACTTTGTTAAATCATCAACAGATTTATATTTAGCACTATCTACAAAATTATATTTTGTATCATTTTCCCTAATTGAAGCTTCTGTTACTTTAACATCGCCACTTGTAAAGTAATAATAATCATAAGCACTATCTAATAAAAATTTTATTCTATCATTTAGGTTGTTAGTTTCATTATCTTTAACAAAATTATTTTTAATAACAATTCCCAATATAATAAATAAAAACAGTAAAAATATTGTAACACTTATTATAATAATTTTTTTCTTTTTCATATATTACCTCTTACGCATAATATTTTATTTCTACTTTATATTCCCAATAGTCAAAATATTTTGTACAAGAATATTTACAACTAGAACCACTAGAATTAATTGTGCCTCTAGAGCAAGTATAACAAGTCTTATTTTTTAAAACATCGCCACTATCACAATAGTAATCTGTATCATAACTTCTACAAGATGCAGAATAATTACCATTCCATACACAAGTTCTAACACCATATCTCTCTACTGAGTAATCGCGACTACATGATTGACCATTTCTAGGTACGCTACTTGGTTTCATTACATATCCACCATTACTATATCCTTCATCACAGCTAACTGTCGTTGCACTTCCTCCACCACAATTCATATATTTGTGTGTAATCGAACTACAATCGCAACTATATGTTGCCGTTCCATGACTCTCTTCTTTATAAGTTGAGCCTACGCATCTAGAACCACTTACACTTCCACCACGAGGGCAATAATAGTCACTACAATATCTATCTGTATGAGCCGTATAAGTAGTAGGAGTCGTATAACATGATCCTTGATATGTTCCCTCTTGAGCAGATGCACCCTTTAGAGTATATGATACTTTATTACCTGATAATGAACTATTTTCTACATAACCTGTATTAACAGTTATAGAATACAGTTTTAAAATACCAGAAATATTGATACTATCAGTTATTGTACTTCCATCTTCACTATATGCTGTTACATTTTTTGTATATAATTTACCACAATTTGAAATATCTATATTTTTTGATGCATAGTTGCCAGCTTTATCTTGTACCCATAAATAAATTTTACCATTGCTAGTAGCTTCTCCATTTAAAGTAATCGTTTCTGTAGTATTATCAACAGAAATCCAACCATTATTGTTATATGTACTGGATTTATCAAATTTATATTTTGTGATACCTGATAAAATATCTTGTGATGTTCCTTCTAAAGGAACATTAGCAATATATTTTTCTTCATTTAATGAAATAAACTTTGTTATTACTGGAGCTGTTTTATCTAATTTTACATAATAATCAGCAGATTCACTGCAAGTTCCGGCATTATTACAAGTAATGAACTTATATTTACTTCCGCCAGTTTCTTTATCTAGTCCTATTTTATTATCAACTATTTTTTCATTGACATCATTATTATCAATACCATATAAGTAATATATTCCACTAGGAGAAGTTCCTCCCCCACTGATATTGATATTAAAATTACTTTTATGCCAATTACCACTAGTTATATTATCGCTAGCAGTAAGAATTGGTGCTATTGGTTTGGTAAAATCTAAATTAACAGACTCACAATATTCTCCACCTTCTATTTCAAGATCATTACCATTTCTAATTTTAGCACACACTTTAACATCTTTACCATAATCAGTAGTATATTTTCCTATTATATCTATTATTTTACCCTCATAATCCTTTTTATCGTTTCCTTTTAAAATTGTTTTAGTTCTACCTTTAGAATCTTTTATAAAATATTCATATTCAGCAACACCACTAATACCTACTATTGGTTTTATAGTAACAGTTGCATCATTTTCATTATTATACCATTTATTATTATTTAAGTCAGTAACATTAGTTCCAGTAAAAGTA
This sequence comes from uncultured Bacilli bacterium, assembly GCA_944368815.1. GTDB lineage: Bacteria > Bacillota_I > Bacilli_A > RF39 > UBA660 > CALVVX01. The sequence goes on from CALVXD010000006.1 coordinate 47,562, forward strand.
ATTTCTACCTTAGGTGGTGAATTATCACATTCTATTGCGTCTAATGTAATGCTAGAACTTAAAACTTTATTTGCATCCCTTTCTATCATAATGGTAGTAATATCATCATATTTTTCTCCTGTAGTAGCATCTACCGGATTTTTAGGTAAATATCCCGTATCAACTAACTGTTTTATAGTCGTACATGTAAATTTTTCACCACTTGTACTGCCCTCTTTATCATACCAAAAACGTTCTTCTAATTTAAATTCTTTTGCATACGATAAAGCTGCTTCTTCAATCGACTCCCTAGTAACAGAACTGACAATTTCTTTAGATTCATTACTAACATTTGAAAATACAAATAGACCTATAGATGTAATAATTGCTAATATAATTATTACACCCAACACTTCAATTAATGTAAAACCCTTTTTTTCTCTAGCATCATTCATTTTATTAATTCCTTTCATTACTCACAAAACATACTATACCTATTTATTACCTCATTAATAGTATTATTAAAGTTTTCAAAATCAACATCAAACCACTCTACAGGTAATTGATGATTAAAGAAAGTAAATTGTCTTTTAGCATATCTCCTTGAATTTTGTTTTATTTTATCAATTGCTTCTTCTAATGATACTTCATCATCAAAATATTTATATAATTCTTTATATCCAATTCCATTTATTAATGGTTTTGTATATATTTTCTTATCATAATAATATTTTACTTCATTAATTAATCCTTCATTAACCATCTTATCTACTCTATTATTTATTATAGCATATAGTTTATCTCTATTGCAAGTAAGACCAATAAAAAATGTATCATATAATAACTTATTAGTTTTATTATTACTAATAGATTTATTATTTTCTTTATAATAGTTAATTGCTCTAATAAGTCTTCGTCTATTATTTTTATCTATCACTATATCCTTATCTAATTCTAATAGTTTATTATATAACTGCTCAGTAGTTAATTCATCATAAGTATTATTTTCTTTTTCATAATTTAAATTATAATCATATAACAATGCTTTTATATAAAGACCAGTGCCACCTACTATTATTGGTGTTTTACCTCTATTTAATATATCATTAATTACCCGTCTTCCATCTATTTGATAATTATATATTGAATAATCATCACTAACTTCCTTTACATCAAATAAGTGATGGGGTATTCCCTCTTTTTCTTCCTCTTTTATTTTAGCAGTTCCAATATCTAGTCCTTTATAAAATTGCATTGAATCTGCATTAATTATTTCCCCATTTAATCTTTTAGCAAGTTCAACTGACATTTTAGTTTTTCCTACTCCCGTAGGACCTAATATTACTATTACTTTATTCATATTATCTTCCTTTCCTAGAATTTTGCATTGTTCGATAATCAAAATATGACATATAATCATCATCATTAAAATCTATCATAGATATCTGTTGTTCATATTTATCAGTATGAATTAATACAATAGGAATATTCCCAAGTTTCTTACTTACATCTATGTCTCCTACCTTTATATCATCATAACATACAACATAACTTGGTTTTAATTTATCACTATATTTCATTAATATTTCATTATAATTAATGGTACTATCTATTAAATCATCAGGATTTAATAAATCAATCACACGCTTACTACTAAATTCATGCGAACTCATAGAATCACTATGATATATATGCATAATATTACGATAATCAAATTCATTAAATCCTAGTATTATATTTTCTTTTGGATTTCTAAATGTAGTTAAGCATTTATCCCCTATTAAACTTAATGAGGCAACTTCTTGTTGTGGTCCCCATATAAAATTTAAGTTACTTTCATCTCTAGATAATTTAGTATGGTTAATAAGCATCTTGAATTTTCCGCCATTTAATTCATAAATGTTTATTCCATATGTATCACTTAATGAAGACTTAGTTAAACTATCAACATTTAAACATTCAGCTTTTAATTTAATTAAAGAACTATTATAACAAGCTTTATAATCATCATAAAATTCTCCTATAGCATTTGAATTATTGCTAATTTCGTAAAATAAATTTATTTTATCTTCAAGTGATAATTTATTAAAAGACATAAGTCTTTTATAAAATTCTAATCTATAAGAAGGAATTATGTTTCCATCATTAACTTCAACATATCTTATCATATTTTGCAAATTTTTTATAAAGTTATAAGGTAATTCTTCATAATTCATCCCAATAATCATATTTAAAAGTTTATTAGAAGTAGCCAATCGTAAATTGTTTAATTTATTTTCATAAGTATCTCCTAATTCAAGTGACTGTTTATTATTAGAATCTAAATACTTAATATATTCTTTAAATATACCAAGATTCTTATCTATATTTTCTACTTTTTCCCTATCTTCTTTTTGCCTTTTAGTTTTAATAATATCTTTTAAGTATACATTTTCTTTTTCCAAATCCATTAAGTATTCAGTAAAAATAATAGGATCATCAATTTCTAAATATTTATTTATTAACGTATTAGAATAATGTAATTTTGTAGGTAATTTAACTCCATTTTTTATTATGTGCGTAATAAAATCAATCGGACTATTTAAAAATATATTTTCAAAATAACTATCATTAAGCAAATATTCAATTACTGACTTTTCTAATCCATCAAAAAAAGTATAATCTAATTTATATTTTTTTATTAATTCCAAATTTTCTCTTACACTTAGTATTTGTAATAAAACAGAATCATTTAAGTATTTAAGATAATCAACTCGCCCTTCATCTATTATGTACTTAAAATAACAACTTCCAAACACAATATTTAAATTATCTATAAAAAATCTTAATTTACTTATATTATTTATAATCATTTCAACTATTTCTTTTTTCTTTAAAAATTCATTATTACAAGAATTACCACAAGTCATAATAGCATTTAGTTTATCTACTAATCTACTGTCATTTTTTAATAAAGTAATTAAATTATCATCTAATAAAAATAATAATTGTTCATCTTTTAAATCTTGTACTAACCATACAAATGGATAATGTCCCTCACTACTAAATAATCTTTTACGAAATTCATTATCTTTTAAATAAATTCTTTGTTTATCTATAGGTAAAGATAATACATACTGATATTCTTCTTCTATACTCATATTCACATACTCCTTTTAAACATTTTTTCAAGTTCATAAGTAGAAAAACTAATTATTGTAGGTCTTCCATGTGGGCAATTAAATGGATTATTACATTTTCTTAAATCATTAATTATACTTTCCATAGCCTCCATAGTTATATTAGTATTTCCCTTAACACTAGCCTTACAAGCAATAGTAGCTGCTAAACTATCATTAAATTTTTCAAAAGAAAAATTCTTTTCATTACTAATTATAAGTTCAAATATATTTCTAATTATTTTATCTTCATTATTTTTAGGAAACCATGTTGGATGTTCTATAATTCTAAATGACGATATTCCAAATTCTTCTACTTTAATATTTAGTTTATTTAATATATCTACGTTTTCTTTAATAATTATAAAGTCATTCATAGGTAATTCTATTATTATTGAAAATAATGGTTTTATTGTATTATTATTTGGATGCGATAACATATATAAATATTTTTCATAATTAATTCTTTCTTGAGCAGCATGTTGATCGATTAAATATATTCCTTTTTCATTTTGACATCCAATATAAGTACCTAAGAATAATCCAATCGGATATAATTCTGGAAGTTTATTATCTTCTTTTATTTCTTCAACATATTCATAATTATTAATTTCTTCTTCACTATCTATATTATCATTAAAATTAATTTTATCACTTAGTGCTTTAGTATATTCGGAAGGTTCTTCTTCCACGATATTTCTTTCTAAGTTTAAACTTAAGTTTTCATACTTTGGTGTTATATTTTCTTTTATTTCTATTTTAGGTATTAATAACTTAGTTCTAATTTCTTTAATAATAGTAGAAGATACTAATTCTTTTAAATCATCAAAATTACTAAACTTAATATCTTGTTTAGAAGGATGAATATTTACGTCTATTAACGATGGATCAGTATCAATAAGTATTACAGATATAGGATACCTAGTATCTTCTTTAAATGAAGAATAAGCATCATTTATTACTTTATTTAAACTAGCGTTTCTTACTACTCTTCCATTTACTATTGTAGTCATATGATTTCTAGAGGATCTATTTACTTCAGGAAGAGATACATAACCAGATACGTTATAATCCCCATTACTAGCATCTATCTTTAACATCTTCTTAGCAACATCAGTTCCATATATTGTTTTTATTACTTTAAGTAAATTACCAGTTCCATCAGTATTTAAGAGTTCTTTATCATCATTTTTTAATATAAATTTAATACTAGGATAAGATAACGCTATTTTATTTACATATTCTACTACATTAGCAAGTTCTGAATAAATACTTGATAAATGTTTAAGTCTAGCAGGAGTATTATAAAATAAATTAGATACAGTAATAGAAGTACCCACTCTTGCTTCACATTTAGTACTTTCTAAGATAGTTCCTCCCTTTATATGAACTAAGTGTCCTATATCATTTTGACATGTTTTAAGTACTACTTCTGAGACTGATGCAATTGATGGAAGAGCTTCACCTCTAAAACCTAATGAAGATATTGAAAATAAATCATCATCACTATATAGCTTAGATGTTGCATGTCTTTGAAAAGCAAGTTCAGCATCCTTCTCATCCATACCAATACCATTATCAATTACTTTTATTTCTCTTAGTCCTGCCTCTTTTAGTTGTATTTTAATAATGTCACTTTTAGCATCTATTGCATTTTCTACCAATTCTTTTACTATTGATACACATTTTTCTACTACTTCTCCTGCTGCTATTTTATTAGCAAGTAGTTCATCCATTACTTTAATCTTAGACATAATAACACTTCTTTCTTAATTTATTATAACATAACAAAAAAAGATGTGTCTATACGTTTATGGCAATCGCTTAAAAATTTAACTAATAATTATTGACATTTAACAAACCCTTGGAATTACTTCAAAAATAAGA
>CALVXD010000007.1 GCA_944368815.1 uncultured Bacilli bacterium
CTCCTTTCTGGGTAAGCCCATTTTTAGTTTATTATGAAATTTTATATCTATCAAGAAACTTTCTCTCACTACATATATATTTGTTTGACACTTTTAGTAACACTGCCTATTTTTAGGCACTCATAATACTTTTTTCTTATTAAAATTATCTTTAATTATCAATGACATTTTTATAATCAATATCATAAACATTATTGATGTTGCATAAGGTTGTCTTGTCATTACAAAAAATAATATTGCAATTGTTTGAATAATAAGTGAAACAATATTAACTATAATTCGTATTTTCTTGTCATCTATAAAATTATATACAATTTCTACAATTCCAATTATAGATATAAAAATCAAAGTAATAAAGTATATTGTTTTTATAGTATTTCCTATATCAGTACAACTAATTAAAGATACTGTATAAAATTTTTCTCCAATTTTTTGTCCATAAAGTGGTAAAAAGATAAATAAAATAATCATTATATCAAGTAATCCATATACTAAATTATTTATTTTTTCAATGTTAGAAGTATTTTCATTTTTAGCAATATCTATTATTTCTTCATTTGATAATAGTTCATCAATTGAAACATTAAATATTTTTGATATATATTTTAATGAATCAATGCTAGGATAACCTTTCCCACTTTCCCATTTTGATACTGCAGTTCGTGATACATATAATTTTTCTGCAAATTGTTCTTGTGTTAATTTATTTTTATTTCTTAATTCTTGTATTTTTTTGCTAAATTCCATAACTATATTTCTCCTTGACAACTTACTATTTATCTCTCTCTTTAAATTATATCACAAAAAAAGTAAATCTTATAAAGATCTACTTTATAAATTGTAATTTGTATTATTTATTTGATAGAAAAATAACTTTTTTCTTTATCTAATTTAACATTTTTTAAAGTAGCCATTTCTTCAACAGTTACAAAAGCATACCCCTCATTTTGTAATTTTTCCATAGCCAGCAAAGCACCATCTACAGATGTTTCATATAAATCATGTAATAATACTATTGCACCATCATGGGCATTTTCTACTATATAATTTGCTATTCTATTTGCATCTTTATATTTCCAATCTTCTGTATCAAGATCCCATAGAATAGTGTACATATTAGATATTGTCTTTATATTTGAGTTGATATTTCCATAAGGTGGTCTTAAATAAAGTGTTTCACTATTAACTACATTTCTTATCGCATCATTAGTCTTCTTTATTTCATTTATAACTGCATAATCATCTAGCTTTAAAAGATTTGAATGACTATAAGTATGACTACCAATCAAATTACCCATATCATGAGCTCTTTTTAATGTATCCTTATAATCATTTACACGATCCCCTAAAACAAAAAATGTTACACGAGCATTATACTTATCTAAATTTTCCAGCAATTTATTTGTACCAATGTAGCTTGGACCATCATCAAATGTAAATGCGATTAACTTTTTATTGCTAAATTCTTTTAAATCTCTATTTCGAGTATTTGAGATATTTTCTGTTTTACTATATTTTAAATATTCATTCTTTATTATTCCATTTAATTCACTATATGGAATTAATATTCTGACTTCACCTGCTGAATAATACGCAACTTGATATGGTGGAAATATTATTTCTAATCCATCATCTATAAAATTGAAATGCTCAAAGTTATTTGAATTACTTTCTAACCCACTTTTGACCATATCTTCATCAAATTCTAAATTATTATCATTACTATATTTCATAACATAATAGTAAGAAAGAGTTGATAATCTTTCTAGAGATTTATCGTTTGCTAAAAAATCTGTAATTGACACTATCTTATCATCATTTTTATTGTAATAATAAGATTTATCACTTCTCATATAATGATTTCCTCCTGTATATTCATAAACTGTTAAATGAACTCCTAAAATATCTTCGTTTTCACTTATTTCATAATCAGTTTTAAAATCATATTTCATTGAATTCATATTTTCTAAATCACTTATATCATTTTTAAATTCTTCTTCTTTGTTTTTTATATATTCAGTTGAATAAGCTAATAAATTTTCATTTTTTACCTTAGGATAATTAATTTCAATCGAGTAATTATCTGTTTCTTTCTTTTCATATAAATTATTTTTAGAGTTACTAAAGCATAAGCTAAAAATTCCAATCATCAAGACTATAATCAAACTTAAAAATATTTTTCCAAATTTTGTTAATCTTCTTTTGTGAATTTTTTTATATTTCATACTACAACACCTCTTCAAATTACTATTTATCTGTCTGTTTAATTATATCATACTTTTTACATATTTTTTTATTAATATACTAATCATAAGATTACTATTTTACTAACATTTTATTTTATATAATATATCATTATATATCAGAATATAATTTCTCAATTAAATCATATTCTCCTCCTAATTGAGCATATAATTCAGATATTTTATTTTCATATTCTTCTTTCTTATTGTTATATTCAATAAGTTTCTTTTTTTGAAAGAAGAAAGGTTTATTATCTTCTAAGTGGCCAATTAATGTTTGATAAGACTTTATTCTATTATCTATCATTCTTATATTTATATTTGAATCTTCAATAGCATATCTAATATTTAGTTTTAATAATGATTTAAATAACTCATTATCATCATTTTTCTTTTTAGTCATAATGCACCTCCAATACTTAAATATTTATTACAATTTAATTATATCACTTTTTTAACGAATAATCTTCGGTTTCGTAGTTAAAACTAATTTTAATGGGACAATAGTATCGGTGATAGTTATGTTTGATAATAATTTACGATATGCTAGAGAAGAATTAGAAATGACACAATCTGAACTGGGTTATATATTTGGTGTATCTGATTCAGCAGTTAGATCATGGGAAACTGCTCACGATTCAATACCTTTACCTAAACTAATTAAATTTTGTGATATGTATGATTTCTCATTAGATTTTATATGTGGTTTAATTAGAAAGAATATTACTTATGGTCATTTTAAAACTGACAAAGTTAAAATTAGTAAAAAATTAAAAGAGTTAAGAAAAAGTTTAAATCTATCTCAACAAAAATTATCTGATGATTGCAAAATATCTCAAACAACATATAGTGGTTATGAAACAGGTCATTATCTAATTAATACAACTAATCTTTATTATATTTGTAAAACTTATAATGTTTCTATGGATTGGATTGTTGGAAGAACTAATAATCAAAAAATAGGCAAATAAAAAAAGCGAGAGTATGCTAAAAAAAATAACATATTCTCGCTTTTATAATACATTTAGTGAATAACAATAATCATATACATTTAATTGTTCATTGATTTTGGTATTTATTTCTTCATTATTAAAGTCATATTGAAAGATATTAAACAGCATTTCTAATGAAAACTTTCGCTTTTCTAATAATGATAGCTCCATATACTTTGCTGAAATAAATAATAGGTTCTTATATTTAGCAAAGTTAGTTATTACATTTTTAGATTCATGATCTAGTATTAATAATACATTTTTTAGAAGTTTAATGAAGTTATTAATATCATAAATAGGTGTAAACCCTATATCTTCAAGTAGGTGTATTGCTAATCTAATCTTATCAATTCCTTTTAAATCATCAAACATATTAACTAAATCAATAACTTTCTCGGTATTATCATCTAATAACATAAATATTCTCCTTTCAAATACGCCATTTAAGGCACTTTATTTAAAGAACAGATAAGAGATTAAACCTTAACTTAAAACTCAACTATAAGCATTTAAATAGGGTATAATTTCAAATTTCTGTTTTTCTATTTATCACTCTAACAATCAAAAAAATCAAGAGTATTTTTTAAATTTATCTACTTAAATCAAAATCATCTTTATCGTATTCTTCTTCATCATAATCTCTAACTCTTTCTTTATAATAATCTGGTGCTTCAACATAATCAAATAATTCATCTTGTTTAGTTGTTCCTTTAGATATTCTTACAACATCTCCCATATCAAACTCACTATTATCATAACAATCTTTAACAACATCAGCAGTTTCATCTTTAGTATAATCATTACCTCGTTGTAATAATTTTCTTAAAAATTTCTTTAATAGTTGAAATAGTTCACTTAATCTATAAATTAAACTTCTATTTTCTTGTTCTAGGTTTTGATTTTCATATTCTAGTTTACTTATTTCTTTCCTATATTTTTGATTTTCTTTTTCTAGTGATTTATAACTATTAGCATAACTATCAACTTTATTAAATATTGTTTGTAGTTTAGGTTGCAATTCCATTACTTTTTTAGATTCATTAATAACATTATTCATACTATCAAAAGTTTCTTTTTCTAAAATAACATGTTTATTATCAAAAGGAATCTTTTTATTTGTTTTCATTTGTTCTTCAAACTCACTCATCGCTTTATCTAATCTATCACTTTTAGCATTTAATTCGTGATTTAATTTTTTAGTAAGTTGTTTATATTCTTTTATTTTAATGTGTTTATTATCACTACCTTTAATACCTCGTTCTAGATCATAACCTTTTTCAGTTAGACTTTTATGATACATATCTTGTAATTGTGATAGGTGTATTTTATCTCTAATATATTGTTTTTTAGATATGGTATATCTTTCAGTATTAGTTCTCTTATCCAATTTCTTAACAAGTGGAACAACAACACAATGAACATGAGGTGTTAATTCATCTAAATGGACAGTTGCATGTAAAATTTGTTCTTTTTTATAACCTAAATCTTTATAAACAAATTCCATACAAGTATCTGCCCATTCTTTTATTTGCTCTCTAGACATACCATCAAAGAAAGTATGAGTAGCAGTAAAAATTAATTCATCAGCAACACAATTTTTGGAACTATTTAACATTTCATGGTATCTTTTCTTTCTATCAGCTCGTTCAGTTTTCATTCTTTCTTCGTGTTCTTTTTTATATTCTTTTGTTAGTTTATCAAAACCTTTAGTATATTTCATATCTAGTGGAACAAGTTCTATATTATTTTTACTTAATTCTATTTTAATATCTTTATTTGATTGATAAGCTTTCTTTTCTCGCTTATTATGTGATCCTATTTGGGCTAAATCAGGTATAGTCATAATAGGTTCACTTCTAAATATTGCATAATTTAATTCCATATATCATTTCTCCTTTCTTTTTAAACAACAAAAAAGATATGTCGTTAAACATACCTTTAATTACATTAATCATCATATCTCTTGTTATAATGACAATAATTTCTTATCTTACATTTCTCGCAGTTAGGGTGTTCTCCACAAATGTTAGCAGATCTTAATAAACAAAATTGTTGGATTATTGATTCTACGATTATCTCATCACAGTTATTTAATTCAGCAATCTTTTTTATAATATTTAATACTTGTTGTTCAGTAGCATTAGCATTTTCAACAATTCCTAGTCTATGACTACCAAATAATCTTTCTAATTGAGAACTCTTTTTGCAAGTATTAACTCCAACTCTTTTTAAATAATCATAAGCAAAAGCTCGTCCAACTTGTATTAATTTATATTTACCACTGTTAAACATATTTGCTATGTCATTAGGTTTTTCTTTACTTACAAACTTATCTAAACTTCCATAATCTTTTTCTATTTGTTCTAATACCATTATATTTTTAGATAATGCTTTCATTTGATAACTAATCATTGGGTTAGTGCAATGAATCTTCCTTAACTTATTAACTAAAACACTTGGTTCAACAACTTTTAAATAATTCTTATTATAATTATGAAATATTTCATCAATAGCATCCATATTTTCCCTAATATTATTATCTCCCCATCTATGATTAGAAAGTAGAGCAATTATTAATGCCTTTAAATGTTCTTCAAAAGAATATTTTTTACCTTTCTTTCTTGATTTAACATTATTAACTAAATCTTTAATATCTCTCATATAATCGTAATTGATTTTTTCCATACTTTCTTTTATAAGAGGGTATATATCTTTTAAATCATTATCATCTAATAAAGTAATATTTTTAACCATTTCATAGTTAGGATTATATATTTCTTCCTTATCAATACAATTCTTTAATACATCTATAACTTCTGCATTAGATAAATACTTTACTTTCTCAATAGGAAATACAACTTTATTTACCTTAACATATTTTATCAGCAAAGGAATTAATTCACTATTTTTAAAAATTTCCTTATTTTCCATAAAAAAATATCTCACTTTCTAAATTTTAGCCTTTAACTAATAAAGTGAAATATTGCCTTTTATCCTTATTTTATAAGGTATTTCTTTATTTTTATATTTGGGTATCACTTATTCAACAACACCCATGGAGTCATAACATATCTAGGACCATTTTCATCTTCATATCCTTTTGCGGCATTAATAACATAACCAACGCAATCAATCATTCTAATATTCGCACTAAAATCATCAATTTGTACTTTTGCAGCAGTAGCAGGAACAAATTTTGGTTCAGTAGTCATAATAGTTTTCCCAGCAGCAGCTTGTGGTAATTCATCTAAAGTTCTTTTTCTTTCTAATTCATCTTGAATATTTGGAATAACAAGTGTCTCCATAAATTTTCTTATAAAAGTTGATTTTCCTGTTCTAACTGCACCAACAACTCCTAAATATATGTCTCCTCCAGTTCTTTCAGCAATACTTTTAATAACTTCTATTTTTTCCATATTATACCTCTTCTTTCTTTTTATTCACTAAAATATTATGTAAATAATTATACAAATATGAAAAATATAAAAAAATATATATAAATGTTGTTAATATTTTTAAAATTTTATATAATAAAATAAAAGATTATGGAAAGGATACCTATTTATGAAAGATGATTTTACTACATATAATCAAAAATATATGATTTCCAATTTAGATATAAATTTTTCTAATAATGTTAATTTTGTAATTGTAGATAACTTTAATGAATTTGTTGATAGTCAATTTGTTTTTGAAAATACACCAATAAATAATACAATATACATAAATAAAAATTATTTTGACAAAAACAAATCTTTTATTTATATGAAATTAAAAGATTTAATTCAAAATTATCAATTTGAAGAAATAACTTTGTCTTCATCTTTATTAATTACAGAAGATATTTTAATAGAAATAAGTAAAAATAAGCATATAAAAAAAATAAATTTAGGTAGTAATAATGATAAATATATTCTTACAAATTACGATTTTCAAATTTTAAATAATAATTTAAATATAGAAAAAATATATACATATGGAATAGAAGAACAATTATGTGGAATGGACGATGAAAGAATTGGTTATGATTCAAGTGAAGAAATATTTTTAAATTATACTTATTATGAGCTAATAAATGCAAATTTAATATTTATAGATTCATATGTAGAAGAGAAACAAATTTGTAATATAAAATATATTCAAAAAGATTGTGATATAATTATAGATTATAAATTATGTAAGAATGCAGATGAGATAGTAGATATAATAATAAATTTGGGATATAAAGTAACTTTAACTAATTTTGAATTAAATAATAAATATAAAAATTCTAAATATTATGGTAAGGTTTTTATAGAAACAGATATAGAAACAATAGATTTAGCAGATTATATTAGAGTAGATAATATTTTAGAAACAAGTTTAAATGATATTAAAAAATCAAACTTAAGTCCTTTAGAAAAATATATTTGTGTATATAATATGACAAAAAAATTTAAAGAATATAAGATGTTACCAGAACAAATAGAAAACGAAAATCCTTTAATGTCAAGAAGTCCATATAAAACTTTTTTTAATGAATATTTTGTATGTACAGGGTATATGTATATGTTAAAAATGTTATGTGCAAAATTAGGATTTAGTGTTAAAGAGATATCTTGTAGTAATATATATGATAGCGAAAAATCCCATAGTATTATAGCAGTCACTATCAATGATTCTAAATATGGATTAAATGCCATATTTTACAGTGATCCAACATGGGATAATGATTTACATAATGATTTATATAATTTTGTTTTAATTTCTCCATGTGAAAGAAAAATAATGCAATATGAGTATTCTACTCCATATAAATTATTAGAAAGTAATTCTGAAGTGGAATTTGCTAATGAATTTTTAACAAATCCTAATTCTATCATAGATTTAATAGAGTTATTAAAAAGTCTTGATGAAAAGTTTATAATATATTTAAAAAATAAATATCAATTAGGAGAAGAAATAAGTATAGAAGAAATTTATGGAAATAGAGAAGTAATATATGAAATATATAATTATATAAAAGATAATAACAAAGAAATAGATATCAATACATTAATTATGGCAATAAGTGAGGTTAAGAAGTTTAGTTATTATAATTTAACTGATGAAGAACTGAATAAAGAAATGGAAGAAACAATATTGTTTAATTCAATGAGACATGATAACTTACTACCTAATATAAAAAATAAATTTAAAGAATTTATGAATGGTCGAAATATAAAAAGTAATTAAAAAATCCTCGTTTTAAACGGGGACTAATTAATTATTTTTTCTTTTTTTAACTTCATTTATAAAATAATCATATAAAGGTTTCATATTATCCATGTCTTCCGGATGAAATTGAACTCCTAATATAAAATTATCTTGATCTATCCATTCAATCGCTTCAATAGTATTATCATTGGAATAAGCAGAAATAATAAATGGTTTAGTAACTTTTTCTAATTTATATAAATGTCTTGAATTAACGTCTATACTATTTCCAAATATATTATATAGTATGGATTCTTTATTAATATTTATTGTATGTTTATCTTTTAAATTATAGTGATTATTTATTTTTACTAAATCTTTTTCTTTTTGATTATTACTATATAATCCTATAATTTGATGTCCCATACAAATTCCTAATATTGGTATTTTTCTTTCTATGGCGTATTTTAATATATTAAAATGATAATTATATATATCACTACCACCTTGAAATATTATCCCATCACAAATGTCTAAAATATTAGTATCAATATTATCTTCATTATTATAATTTAATATACCAATATAATTACATTTATTATGTAAATATTTTAAATTATTTTTAGTTATTGCTTGATAATTTACATTATTTATTTTTTCATCTCTAGCAACAATTCCAATTATTATATTATTATTCATTATCAATAAATTTATCTAAATTTGAAGGAACTTTATCGTTTAATACTGCATTAATAATTTTTTGTTCCTTTTCTTTAGAAACCTCTCTACCTGTCATATTTGAAATATCATGAATTACTTCTCTTAAAGTATTTTCATCTTTCATATTTCCTTGTTGTAATTTATTAGCAAGTGATAGTATTGTTTCTTTATTAACATTAGTTTTTTTCTCTATTTTTTTAAAGAAATTATCAGAAAAACTCATTAAAAAACCTCCTACAATATAATATATGTAGAAAGTATTAATTTGTGTTATTACCTATAATTTAAAACCATGTTTTAATGAATAAATATATTTTTTACACATGTGAGGTACTAATGAATTTAAATGTGTAATATCTTTGTTATTAACAAGTAATAATTCTTTTTGCATAACATATCCTAGTTTATATTTAAATGGCGCTACTCCTTTTATATAAGATAAAGTGTTCTTTCTATGATTTAATAATTCAGGAGATTGATTTTCTAAAAAATATAATTCTTCATATAACATTGGTAACACTTCTTCTGATGCTTTTAACTGGTATTTCTTACCTATTTTCTTAAACATTGTGTATCCGTGAACGTATTCATGAATAGTAATTAATGTAGTAATATCATCTTCTAAAAAAGGAATACACAAAGTGACTTTAGTAATGCAATCATATTCATTTTTTACAAAAAAGCATCCTATAAAATCAATATATTCTTTTATATCTACCATTATTGCATTATGAATTAAATAATTATATATTGTCTCATCATATAAATTATATCTTTTTAAAAAAGAGATAAATTTATTCTCATATAAACTGTTATTCATTTTTATTTTTAAATTGCAAAATGATAGGTGTTCCTTCAAAATCAAAATTTTCTCTAATTTTATTTTCTAAATACCTTTCATAAGAGAAATGAACTAGTCCCTTACTATTAACACTAAGTGTAAATTTTGGTGGCTTAGTTCCAGATTGATTGACAAAGTATATTTTTAATCTTTTTCCTTTATAAGATGGCGGTTCATTTAGAAGTACTGCATCTCTAATAACATCATTTAATAAACTTGTTTTAATTTCTCGTTTACTGTTTTCATATACTTTGATTATCTCTGGCATAAGTGTATGAATTCTTTTTTTAGTAAGTGCTGATAAAAATACAATAGGAACATATGATAAAAATTTAAATTCATTTCTTACTAATTTTGTAAATGATGATATGTCATTTTTATCTTTAACAGTATCCCATTTATTCACTACTATTACAAGTGCTTTACCTGATTCTAAGGCATAACTTGCAATATGTTTATCATGTTCAATAATACCTTCTTCAGCATTTATTACAAGTATGCATACATCACTTCTTTCAATTGCTTTCATACTTCGAAGTACACTATATTTTTCAATATTTTCATAAATTCTTCCACTTTTTCTAATACCCGCGGTATCAATAGCAATAAATTTTTTTCCTTCATATTTAAATGGTGTATCAACAGCATCTCTTGTAGTTCCCGCAATATTACTTACAATAGCTTTTTCTTCATTTAATAGTGCATTAATTAAACTGCTTTTTCCTACGTTTGGTCTACCAATAATTGAAAATTTTATTGTTTCCTCTAATTCTTTTTCTTCAGTAATTGGTGTAAAATTTTCTGTAATAATATCTAATAATTCTGTAATTCCAATATTATGTTCTCCAGATACTCCTATAACAGTATCAAACCCTAATTCGTAAAAATTATATACATTATCGCTTCTATTAGTATTATCAATTTTATTAACAGCCACAATTACCTTTTTTCCAGATTTTTTTAATATATCCCTTATTTTATAATCATTGGCATTTAATTCATCTTTACCATCTACTATAAAAACAACTATATCTGATTCATCAATTGCTATTTGTGTTTGAATTTTTATTTCATCGTTAAACAGGTCTTTACTTACATCAATACCTCCTGTATCAATTAAGTGAAATTTAAAATCCTTATAATTAACGTCTCCATATATTCTATCTCTAGTAACACCTGGAGTGTCTTCAATAATAGATATTCTTTTTCCTACAAGTCTATTAAATATTGTAGATTTTCCTACATTAGGTTTTCCTACTAAAGAAACAGTTGGTAATTTCATAAATAACACCTCTTTCCCTAAATATTATATCATTAATTAAAATAAAATCAAACTAAATATAAAGTTTGATTCCGTTATTTAAAATTTTTTTATCTTCATCAAAAATTATTTCACTTAAATCCAATAATTTAATAAAATCCTTATCATTAATATTATTTATAATATTTAAGTAATAATAGTTATCTAAATAAATTAATTTTTGATTTCTAATATTTGTATTTTCTATTAAGTCAAAATAATTAACTTTATATAATATAATATTATTAAAATGAAATGTAATTTTTAGTTCAACAAAGTTATTATTTTTAATCTCTTTTTCCTTTTTTATATTTATTATTAAACCTAAAAAAACATTCCAATATATATCTAATTTTAATATTCCAGTAATGTTATATTTTTTAAAATATTTAGGTAAAAATTTAACAATAAATTTTTTTAATTCTATATTATCAAAAAAGTTTATATTTTCAATATTTTTATTATCTAAAATTAATCTATAATAATTTTTGTCTATAATTTTAAATAGCATTGAATGTCACCTAAAGTAATGTATGAAACTTAAAAAAAAATGAAACTATTGAATTAGCATAGTTTCTATTTTATTTAAAATAGTTTCTTTACCGGATTTTGTTATAGCGGAAAATAGTATAATATCTTCATCACTAATATTTAAAGTTTTCATAATAATATTTTTATTTTTTTCATGTAATGATTTTTTTACTTTGTCTATTTTTGTTGCAATTATTGTAACAGGAATATTATAGTATTTTAAAAAATCATACATCATAACATCATCATTAGTAGGTTTATGCCTAAAATCAACTAGCATAAATACATTTCTTAAGTTATGGCGTGACTCTAAATAATCTTCAATGATCATACCAAATTTATTTTTTAATTTTTTACTTACTCTTGCAAAACCGTATCCTGGAACATCGACAATGTAAAATTCATCATTAATTAAAAAGAAGTTTAATGTTTGTGTTTTTCCTGGTGTAGCTGAAGTTCTAGCAAAGTTTTTTCTATTAATTAATGCATTAATAAAACTACTTTTACCTACGTTACTTCTTCCTACTAATAAAAATTCACATTTATTATCTTCAGGATACTGACTTTTTCTAACAGCGGTAATCGGTTGATTAACAGTATTAATTTTCATAAAACACCACCTGTAGTAATTATAACAAAAAAAGATTAATAAAGCAAATTATGGTAAGTAAACTGTGTTTGACCTATATAAAGTTATGTGATAAAATAATACCAAATTTAACTGGTGGAAGTGATTTTATGAATTTTGATTTAGTAACATCAATATTTTTGGATAATGAATTGAGAAAAATAGGAATTGATAGAAATTTATCAATTATTTCAAAACAATTTACATATTTTAGTATAGAAGAATTATCTGAAATCGAAAGTTTAACTATTCAAGGCATTGATGATATAAGATTTTTATCATATTTACCATGTTTAAAAAAATTAAAAATATATAGTGAAGATTATAGTAATGTTATTGCGGGTGGTTCTTATCAAGATAGTACTTTATTTAATAATATAAGTGACTTTAGTGTGATCGAAAGTTTATATCAATTAGAAGAATTAGAAATAGTAAATGATATAAATATACAAAAAATAGATTTTATGAATTTAGTTAATTTAAGAAAAATAATAATAGCAAATAATCCTAACTTAACACATTTACTTAATATGGGAAATATGCATTTTTTAGAAACTGTTGTTATGTATGGTAATAATATAAAGGTGTTTGAAAATTTTGATGAATATTTGGATAATACTTTAGATGCAACGATAAATATATTAGATTCTAATGCATATTTTTCAAAGGTTAAATCGGTTAGAGATGCTACAAAATTATATGAAAAATCAATAAGTGGTAAAATAAATGTTCAGTTTTCAGAAAAAAGTGGCTTACTTGAATATACAACTACTTATTTATCGAATATGACAGAATTGTATACAAAAATAAGAAGAAGATTACAAACTAATAAAGTTTTTGATAAAACAGATGAAGAAAAAATACAGTTTGTTTATAATTATGGGTTGAAAATAAAATTTGCTCAAGATGAATTAGTAGAAAGACAAAATTTATATGAAGAGATATTAAACAAATATAAAGGAATTCCTAATTTTTATAAAAAAAGATTGAGTTTTTTACATAATAGTTATAGTACATTTCATTTTAATTATGGAAATTGTGAAGGAATAGTGAACTTAATGCATATAATTCTTAGTATACTAGGTATAGAAAGTGAGAATGTGCATTGTCATGATCGTAGATATAATTATTCAATGGTGAATAATCATGCATTATTAAGAATTAAAACATTTGATGGTTGGTTTTATTATGATGCTGTATATGATAGAACAAAATTATTATATAAAAAAACATATGATGAAATTTCAGAATATGTAGATTTGTCAGAATATGAAAGAGAAAAATCAGAGGAGAATGAATATGGACAACATGATGGAACAAATATTAGAAAATTTAGATAGTTTAGATAATTATAAAAATTTAAAACAAAGATTATTAGACTTGTCTCAAGAAAAAATAACTTATTTTAAGGAGCATATAAAGTCTATTAAAAAACAATATATGTATAAAAGTAATATTCATGGTATATATCATAGTGAAAAAGTTGCTCTTAATGCATATTTAATTGGTTTAGATCAAAATTTAGATGATGTAGATATGGAAATAATATTAGATGCTGCAATATATCATGATATAGGGAGAATTAATGATTTTGAGGATTCTTTTCATGGAATGGCAAGTGCTAATAAAATAGATGAAGTTATTGATAAAGATATATATATGGATTCTAATAATTTAAAAATTCTTAAGGCTGTTATGGACTATCATTCACAAAATGATAAAAAAATAAGAATTAATTTTGAAAATTATGAAATAGATAAAAAATATTATGAAAGATATATAAAATTAGCAAAAATATTAAAAGATGCTGATGCGTTAGATAGAAAAAGATTTGTTGAACAGTGTAATGTAGCATTAAATCCCAAATTTTTAAGATTTGATATTTCACATCAATTAATAGAATTAGCAAAAGAAATAAATTTGTTATATTATGAACAAATGGAAAAAATGCATGTAAATGTTAGTGGGTTAGAATCAATTAAAAGTGACTGTTTACATAGTATTGGATTCGACTATTTTAGAATAAAAAGTATATTAAATTATAGAATATTATCTTATAAACAAATGCAAATGCAACAATTAAGTTATCCAAGAAATTTTGATGGTGGTAATTCACAAAAATGGATATCCGTAGTTCCTACTAATTTAATAGATAGAGAGGGAATGGCTTTTAGTAATTTTATAAAAAGTGGTATAGTTTTTTTATGTGATGAACAACAGTTATATAAGTCATTAAGTTACAATCAAAAAGCAGAGGCTATATTAAAAGGATTACCTTATAATAAAAGTAATTATATAGATGAATTATATGCTTTTTTAGAGATACCTAGAGAAGATATTGAAAGTATATTCGTTGTAAATGATTTTGCATATAAAGATATACGAAATATAACTTATTTATATAATTCTTTACATTTTGAAACTTTAAAAGACAAAATTATGTATATTTTTGATAATATAAAATATACAAATATGGATAATAATAATGAATTATTAAGTTTATTAGAAGAATATAAAAAAGAAACAAGAAATTATGAATATGCTACTTATGAAGTAAGAAGAGATTTAGAGTTAAGTATATCTGATAAATTAAATAGTCTTTTAATAAAAATTAATAAAATAGTGAGTAAATTAATATATGAATATTATTTAATTGAATTAAATAAAAAACAAGGAGAAAAAATAACTACTATTGATGTTGTAAAATATGAACTAAATAAAGAAAATATTAAATATAATATAATAAGCGGAGAAGCAGAAGTTGTATTATTAGTTAATAATAAAAAAAGAAAAAAATTAACCTATAATTATTAAAAGATATAGGTTAATTTTTTTAATCTCTTCTATTAGTAGCTAATAAAAATAATCTTAATATTTCTAGCAATGTAGTAACTAGTGCAGCTACATAAGTAAATGCTGCTGCTCTTAACATTGTTTTACTTTGATCTTTTTCTTTTCCTTCCAATAAATTTAAGTTTTCAATTTGTTTAGCTGCTCTATTTGAAGCATCAAATTCCACAGGAAGAGTAATTAATTCAAACAATAACATTGCAAGTAATAATATAATACCAAAAATTGCTAAGTCAAATAAACTGAAAATAATTCCTATAAATACTGCTAAATACCCTAATTTAGATGATAAATTTACAATTGGAACTAATTTACCTCTTATTCTCATAAAATTATAGTTATCTTTATCTTGAATGGCGTGACCGCATTCATGAGCGGCAACTGAAGTTGATGCAATTGAAGTACCATTAAATATTTCTGTAGATAAACGGACAACTTTTCGACTTGGATCATAATGATCTGTTAAATTTCCTTTAATTTCTACTATGTGAATATTTTGTAATCCATTTTCATCAAGTATTTTTCTTGCTACTTCAAACCCAGTTAATCCATTTTTATTTTTTACTTTCTTATATTTGCTATAACTAGAACTAACAAATATTTGAGCAACTAATGTTATAATTATTCCTAAAAATACAAGTCCATAATTGATTAAAAAATAATCCATTATATCATCTCCCTAAATAATATTTTTTTCAATTAATTTATTTCTATATATATCAGCATTTTCAAAGTCTTTTTCTTTTCGATATTCTTGCCATTTATTGTAATTTTCAACATCTTCTTTTGTAATTTCTGGTAAATTGTATACTAACCCTAATACACTCGTAATCATTAATATTTT
Source organism: uncultured Bacilli bacterium (assembly GCA_944368815.1). Lineage (GTDB taxonomy): Bacteria > Bacillota_I > Bacilli_A > RF39 > UBA660 > CALVVX01. The sequence goes on from CALVXD010000007.1 coordinate 16,125, forward strand.
GTTATATAGTAGTAATACATTTTCTCCTTTTTGTCTAATTTCAATATTTAATTCTTTTAATAACTCAAGTAAATAAGAGATAACATTTGGTGTATTAAAGTCATCATTCATGTATTCTTCAAATTTTTCATCTTTTACATTTTTTTCAATTGAATATGTATTATTTAAAACTAATAGTAATTTAGCAGATTTTAAAGCATTATATATCTTATTATCAATATTATTTGCTTCATTAAATAATTCATCAGTAAAATTAAGTGGTAGTCTATAATGTGTTTTAAATAAAGCAATTTTAATTATGTTGGCATCATGCATTTTTATAAAGTCTTTTGCTAATATAAAATTACCTAAACTTTTACTCATTTTTTCACCATTTACATTAATATGACCATTATGCATCCAGTAATTTGCTAAATGATTATTATTTAAAGCCATACTTTGAGCAATTTCATTTTCATGATGTGGAAACTTTAAGTCAACGCCTCCTCCATGAATGTCTATTTTATTACCAAATATACTATTAATCATTACTACACATTCAGTATGCCATCCAGGAATTCCTTTGCCCCAAGGTGAATTAAATTGTTCTCCCTCAGTTGTTTTTCTCCATAAAGCAAAATCTAAGGGATCTTCCTTTTTATCATCAATATCTACTCTAGATCCAGCTTCTAATTCTGATACATTTTGATTTGATAAAATCCCATAATCTTTAATTTTATTAACTCTAAAATAAACATCTCCATCTTTTTCATAAGCATAATCTTTTTCAATTAGTTTCTCTATAAAAGCAAAAATATCATCTAAGTGTTCTATAACAGTTGGTCTTTTATCAATTTTTGAACAATTGTAGCTTTCTAAATCTTTTAAATAAGCATCAATAAATTTATTAGCAACTTCTCTTTCAGTTATTCCCATTTCTTTTGCCATAGTAATTATTTTTGGGTTAATATCAGTAAAATTAGATGCATATGTAACTTTGTAGCCTAAATATTTAAAGTATTTATAAACCATATCAAAAGTTATTACAGGTCGCATATTGCCTATATGTACATAATTATAAACAGTAGGTCCACATACATACATAGTAACCTCATTTTCTTTTATTGGTTTAAATTCTTCAATTTTATCAGTTAATGAATTATATATTTTCATAAAAAATCCCTCCATATAAAAATATAATAAAATTATGTTTAAAATATGTGAAAACATAAATATATGTTTAATTATATCATAATTTATGTAAAAAAATCTTTAATATAATAAAAACCATGACTAAAATTTCAAAATATAGTATAATTATTTTGAAAATGGAGGGAACTATATGAAAGATAATAAATCTTCAATAAGTGGAATAGACGCGAACATTATTGTATTAATAGGATATTTGGGAGGATTATTTTTAACGTGGATAATCAATATTAACTATTTTGCATGGATATTACCATTAATTATATATATAATAGAAAAAAAGAGTGAGTTTGTAAAAGATCAAATGGCTCAAGCAACAATTTTATATATACTTGTATCAATAATAACATTAATATTTAATTTAATATGGATTATAATGTTTCCAACAAGTTACAATGTAGGTTTAAATTTAAATAATTTTTCTGGTTCTACTTTAGTAGTATCTACAATGAATATTTTATCAGTAACAATTACAATATTAATTACTTTAGTAGTAGTAATAACATCTATGAAAATATGGTATTATGAAAATTATAAGATGCCTGTTATTGGATTTTTTGTTCCTAGTTTTAGAAATTTATTAGACAAAATAATTTCAAATAAAAAAAATAATAATGAAGGAATACATTTAGAAAAAGAAATACAAGATAGTGAAAAAGAAAAAAATGATGACATAGAAGAATATGAAGAAGTAACAAAAGAAATACCAATAAAGAAAAAAGTTACAAATAAAAAAAGAAAGAAGAAAAAATAATGAGAAAAGGATTATTTATTGTTATATCAGGCCCTTCTGGAGTGGGAAAAGGTACTATTTGTGATATTCTCATGAAAAATAAAAATATAGATTTAGAATATTCTGTGTCAATGACCACAAGAGAAAAAAGAGACTATGAAAAAGAAGGAGTGCATTACTATTTTACCAATAAAACAAATTTTGAAAATAAAATAAGAAACAATGAATTTGTGGAATATGCAATATATAATAATGAATATTATGGTACATTAAAAAGTGAAATTTTAAGTAAAATTAATAATGGTAAAAATATAATTAGCGAAATAGATGTTCAAGGTGCAAAACAAATAAAAAAGGATTTTAAAAATAGTTTATTAATATATTTATTACCTCCTTCAATGAAAGAGTTAAAAAATAGACTTATTAAAAGAGGAACTGAAACAAGTGAAGAAATAGAAGAAAGATTAAAAATAGCCGTTATTGAAAATAAAAATACTTATTTGTATGATTATGTAGTAATTAATGATAATTTAGAAAACGCAATAAAAGAAATAGAGAATATTATAAAAAATAAAATAATTGACAATAGATAATAGTATATGCTACAATAGTTTGGCCAAAAAGGGATGTATATAATATGATAAAAGCACAAAATGTTATATTACATATAATAAGTTAGGAGGAAACTTTATGTCTAAAATAAAAATAGAGGGTGGACACTTATTAAAAGGAGTAATTAATATAAGTGGTGCCAAAAATAGTGCAGTGGCTTTAATTCCTGCTGCTATATTATGTGATGAAGAAACAACAATAACAAATGTCCCAGAAATTTCTGATGTAGATAGTTTAGAAGAAATATTAATGTGTTTAAATGCTGATGTAAAAAGAGATAGAAATAGTGTTACTATAAATTCTAAATATGTAGAAAATAAAGTTATTCCAGAAGAATTATCAGTAAAATTAAGAGCATCATATTATTTTATGGGGGCATTATTAGGTAAATTTCATAAAGTTGAAATGTATTTCCCAGGAGGATGTTCAATTGGGGAAAGACCAATAGATTTACATTTAAAAGGATTTGAAAAACTAGGGGCCACTATTAGTGAAGTAGGAAATTATATTAAAATAGAAGCAGAAGAGCTAAAAGGAAACAAAATATATTTAGATATTCCTAGTGTTGGAGCAACTATAAATATAATGTTAGCTGCTGTAAGAGCAAAAGGAAAAACTACTATAGAGAATGCTGCTCAAGAACCAGAAATAGTAAATGTAGCTACTTATTTAAATAATATGGGTGCTAAAATAACTGGAGCAGGTACTAGTATTATTAAAATAGAAGGAGTAAACACTTTAAAAGGATGTTTTCATGAAGTAATACCTGATAGAATAGAAGCGGGAACATATTTAATAATTGCGGCATTATTAGGTAGTGACTTAACAATAAATAAAATAATACCAAGTCATATAGAATCATTAATTTCTAAATTAAAAGAAGCCGGAGTAAAAATGGAAGTAGGAGAAGACTATATAACAGTAAAAGAAGTAGGAAATTATAAAGCGGTAAAAGTAAAAACTTTAGTATATCCAGGTTTTCCTACAGATTTACAACAACCATTAATACCATTTTTAACTCAATGTAATGGACTTAGCAAAGTAACAGAAACAATATGGGAAAATAGATTTCAAAATATTCCAGATACTATAAGAATGGGTGCAAATATAAAAGTTAATGAAAATAGAACTGCAATAATAAGAGGAAAAACAAAATTAACAGGATGTGATGTTAGTGCAACAGATTTAAGAGGAGGCGCTTCTATGTTAATTTGTGGACTAATTGCAGATGGTACAACAACTATCGATAATATAAAATATATATTAAGAGGATACGATAACATTGTCGAAAAACTAAAAGAGGTTGGTGCTAAAATAGAATTAATATAATATAATTTAATGAGGTAAAACTATGAAAAAAATTATATCTATATTAATTCTTTTTCTATCTTGTTATTTTATATACAATTTAACTATTGATAATGAATTATTCTATCTTTCAATTGGAGATGGTATAGCTAAAGGTATAACAGATGACGGTAATGTGTCAGAATATAATTATACAGATAGTATTAAATATTATTTAACTAGTAAAAATAAATTAAAAGGTTTTAACAACAGTTTTGTGGATAAAGATTATCGAATTACAGATTTACTTAGAATAATTAAATACAAAGAAGAAATAGTAGTTAATAATGATCATATATCTATTAATGAATTGTTAAAAAAAGCTGATATTGTAACTATATCATTAGGTATGAATGAACTTTATTATAAAATACTTGTAGATAATAACAATATATATAGTTATATCGATGGAATGCTTAGTGATATGGAATTATTGTTAAAAGAAGTAGATAGATATAATCATAAAAAAGTAATAGTATTAGGATATTATAATACAACAGATAATAATAAAGATATATTTAATTATGTTAATTATAAACTTAAAAATATAGTTAATAAAAGAGGATTTGAATTTGTAGATGTAGATAAAATAATAAATAATAATACTAATTACTTTACAAATAATACTAATTTTTATTTAAATAATGGGGGATATCAAAAAATTTCACAAATAATAGTTGAAAAAATAAATAAATACTGATATAATATTATGCGTATTTATATTTCTATGACATTTGTCATGGCGGAAGGAGAGATAAAATGAAAGCAAATATTCATCCAAATTATGTTGAAGCTACTGTAACATGTGCTTGTGGTAATACTTTTACAACAAAATCAACAAAAGAAAATATTAGTGTTGAAGTATGTTCTAAATGTCATCCTTTCTATACAGGAAAACAAACTCTTGGTGGAAGAAAAGGACAAGTAGAAAAATTCAATAAGAAATATGGATTTAATCAAGAAACTAAATAAGGTTTCTTTTTTATTTACTTTAAGGTGAAAAAATGATAGAATTATAGTAGATTAGGAGGATAAAATGAATAAAGAAGAACTTGATATAAATTTAATAAAGAAATATGTTTATAATGATAATTCTGTGTCAACAGAAGATAAAATGTTATTTGTTAGTTTATTTAATTTCTATAAAAAAGCAAACAGGTTAAATAGTCTTGAAAGTATAAAAAATGAATTAAATAATTATGAATATAAAATTTATAACATTGATAATAAAAAAATGACTGAAGAAGAAAAAATACGATTAGAAATAGAAAGAATTAAAAGAGCAAAGGTTACAAATCCTGAAGTTAAACATACAGTAGATGAAACTATAAAAGAAATTGAGGAACTTTTAAATAATAAATTATATTTTAGTGATAGTATATTACAATACATAAAGAAAAAAATAGTAGAATTACAAATTTCATTAAAGTTAGATATAACTTTTTTGCAATCAGCATATGATTTATTTTTAGAAAAATATAATAATTTAAAAATATCAGAGTACAATATAAGATCAAAATAGGGGTGAATAAATGAAAAACATATATGAAACACTAAGAGAATATTTAGAGTTAAAAATTAACAATTTAAAACAAGACAAAAATCAAGATATTTTAAATTTATATGAAACAATAAAAATCTTTTTAAGTACTCCTAAAAATAAATTAAATGAGCTAGATGATAATGTTCATAAAATTATTTGTGTAGAAATTTTAAAAGATCCAGCATTAATAAAAAATTATCGTTTGTTATGTGTTTATAGTAATTATATAGATAATCCATTTTTAAGTAATGATCCCCAAATAATAGAAGCAAATAAATATTATAAAATAATTTTTGAAAAATTAAATAATCTTTTAAAAACTCTTGAAATTCAAGTATATAAACTAAAAAGGAAAAGTGAAGAATCACAAGCGCTAATAAGTGTTTATGAAAATTATTTAACTTTATTTGATACCAATGGTATTAAAAAAAATTTGGAATTAGAAGAATTAAATGCTTTTTTTGAATTCCTTAAAAATTCAACTTTAGATAAAGAGGTAATATTAAATTTAATAACAGAATTTTCTAAATTTAATATTGTTTGTCAGGTAAATAAGCAAAAATTAAAAATAAGTAGCATAATAAGAGAAATAGATATAAAAGCAAGTGAAGTAACAAAAGAAATTAGTGAAGAAGTGCCATCAACGGCGGAATTAAAATCAGAAGGAGAAATTTTTCAGGGAAATTTAACACCAGAGGAAGAAAGAATTTTTAATAAAATTAAAGTTATTATATCAGAATTAAAAGGAGTAACAGGGGATAGTTCTTTATTAGAACTTTTAGATGGTGAATTTACAATCAATGGTAGAAAAGAAATATATGAGGTAGCAGGACAAGATAAATGGAAATTAATATATGACGATATAACCCAAAATTTATTGCCAAATTTAGGAAGTAATAAAGAAAGCATATTAGCAATATTTGAATATATAATTAATACTTATACTGGTAAAAAAGAAAAACAACCAGAATCCCCCAATTTAGATATAAAATATGATGATATATTGTTAAAAGAAGAAACTAGAATAAATAAGTATTTGGAATTATCGAAAAAGTCAAGATTTATATATGAAAGTTATGATGAAGATAAACAAAAACTTATTGATATAGCATATAGTTATCTACAAAAGGGAGATGAAATTGGATTAAAATCACTTCAATTAGATATTTCACTTACGGATATTGTCTTCATGAAAAATTTAGATAAGATGAAATCATTAATAAGTGATTGGAAAATGTTAATTGGATTAACAGATAAAGAAATTATTTCTTATGGAATAGATGAATATAAAGAAAGTATAAAAGAAACTAGTGATAGCATTGTTTCAATTTTAAACAACTTAGATGGTGATTATGAAAAAATCAAAAGTGATGGTGTTGTAAAAACGCCAGAAGAACCAGTAGTAAATTCAAGTGATCAAGAAAATTATGTAATTTTTTTAAATGATGAAAATGGGGTTCCAATAGTATTTGATACAATAAAAAAAATATCTGCAAATGATAATTTAGGGGATATTTGTAGAAGTATAAATAATATTGTAAATGTAAATTACTTTGAGTTTATGGAGAAATATACGACAAGTACTGTTAAACCAATTAGAGATCCACAAATGTATAAAGTAAGAAGAGGAAAGTCAAGGGTTGCATTTATTCAAGTGCCAATTTCTAGTAAAAATAGAGAGAAAATAAGTAAAAAATTTGAAAATAACAAAAGATTTAATTTAGTATTAGTGGTTGATTTTGGATTTAAATATAGTGATTCTAAAAATCAAAGTGTGTATGATGAATTTAATCGAATATATGACATTAATATAAAACAAATAATACAAATGTTTAATTTGTTTGGTAAAGATTTTAATGATCAAAGTTTTGAAGAAGCACAGAAAATGTTACTGGATGGAATAGAAACAGTAAAAGAAATTGAAAAAGTTTCAAAAAGTAGAGAAAAGAAAGGAGTGTAATTATGGAATTTGAAAAAATAATCGAAATATTAAAAAAAGAAATTGATAATATAAGTAAAAATAATCAAGAAATATCAAAGTTAGAAGTAGAAAAAAATCAATTAAAAAAATTACTAATAGAATTACAAAAAATAGTAAACACTCCTAAAAGTATAGTAGATTTAAATTTAGAAGAGTTATCAAAATATACATCAAAGATTACTGAAGAAGTAAAAGAAAAAATTAATTTTTATTGTTTTATTTTAAAAAATGCTAATGATTTAATTAGTATAACAGAAGAACAAGTTAATTATATTAAAAACTTAATAAGTAATATAATTAATGAACTTAATGTAAAATTAGATAAAGTAGAAAAACAAATAGGACAGAATAAAAAAACAAAAGCAATTGATGAAATAAATGAATTAATAACTAAAATTAATGGATTGAATGTTAATGATTATTTTAATGCAAAAGATATAGAAGAATTAAGAAAAATATTAGACAAATATATTGGAACTGATTTATCGCTTGACGAATATATAGAACTGATTATTAAGATAACTAATACTTCGATTACAAATATAACTAAATGTGATGTTTCTATAATAGAAGAAAATAATGATGAATTAATAGAAGAAGTTTTAGAAGTTAATAATAATGAAGAGGATATTATAAATTTATTAAAAAAATATAACTATGATTTTAATTTATTAAAAGATAAAAATAAAGAATTGATTTTAAAATTTGGTAATGTAAGTAATATGGATTCTATTTTGTCCGTATTACAAAAAAATAATATAAAAATTGATATATCTAGTAGAGAAAACCAATTTATAACATTGTTAACTATGTCAACTTTGCAGATAGTAAATACAATAATTGAAAATATAAAAATAGACAATAAAGAAGAATCTTTAATATTAAATCAAATTTTTGATAATTATTTAGATGAAATAAGTTTATTTGTAAAAGGAAAAAGAACGTATAAGAAACCTGGAAAAGGTGGATCACCAAGTGATAAAAAATATATGGTTGGTGGCTTTGAACACTATATAAAAAATAGAGAATTTTTATTAAATAAAGGTGTATCAAATATAAATGATCTTATGAAAAAGTGTTCATCATCTATGGTAATATCACATAATACTTTTGTATCAAAATTTAAAGCATTTGAATTATACCATATACCAACAGAAACAATTTCTTCAACATTTAGTTGTATGAAGGCACCAGAACCATTAACTATGTTAGATCATTTTATTGAAGTTGGATGTTTTGATTATGTATTAAGTAATTTTTCTAAGGTTATAGTTAGTGATTCAATCATATATAGATTAATAAAAGCAAAACAAGAAGGATCAACTAATGCTGATTTATATAGACAATTTGACAAAAAAGTTGTATTGCCATCAATAATTACTATTGATAAATTTAATGGATATGGAATAAATAAAACAAATGGTGCAAGAGTAGTAGGTCAATATCATCCTGATTTTTCACCCAAATATAATGAAATGCTTGGACAAGAAGATAATAATGGTCCATTAGTATTAGTATATAACAATTTCTTTATAAAGCGCCTTGAAGAAATGTGTAAAGAAGATGATTATAGATATAATTTCAATGGTGTAATTATTTCAAGGTTCAAAGTACTAAGATATTACGAAACAATGATTAAAAAATCAATTGCGGGTACTGTTGATAGTGTTATGTATGCAGTATGTAAAGATAGCATTTTAACAGAAGAACAATATAAGACAATAAAAAATTGTGTTGATAAAATATTTAATCCAGGGAGGTCTTATAGAATATGATAGATTTTCTAAAAAAAACAAATATAAATGAAGATATATTAATTGAAATAATAAAAAATAATAATCCATCGGCATTAAGTAGTTTATCAATTAATGAAGAAGAATGTATAAAAATAATTAACTATATGAAAGAAATAGGATTAACTTGTATTGATGAATTATTAATAAATAGAATAGATTTGTTTTTAAGTTCATTTGACAAATTTATAAAAAAATTAAGTAAGTTTAATATCCCTGTATTAGTACAATTAGTTAATACAGATTATGCTACAATTGATATTATAAATGAGTAGAAAAGAAATTATTTAGTTTCTTTTTTTCTCTATATAATGATATAATAGTAATGAAAGAGGGTAAAAAAATGAAAATAGGAATAGCAAATGACCATAGAGGTTATAAGAAAAAACAATATTTGACACAATTTTTAGAAAAATTAGGGTATACTGTAATTAATTATGGTACTGATAGTGAAGAATCAGTAGATTTTCCTGATTATGCTAAAAAATTAGGAATTGCTGTTAGAGAAAAAGAAGTTGACTTAGGAATAGCAATATGTGGTACAGGAATTGGTATGAGTATAGCATTAAATAAAATGCATGATATTACTTGTGCTAAAGTGTCTAGTGTTGCTGAAGCAATTTTGTCTAAGGCACATAATGATGCTAATGTATTAGCAATATCTGAAGAAATGGATGATGAAACTACTAAACAAGTAGTAATTAAGTTTATAGAAACGCCATTTTCAAATGTAAAAAAATATGTAGTTAGAAATAATAAAATAAAAGTGATAGATAATGACTAAAATTATTTTATATGTACTTATATTTCCACTTGTTATATGGAGTTTAGATAGTATAAACATTAATGGAATATTTAAAAAAAATAAAGAATATCAAGCAAGAGTATTTTATATAATTTTAGCATTTTGTATATCTTATTTATTAGTTAGTTTTTTAAGTGATTTTGTAGGAGTAATGAATTATTGAAAAGAGGTAAAAAATGAAGAAAATTATCTTATTTACCATAATATTAATTTTTATTCCTTTTTTTATTGTCAATATACTTGGTATAAATGAAATAGAAGAAATAGAATTGAAATATATAAATAATATAAATGTTAGAGTTAAAAGACTTAGTACAAACGAAATACAGATAGTTCCACTGGAAGAATATATAGTAGGAGTTTTAGCAGGAGAAATGCCAGTATATTTTGAACTAGAAGCATTAAAAGCACAAGCAGTAGCATCACGAAGTTATGTTTTAAAAAGATTAGAGTATAATAAAGATAGTGAATACGATGTAGTAGATAGTGTATTAAATCAAGTATATTTAGATGATAATTATTTAAAAGAAGCATGGGGAAAAGATTATGTTGTAAATATAAATAAACTTAGAACAGCGGTTAACGAGACGATAGATGAATATTTAGAATATGATGGAGAAATTATAGATGCTTTATTTTTTTCTACTAGTAATGGATATACTGAAGACGCTAGTGTAGTATTTAATTTAGAACTTCCTTATTTAAAAAGTGTAGAATCGAAATGGGATGCACAAACTTCAAGTGTTTTTAATAGCCAAAAAACAATATCATTACAAGAATTTTATGAAAAATTAGGCTTAGAATATAAAAGTGAATTAAGTTTTAATGTATTAGAAAGAAGTGATACTAATCGAATAATAAAATTAGAAATAAATGGAAATATGTTAAATGCAACTGATGTATATAACAAACTAGGACTTCGTTCAACTGACTTTAATTTAACACAAGTTGGTACAAATGTTGTAATAGATACTAAAGGATATGGACATGGAGTTGGAATGAGTCAATATGGAGCACTTGGAATGGCAAAAGAAGGATATAACTATATGCAAATATTAGAATATTATTATAGTGGTGCAGAAATTAAAAAAATTCAAAATTAATGTATATAATTTTTGTTTTGGTAAAAAAATATAATAGAGGTGAAAGAAAGATGACAAAAAGAAAATTAAAACCATTTGTATTACCTACTATTTATGCTTTATCAGTAATTATGTTAGTACTTAGTATGTACTTAATTCAATCAATTATTAGTAATTCAATGTTTGATGCTAATGAAATGAAAAATGAAATTGAATACGTTGATGGAGAAATTACTGATGATAAGGATCAAGAACTACCTGTAGTATCTACTAAAACAAAAATTAATAGACCTTATGTAGCAGAAGATGTAACTATTGCAAAAAGTTATTATGATTACAAAGCTGACGCCCAAGAGCAACAAAATGCTATTGTTTATTATGAAAATACTTATATGCAAAATTCTGGTGTAGATTATAAATCAGAGAATGTATTTGATGTACTTTCTATAATGGACGGAGATGTTATAAGTGTTAAAGAAGATAGTATTTTAGGGAATGTAGTAGAAATAAGACACAACACTGAACTTGTTAGTGTATATCAAAGTTTGTCAGAAGTTAATGTTAAAGAAGGAGATAAAGTTATTTCTGGACAAGCAATTGGTAAAAGTGGAACTTCTAATATAAATAGTGATATGGGTAATCATTTACATTTTGAATTATATTACCAAGGATTAGTAGTTAATCCTGAAGAATACTACGATAAAAACTTAGAAGATTTAGATTAAGCGGTATTTTTCCGCTTTTTTCACATAAACTCATAATTAATAAATATAATTTACTAGGTGAATTATATGAATAAAAAGATTATGGAGAGAGTAATAGAAGAAAGTGACTATATAATAAAAACGAATAAAACAGTAAGAGAAATAGCAAGTATATTTAAAGTAAGTAAAAGCACAGTTCATAAAGACTTAAGTGATAGATTATTAGAAATAAATAAAGAAAAATATAAGGAAGTTGCTAAAATTTTACAGTATCACACTGATATTAGACATATAAGAGGTGGAGAAGCGACAAAAATGAAGTTTTTACTTAAAAAAAGCAACTAAAAATGGCTAAATGTGGTAAAATAAGAACTAGGGATGGTGATTTAATGTTTAATAAAGACATCGGAATAGATTTAGGTACTGCAAATGTACTTATATATATAAAAGGACAAGGCATAGTATTAAATGAACCAAGTGTAGTGGCAATCGATTCAGAAACAAAAAGACCACTTGCAGTAGGAATAGAAGCTCATGAAATGTTAGGGAGGACTCCAGGAAAAGTAAAAGCAATAAAACCAATGAAAGATGGTGTAATTGCAGACTTTGAAACGACGGAAGTTATGCTTAATTATTTCATAAAGAAAGTAAATGGTAAGAACTTTTTTTCTCGTCCTAGAATACTTATTTGTTGCCCTTCAAACATTACACAAGTAGAAAAAAATGCTATAAAGGAAGCAGCGGAAAGAACAGGAGCGAAGAAAGTATTTTTAGAGGAAGAACCTAAAGTAGCTGCAATTGGAGCAGGTATGGATATATCTAAACCTAGTGCTAATATGGTAATTGATATTGGTGGAGGAACAACAGATATAGCAATACTTTCTTTAGGAGGAATAGTAAACAGTACATCGATTAGAGTAGCAGGTAATGCTTTTGATAATGATATAATTAAATATATAAAAGACAAGTACAAACTTTTAGTAGGAGAAAGAACTGCTGAAGATATAAAGATGACAATTGGTACAGTATTTCCTGGTTCTAAAGTAGAAAAGATGGAAGTTCGTGGAAGAGACTTAGTAACAGGACTTCCACATACAATAACTCTTACTTCTGATGAAGTAGAAGAAGGATTAAGAGAGAGTGTTTATACTATTGTTAAGGCTGCTAAAAGTATATTAGAACAAACTCCGCCTGAATTATCTGCAGATATTATAGATAAGGGCATTGTACTTACTGGTGGTGGAGCACTAGTAGATGGATTTAATCAGTTGTTATCACAAGAATTAAAAGTTCCTGTATTTATTGCTGAAAGTCCACTTACATGTGTAGCGGAAGGAACGGGGGTACTTCTAGATAACGTTCATTTAATTGATAATCATTAATTTGAGTAGATACTACTCTTTTTTTATTTGCAAAAAAGAATCCAGGTATTATTCTGAATTCTTATGTATTAAAACATTTTTGTTATAAGCAATTTCCTTTACGAATGTTGATACTTTAGATTTAGGGCAAACTATATATAATTTATTTTTAGTTCTAGTTAGTGCAACATAAAATAATCTTCTTTCTTCAGGAAATAATATGTTTTCTTCATTATTAGGTTTAATTAACTTTATTAATGGATCATCTTCAATTTTTGAAGGAAATCCATATTTATCGTCGATAGCATTAATTAAAATACATTGATCAAATCCTAATCCTTTTGAAGAATGAATAGTCAAATATGTAATATTAGCATCTTTACAATTATTACATATTATTTTTTCTTTATTCTTTTTTATAAAATAATTATTATTGGTAATAGAATCAATATCTTTTTTATATCTACATAGTAATAATATTTTATCTTTATAATTATTTTTATTGATGTTTATAATAATATCATTAATTACTTTAGATTTATTAGTATCTCTTGAATATACATTACTATCTTCATATGTAAATATTTCCACAGGTTTATCTAAATGCTTACTTGATTTTAATCTTTTTTCAATTTGACTTTTGTTTTTATTAATAAAGTCTGCGGCTAGATCTAATAATTCTTGAGAATTTCTATATGTATTTTCAATTGGTATTACACTAGCATCTTTCATATATTTTTTAAAATCAGTAAATAAATCAATTCTAGAACCTGCGAAAGAAAAGATCGTTTGATAATCGTCTCCCACTGCAAATATCTTAGATTTAAATAAATTAGCAATCTTAGCAGTTAAATTATATCTTTGAACTGATATATCTTGATATTCATCAATAATTATGTATTTGTAATTAACTCCTAAATCTTTTTCTTTTATATTATTAATATTTTTATATGCTAAGTTAATCATATCTTCAAAATCAATTAAATTATTTTCTTTTAGTTTAGTTTCATAATAATCATAAAAATCTTCAATAACTTTAAGTTTTAATAAAAGTTTATCATCATGTGTTTGTTTATATAATTCTTTAAAATCATTTTTATCCTTATTACTTCCTTTAAAATAACTAATAAATGGTATTAATAAATGGTTTATAAAATCATAGAAGTAAATATCTTCACTAGTATTTTTTAATGTTTCATATACTTCGTTTAAATATCTTTTTCTAAATGTATATCCACGTCTTTTTATTTCTTCTCTTAAGGTATTAATAATTTTCTTTCTATCTTTGTTAGAATAACTTATTATAAATAGATCTTTATCAAAGTATTTTTTATGATATTCTTTTTTTAGTTTCAATGTTGATAAATAATGTTTTAGTTCTTTTTCGGTAAAACTACTATTATTTCCTAATTCATCTACACCAAAATGTTCTATGTAGTTAAATAGTTCATTTTCATATATATAAAAGTCAGGTTTATAAGTTTTATTATTTTTAATATTTTTATTTATACTTTTTTCATATTCATAATCAATAGAATTTAAATATAAGAAATTAGCAATATCAACTTCTTCTTTGGATTTTACAATTTCTCCTTTAATTGTTTTATAATAGTTTTTTCTTTTATTAACTTGAGCTTCTATATATATTTTTAAATCAGTATTATTTTTAGTATATTTTCTTTTATATAGATAGTCGTGATATTCTTTAAAGTTATTAAAATTTTTAAAATTATCACTTAAATTTAATATATAGTTAAAAGCATTATAAAAGTCATTAAATTTTTCTTTATCTTTAAACAAAATGTTTTTAATATAATTAATAAAGATTTTATATTGACCACTGGTTTCAATAATATCTAATTTTTTATTGGTAGAGGCTCTTAGTAAGGTAAGACCTAATTTATGAAAAGTGTATACATCAATATTTTCTAATCCAAATCCATTTTGTAATTTATCTTTAATTTCATCACAGGCTTTATTAGTAAAAGAAATAATTGCAATATCCTTTTCTTTATAATTACATTTATCTATTAAGTATTTAACTTTAGCGGTCATTGTTGTAGTTTTACCTGAACCTGCGCCTGCTATTAGTAAGAGATTATCTTCTTCACAAATAATTGCTTTTCTCTGATTATCATCAAGTAAGATATTTTCATCGATATTTTTAAACATATTATCAAAGTATTCTTTATATTCTACTAGTTTACGATTGACGTAATTAGAATTATGTCTTTTAATTAACTGTTTTTGATTAATAACAATGTTTCTTAAAAAATTAAAATTGGTATCATTATGATGAATATAAGTGTATAAATATTTATATTTTTTTAAAAATGTATAGTACATCTTGTTTGTTATATATATATCTTTAGTCATAAATTTTTTATATTTAATAATAAATTTTTCTATTTCTTCATTAATACAAACATCATTCATAGAACCGCTCCTTATATTAATAATATCATAAAAGAAAATAATCTACTAGATAAAATAAAAATAATTGATAGATTTTACTTAATGTGCTATAATTAAAATGATTTATTGTGAGGAGGAATAGTATGAAATTTAGAGCAGAACCCAAAGATATTGCAATTTTTTGTGGATTTTGTGTGTTTTTATTATATATTTGTGCTGTTGGTGTATTAAACGCCAATTCTTTGGCTACTGAAGGTAAAGTATATGGAATAGTACCTTTTAAAGCTTTTACACCTGATTTTATTGGTGCAACTTTTACTTTATTTTTAATTGCATTAGTAGGTATTTTTACAGCAGTAGGTTCTTATTTTTTTGATAGAGAAAAGGGATTTGGATTTTCAACAAAGAAAAAAGATAAGGGATATTCAAGATGGTGTAAAGATAGTGAAATGAAGAAAACATTAAAAGAAGTTGATCCTAAAGCATATTCTGCTGATTCAGCAGGTTTGGTTGTTATAAATAATGGACATAAGATGTGGGTAGATAATGGTGAAATGCACAATTTAATAGTGGGTGCTACAGGTTCAGGTAAAACACAAATTGTTGTATTTCCGCTTGTTCAAAGTTTAGCTAAACATGAAGAATCTATGATTATAACAGACCCAAAAGGTGAAATATATGAAAATACAGCAGAGATGCTTAGAGAAAGAGGATACAATATAGTTGTTCTTAATTTCCGTGATCCTCAGAGAGGTAACGCATGGAATCCAATGACTCTTCCTTATAACTTATATAAAGAAGGAAATATGGATAAAGCAATAGAATTATTAGATGACTTAGCTTTAAATATATTGTATGAAGAAAAGAGTGGAAATGCTGATCCATTTTGGGAAAAATCAGGAGCAGACTATTTTTCTGGACTTTCATTAGGACTTTTTGAAGATGGAACAGAAAATCAAATAAATTTAAATAGCATAAATTTAATGGCTACAATTGGTGAAGAAAGATTTGGAGGACCTAATAGTAATTACATTAAGGAATATTTCAATGGAAAAGATCCTTCTAAACCAGCATATATTAATGCTTCAGGTACTGTATATGCACCGGAAGAAACTAAAGGTGGTATTTTATCAACTTTTAAACAAAAAATTAAAATATTTTCTGCTCGTGAAAATTTATCTGAAATGTTAAGTTATAGTGACTTTGACATGAAAGATATTGGAAGAAAGAAAACAGCAGTATTTATGATAATTCAAGATGAAAAAAAGACATTACACCCTCTTGCTACAATATTTATTAAACAATGTTATGAAACATTAATTGATGTAGCTCAAGAAAGTGGAGGAAAACTTCCTTATAGAACAAACTTTATATTGGATGAGTTTGCTAATATGCCACCACTTAAAGATGTTACAACAATGGTAACAGCAGCAAGAAGTAGGTTGATTAGGTTTAACTTTATTATTCAAAACTATGCTCAATTAACACAAGTATATGGTAAAGAAAATGCAGAAACTATAAAAGGTAACTGTAACATAATGTATTTGATAAGTAATGAGTTAGCGGCCTTAGAAGAAATAAGTAAAATGTGTGGTGAAGTAAAATCAAAAGAGAAAGATAAAACTGCATCAACACCACTTGTTACAGTAAGCGATTTACAAAGATTAAGTCAGTTTGAAATTATAACTATGCGACTTAGGATGATGCCTTTTAAAACAAAATTAGTACCTAATTTTAAAATGGATTGGGGAAAAACTTATGGTAAAGCAGTATTTCCTACTAGAGAAAGAAAGCCTGTTGAATTATTTGAAATAAGGGAATTTGTAAAAGAAAAGAAAAAAGAAAAAATGAATGAAATGTTATCAGGACCAGATATGGCTTCAATGCTTGGGGGAAGACCTCTTGGTGGTTCACCATTCGGAGGTATGGGAGGCCTTCCATCATTTGGGTCTTCTAGTAGTTCAAATGATTCAGGATTTAACGTTGATGATTTGGTTAAAAGAATAGATGCTAAAATAGCAGAACTTGAAGAAGAAGAAAAGAAAGAAAAAGAGGAACAAGCTAAAGAACAAGAAGAAATTAAAGCAGAACCAACTGATAATGTATACGAAGATGGAACTAGTGATGATGCATTCTTTGATGACTTTTTTGCAGACGATTAAGATAATGAAAATTATCTTTTTTTGTTGTGTGTGTTTAAAATTTGCAAAAGTTATACATAATATTCATAGGATATAAAGAAAGGGGTATAAAATGTTAGGTAACTTTAGTGAAGAAGCACAAATTATTTTAAATAATGCAAAAGAAGAAATGAAAGATTTAAAACATCCATATGTTGGGACAGAGCATTTGATATTAGCAATATTAAAAGAAAGCAATGGGATTTCTAATAAATTAAATGATTATGGGGTTAATTATAATTCGTTTAAAAATGAAATTATAAATGTAATAGGTAAAGGTACAAAGGAAACAGAATTATTCTTATATACGCCACTTTTAAAAAAAATAATTGAAAATGCTATAATTGATAGTAAAGACAGTTCTAATGGGGAAGTAGAAATTGAAAATTTATTTTCAGCATTAATTGAAGAAGGCGAAGGTATAGCGATTAGAATATTTATAAAAATGGATGTAGACATGGATGACATTTATGAATGTTTTATATCTAAAAAAACAAAAAAAGCACTAAATAAAAGGAATAAAAAGTTATTGATAGAAGAATTAGGAATTAATTTAACAGATAAGGCTAAAAATGGTGAATTAGATCCGGTTATTGGAAGAGAAGAAGAAGTGAGCAGGGTACTTGAAATACTATGTAGAAGAACTAAAAATAATCCTATATTAATAGGGGAACCAGGAGTAGGTAAAACAGCAATAGTGGAAGAATTATGTAATTTAATTGCGTCCAATAGAGTTCCTGATAATTTAAAAAATAAAAAAGTAATATCTTTAGATATGGCTTCTGCAGTTGCGGGAACAAAATATCGAGGAGAATTTGAGGAAAGAATAAAAAAGCTATTAAAAGAAATAGAAGAAGATGGAGATATAATCTTATTTATTGATGAAATACATACGTTAGTGGGAGCTGGAGGCGCGGAAGGCGCAATAGACGCTTCTAATATATTAAAACCGGCTTTAGCAAGAGGGAAAATAAAATGTATTGGAGCCACAACTATTTCTGAATATAAAAAGTTTATTGAAAAAGATGGAGCATTAGAAAGAAGATTTCAAAAGATAATAGTAGAATCTCCTTCTAAAGAAAAAACAAAAAATATATTATTAAAATTAAGACCAATATATGAAAAATATCACAAAGTAAAAATATCTGAGTTATTAATAGATGAAATATTAAATTTAACGGAAAAATATATATATGACCGAAATGAACCTGATAAATCTATTGATATTTTAGATGAAGTGTGTGCTAAAGTGAGTATACAAAATAATAGTAATAAAAGCAAAATTGACTTGTTAAACGATCGGTTAAAAGAATTAAATAAATTAAAGAATGATTTTATTATAGAAAATAATTTAAAAAAAGCTTATGAATATCGAAAAGAAGAAAAAGAGATATTGTCAAAAATTAATGAACTAGGGTTAAATCATAACAAAAAAACAGAATATAAAGAAGTAACAATTAAAGATGTTGCTAATGTTATTAATATTAAAACAAAGATACCAGTTTATGAAATATTACAAGATAATGCAAAAATAATTAAAAATATAGAAAATAAATTAAAAAATAATATTATTGGACAAGAAAATGCAATTAATAAATTAGTAAATATTACCAAAAGAATTAAACTTGGATATAAAGATAATAAAGTTTATTCACTTATGTTTGTAGGTCCTTCGGGAGTAGGAAAAAGTTTTCTTTCTAAAATATACGCCAAAGAATTAGTTGGAGAAAACAATTTTATTAGATTAGATATGAGCGAATATTCTGATTCAATGTCTGTAAATAAAATTATTGGGTCCGCTCCAGGATATGTAGGCTATGATGATAATAAAAATATTTTAGAAGAAATTAGAAATAAACCTAATAGTGTGATTTTATTAGATGAAATAGACAAAGCTCATCCTAAAATTATAAACTTGTTATACCAAATATTAGATGAAGGAGAAATTAAAGATGCTAAAGGAAATACAATAAAATTTAATAATAATATTATAATAATGACTACGAATATTGGATATGAAAATAATAATGTAGGTTTTAATATTGAACATGAAAATCAAATTTTATCATCATTAAAAAGTGAATTTAAATTAGCTTTTATTAATAGAATAGATGGAATAATTGATTTTAACAGGTTAAATGAAGAAAATATTAAAAAAATTATAAAAAATGAATTATTAAAATTAAAAAATAAATATTCGAAATACAAAATTAATATATCAAATAATGTAATTAAGGAAATAATAAATTTAAGTAATTATGAAGAATTTGGGGCAAGAAAAATAAATAAAATAATAGTATCTAATATTGAAAATATAATAATAGATACTATTATAGATAATAAAAAAAAAATAAATATAGATACCATATTAAAAAAATCTAAATAAAAGAAAAGGCTTTGTTTGAAGCCTTTTCAGGCCGTTGACAAAGTCGATTTTTCAAATCGGCTTTGTCAATCGGCTTTTTATATTCCCCACTTTAATATAAAAAAAGAACAATTTTAGGAAATTATCATCTAAAATTATTTGATTTTTAAAGTTTTACTCCCACTTTTGAAAATTCAATTTTTAGATTTTTTCAAAAAAGGTAGTTTGTCAACAGTCTGAAAAGGCTTTGTTTGAAGCCTTTTTTCTATGGGATTAGTCCCCATCCTGTAACAACATATCTTCCGCCTTGTGCTTTTGCTGCAGCTGGAGGATTATTATATAATTTGTTATTAATTACTAATGAAGATGATTGACCACCATCTAAGTTAGCTGCATTAACAGCTCCATATCTTTCAAATATTTCTACCATATCTCTAAGTGATGCACCATTTATATAGTTTTCTCCGTCGACAACTAAAAATAGTAATACACCTTCTTTTGTTTGTCCGATAGCTACTCTAGGTGCTTTTCCCCAAGGATCACCAGTAATTTCTAATGATTTACCATTAACGATGAGAAATGGTCCAAATTCCATTGCGTCAACAACACCAGCATCTAATGCTTCTTGTCCATTAGCATTACTCATTAATTTAAGTTTACCATCTGCTGTCATTCCTACTAAATTTCCTCTTGCATCACTATTTCCGTCAGCAGGCCATACAATTTCACCGTCTTTTATTACATATCCTATTGGTATATCAGATCCCATTCCATTATCAACAAAACCTCCGCCATTAATACAAACAACTCCACCGTATCTTTCACACATAGTTAAAATTCTTTCTCCATATGTTCCTGCATTAAATTGTTTGCTTGAAATTAATTTAACTTTTTCTGGTTCGTAAATAGCTACTAAATAACCATCACTACTACCAACTTTTAAGTCGATTACTTTATATAAATCATTTCCTGGATCTCTAGTTAATAATTCTTTTTGATATTCATTATCATAGTGATCTTTTTCAGAGGTATCAATAACTAAATCATCTAAATTTGAATCTTCATTTATTTCCACAAAATAGTTGGAAGCCATAATTTTTTCAATAGTTGCATCACTATAGAATATTTTAGCAAAATATTGATGATTCATAGTCTTCATTGCTGTTGTAACATAAAGGTTTCTTAATTTATCATAAGGTCCATAAGTAATAAAGAAACATGCTGCTACAATTATATCTAAAATTATAAACATTATTGTGGATTTGTATATCTTTTTTTTCTTTTTATTTTTCTTTTCTTTCATAATTTACTCCATTTCATACGGACTATTAATAGTACCATTTCCTTTTGTTAAAATGTTTTTATCAATACTTATAGTTGGTACAATTTTAGATTCGCTAGTAGAAGTTTTTCCATATAATGTACCATTACCTTTTACAGTGTATACCATTGAATTTGATTTAGATACACCGGTTGATAAATAGTAATCTGATAAATCATCATTTAATATGATATCCCCAACACTAAGAACACTAATTTTGGTATCTACTTTTGTATTTAAAGTGTCTTTGTAATCATAATCATTGTTAGAACCATAAATTCCATTTGACCATTTATTATTAATTATATTATTTTTATATGATAGACTATTTAAATATGTGTTGTTAAGATAATATGCAAGTGATCCTTTTATTGTATCATTATGATAATATCCATTAGTAGAATATTTATATAAAAGTTCTTCTCCGTCTTCTTTCAAATAATCATTTAAAGATAGCTTAATATTATCACCATCAATATCATAAACTCTCCAAATATCTTCTCCTAATTTTACATAACTACCAAATAAATAATTTTCATCTATCACATAAGGATTATTAAGAGTACCATCACCACTAATACTTTTACTGTTACTTTTTAATGTAATTGTAGGTCTTATTCCATAAATATCGCTACCATCTGCACTAGAAACGTTGCCACTATCATTAACATACCATATATTGTCATTATCTTTTAGTGTAGATAAGTAAAAATATTTATCAATATTTAAATAAGAATCTTTTCCTCCAGCATTTACATAATCAAACATAGATAAAGTACCAATCAAATTTGTGTCATTAATTTCATCACATGTTATATGCTTTGTATCATTAATATTATCTTTACAAATTCCATCATTTGTTAAATAATTATATGGAGTGTTAAGTAAATTTTCTAATATTCCTGTATTATCATCATCAGTTTTATTTAACCACATATTCATATAAGAATTTTCATAATCATTTTCTCCATATGATAAATATGTTAAAACATCATTACTAATTAATTTTACTGTATTATCATTATTAACTTTTATTATTCTCCATAATATATTAGAGTACATTAAATAATTGTTATCTACATCATTTTGAAAGTAATAGTCCCCATTAACTTCTTTTAAATTATTATTTTCTTTAACAACCTGTGATAAAGTATCTTCTAATTTTATTTCTTCTTTTCTATTTTCTAAGTATAAAGTTAAAAATCTAGTTCCATAAAATATGCAACATCCAATTATAAAACCAGCACTTACGAATGAAAAAACTTTTTGATAACTGATTTTTCTTCTCTTTACAACTTTCTTTTCTAAATTTCCATTTGTATCATTTGCCATTAATTGTACCACCTTTTCTACTTTATCTATTATAACATTTTCGACATAATTTGACAATAATCTTATATAAAATCAAATGTATAATTCTTTACAATGTTATACAACAATGTTATAATACCCATATAGAAATGGAAGTGGAAGTATGCAAAAAAAAGATGAAATATATATTTTTGGACATAGAAATCCCGATACAGATAGTGTAACGGCGGCGATAACTTTATCATATTTAAAAAATAAATTAGGTCTTAATACAATACCTGTTGTATTAAGTTCGATAAATTTAGAGTCTAAGTTTGCTTTAAATTATTTCAATGTAAAAGAACCAATGTTTTTAAATGATGTAAATATAAAAGTAAAGGATTTAAAATATACAAAAAATTATACTATAAATGAAAATGAATCAATATTTACATCATATTATAAAATGCAGAAAGCAGGAATTAGTAAAATTCCAGTAGTAGATAGTAAAAAACAAATGTTAGGTATAATCAGTATGAAAGATATTGCTAAAGCACAATTTGAAGGGAACTATAATTTAGTAGATACTTCATATGATAATATAATAGATGCAATAAAAGGTAAAGAAATACTTAGATACAATGATGAAATTAAAGGTAATTTATTGGTAGCGGGTTATAGAAGTACTACATTTATAGAAGAAATTAAACTTAATAATAGTGATATTTTAATAATAGGAGATCGTCATAGCATAATAGAATATGCAATAAGAAATGGTATAAAATTAATTGTAATAACAGGTGGAAGATCTATAAAAGAGGAACATCTTGAATTAGCAAAACAAAATAATGTAAACATAATATCTACTGATTATTCAACTTTAGAGGCGACAAAATTATTTAGTTTATGTAATAATGTTACAACTATATTAAATGATCGTAAAGTATTATGTATAGATGAAAATGAAGACTTAAATAATTTTATAAAGATAGCTAATAAGACAAGATATAGTTATTATCCAGTAATTGGTAAAAATGGAAAATGTATGGGTATACTTAGATTTTCAGATGTTGGATATGATAATAAGAAAAATGTTATCTTAGTTGACCATAACTCATATGAACAAAGTGCTATTGGATTAGAAGATGCTAATATACTAGAAATAATAGATCACCATAATATAGGTACAATAGGTACTAATATGCCAATTAATTTTAGAAATATGCCTGTAGGTAGTACAAATACTATAATATATACATTATATAAGGAAAATAATATTGATATTCCTAAGGATATGGCAGGATTAATGTTGTCAGGTATTTTATCAGATACATTAATATTAACCTCTCCAACTACTACAGAACTAGATAGAGAAATAGTAAAAAACTTAAGTGAAATTGCAGGAGTAGATTATCAAAAATATGGATACGATATGATAAAAGCTGGTACATCATTAAAAGGAAAGACAATAGAAGAAATATTATATACTGATTTTAAAACTTATACAGTAGATAATAAAAAGATTGGATTAGGACAAATAATAACAACAAATATTGAAGAAATATCTAAAGATATAGAAGAATATATAACTTTACTTAACGATGTATGTGAAAGAAATAATTATTATTTTGTAACATTATTTGTAACAGATATTTTGAAAAATGGTTCTTATCTAATATATAGTGATAGAGCAGAAGAAATATTAAAATTATCATTTGATTTACCAAAATTAGAACAATTAACTTTTGTTGACAAATTAGTGTCTAGAAAGAAACAAATGTTACCACAAATAATGAATCAAATGGGAGAAGATTAATAAAATTAAAAAAAATATGATATAATGAAATTGAAAGAGGTGGAATATATGATAGTATTATCAGTAAATGCAGGAAGTTCTTCTTTAAAATTTACAGGATTTAAAATGCCTGAAGAAGAGGTTCTAATCAGTGGAGTTTTTGAAAGAATAGGTATAGATAATAGTTTCTATACAATAAAAATTAATGGAGAAAAAATTAAAAAAGAAAAAGATTTACCTAATCATGAAGTGGCAGTTAAAACTTTATTAGATGAATTAATTGCTAATCATGTTGTTAATTCTCTAGAAGAAATTGGAGCGGTAGGTCATAGAGTTGTTCATGGAGGAGAAAAATATACAAATTCTGTATTAGTAGATGAAAATGTAAAAAATACAATACAAGAATTATGTAATTTAGCACCTTTACATAATCCTGCTAATTTAATGGGAATAGAAGTATTTAATAAAATATTACCTAATGTTAAAAATGTAGCAGTTTTTGATACAGCATTTCATCAAACAATGCCAGCATCAGCATATATTTATCCCGTACCATATGAGTGGTATACAGAATATGGTGTTAGAAAATATGGTTTCCATGGAACTAGCCATAAATATGTAAATTTTAAAATATCAGAAGTTTTAGGAAGAAATGATTTAAAGGTTATTAGTTGCCACTTAGGTAATGGTGGAAGTATTACTGCTATTGATTCAGGAAAAGTTTTAGATACATCACTTGGATTTACTCCTAATGCAGGACTTATGATGGGAACAAGAAGTGGAGATATTGATGAAAGTATTATTCCATATGTAATTGCTAAAACAGGAAAAACTTTAGCAGAAGTTTCTAACGACTTAAATAAACACAGTGGATTTTTAGGAGTTAGTGGAGTTAGTAGTGACTCAAGAGATATCTCAGAAGGAATAAGAAATGGTAATGAACGTTGTATTTTAGCAGAAGAAATTTATGAAAGAAGAGTAGTAAATTATATTGCTAGTTATTATGCTTTATTAAATGGAGTAGATGTTATTTGTTTTGCTGGTGGTATTGGCGAAAATGCAATTGATGTAAGAGCAAATATCATTAAGAAGTTATCATGCTTTGGAATTGAATTAGATGAAAATGCAAACAATACAAGAGGAGAAGTTCAAAAAATTAGTACTGATAATTCTAAAGTATTATGCTATGTAATTCCAACAGATGAAGAATTAATGATTGCAAGAGATACTTATAATATCGTAGAAAGGTAATATGAAAAGTATATATAAACAAATATATAAACAAATAAAAAAATATAATAATATAGTAATTACTAGACATATTGGCCCAGATCCTGATGCACTAGGTTCACAACTAGCTCTTAGAGATATTATAAAAACTAAGTTTCCTAATAAGAATGTGTATGCAATTGGAAATCCGGCTAGTAGGTTTAAATATTTAGGAACATTAGATAAAATAGAAAAAATCCCTAATAATTCATTATTAATTGTTTTGGATACTCCTGATATAAAAAGAATAGATGGAGCAGATTTAAAAGATTATAACTATATTATAAAAATAGATCATCATCCAATAGTAGATAATTACGCAAATATAGATTGTGTAGATGATAATGCTTCTAGTACTTGTCAAATAATATTAGATATGATATTTTGCTTAAAATTACCATTAACAGAAGAAGTTGCTAAAAACATTTATACAGGAATAGTATCTGATACTGATAGGTTTTTACATGATTATACATCTGCAAAAACATTTGATTTAGTAACCAAATTAATTAATAAAATTAGTTTAAATTTTACTAGTGTATATGAACCATTATATATAAGACCACTTGCGGAAATTAAATTTCAAGGATATGTTTATCAAAATTTACAAATTACAGATAATGGAGTAGCATATATTAAAATAACTGAAGATTTAATGAAAGAATTTGGTGTAGATTCTGCAAGTGCTGGAAATATGATTAATAATTTAAAATATGTCGATGAAATATTAGTATGGGTTTTCTTTTCTGAAGATAAGAAAAGTAATCTAATTAGGGCAAATATAAGATCTAGAGGCCCATATATAAACGATTTGGCATCACGTTTTGGTGGTGGTGGTCATAAATATGCTTCGGGTGCAAGGCTTACAAGTTGGACTCAAGTAGACAGTTTAGTTGAAGAGTTAGATAATTTATCTAAACTTTATAAAGAGGAGAAGTAGAGATACTTCTTCTCAGACTGTTGACAAAGTCGTAAGATTTTGAAAATAGTCTTTTTATTTTTCTAAAAATGATATATAATGAATAT
>CALVXD010000008.1 GCA_944368815.1 uncultured Bacilli bacterium
CGACTTGCATGTCTTAGGCATGCCGCCAGCGTTCATCCTGAGCCAGGATCAAACTCTCCAAAAAAATTTATTTTTTTTATTAAGTTTTCTTATTTTATCCTAGCTATCAAAAATTGACATTTTGCTCAGTTTTCAAAGAACATTTTTTTCCTTTGCGCTTTTCTCAAGCGCATTAATAATATATCATTTATTATTTCTTGTGTCAACACTTTTTTTAACTTTTTTTCGTTTTTTTCAAATTTTGTCGTTTTTTTACCATCATATATTATATTTTATCAAAAAATAAAGAACTAAGCATCTTTTTTGCCTAGTTTCAAAAAGTTTATAAATTTATTTATGATAAGTTTCGTTATTCAATATTTTAAAACTTCTATAAATTTGTTCCAATAAAACAAGTCTGAAAAGTTGATGAGGAAAAGTTAATTTTGAAAAAGATAATTTGTAGTTACTAATATTTTTAATAGAACTAGATAGACCTTCTGATCCTCCAATTATGAAATCAATATTAGAGTTTGTTATAAAAGTCTTATCAATTATATTAGATAGTTCCTTTGAGCTAATCATATTTCCCTCTATTTCTAAAGTTATTACGTAATCCCTAGGATTAATATATCTAATTATCCCTTTTGCTTCTTCTTCCATATTAGAATCATTTATTTCTATTATTTCTATTTTATGATATTTGGTAAGCCTTTTTAAATAATCATCAATACCATCTCTTAAATATTTTTCTTTCACTTTTCCTACACATATTATTTTTATCATACTTCTACAAACTCCGTTACTTCATTTTGTTTAGCTATTATAATATTGTCTACATGCTTGTTTGAAGAGTCCAACTTATCAATTAAAGTTTGATATGCTATATCAGGATTATTATTTTCTTCACTTAAATGGGCAAGCATAACACATTTAGTTCTATCTCCTATAAAACTCGTTAAATATTTGGAACAATCTACATTAGAAAGATGTCCCTTATCCCCATATATTCTTTTTCTAAGTTCATATGGATACGGACCATTATTTAACATTTCTATATCATGGTTACTTTCTAATATATATACATTATGATTAGTTAGACATTCAAAATATTTTTGATTTATATATCCTGTATCAGTAATATACACTAAAGAATGACCACTAGAAGATAATATATAACCATTTGAATCTTCTGTATCATGTGATGTTTTTATAACTTTAATTGTAATATTTCCCACTTCAAATTCATCATTTATAATAAATTCATAATCTTTAATATAATCAATATACTTAAACATTTTTTCTGTACAATACACTTTTGTTCCGTATTGTTTAGTAAAAACTTCTAATCCTTTAATATGATCTTTATGAGTATGGGTAATTAAAATTCCATCAATACTTTTAGGGTCAACATTTAACTCCTTTAACCTTTCTTTTACATACTTACAACTATTGCCAATATCAATTAAGATCCTAGTTGTTTCAGTTTCAACATAAGTGGTATTACCTTTACTACCACTTGATAATACTATTACTTTCATCAGTATAAATTAAATGGATTTATTGTTCGACCATAAGGTGAACCTACTCTAACCCCAAAATGTAAGTGAGTTCCTGCATAAGGACTATAAGAACTTGGAACAGGTGAAACATTACCAGTATTACCCATAGTTCCTATTTGTTGACCTCTAGCGACAGTATCTCCTTCATGTACCCATATCTCATTCATATGCATATAAATTGTGTAATATCCTCCTGCATTATGATTTATTAAAACATAGTTTCCTTGTCTTCCATTACATGACAAATATCCAGGAGTACATCCTAAACCAATTTTATATACAGTACCATTGTTAGCAGCATATATCGGACTATTGTATCCTACATAAATGTCTAGTGCATCATGGAAAGCTCCCCATCTCCATTCATAATATGTAGTAATTGTATAAGGTCTTGCTGTAGGCCATGCCCAATAAGATAAATCAGCTACTTCCGGAACATATTTATCTCCTTTTACTACAACTTTATTTACAGATGGTTTTAATTCAGTTGAATTAACAACAACTGCATCTTGTAATTGTCCATTTAAATATTGATATTTTCTGACAACTTGATATAATCCATTTTCTCCTTCTCTTAAAACTTCTTCATATCCCTTATACTGCGTATCATCATATTGTATTTCAGTTTCAAATGCTTTTTCTTCTTCTTCAACTGCATGGTATTCTACCACCACATTAATAATTGGATCAATTAATCCAACTACTACTTCTTGGGATTCATATAATAAATTATTTGCACTAGTAAAAGCCGGATTAGCAATTAAAAATTCTTGAACATTTAACTTATTAGCACTAGCAACTTCTTCTATAGTATCTCCTGCTTGTACAACATAAGTAGATTGTTCTTCAAGAGTCCCATATAATAAATATTTAGCAAGTTCATCTACATCAGTAAAAATATATTCGTCAACAGATATTAAATCATCTTTATATGTAACTTCATCTTGTAAATCAACATTTTCTATTATTCTACCAGTTGTTTCTATTTCTGCTTGTGTCCCATTTAAATATTCATTATATTGTTCAATATTTACAAAAGCTTTAATCGTATTATTAAGCGCTTCATCAAAGATTTCTTTATTAATAACATTAATAGTTTGTGTTGTTGTTTCCTCACCTTCACTACTAGTAATTGTAACTACAACACCTTTAATTGTAAATTTTTTAGTCTCTATTATCTTATTATATATATAATCATTTGTTTTAATTTCATCTTTATATGTTGTTGTCTTTTTTATTTCTACTCCTTTAGGAGAATAAATTGTATCTACTTCATATTTTTCTTTTAACTGTTTCTCTTTAGTATTAATATAATTTTCAAAATCTTCTTTTGAAGAAATTACACCAATTTTTTCTCCTTCAAGATAAACAGTATATGCTTCCATAGGTACTCTATTATCAGACTTATTAAACCCTAACAAAAACACTGATAATGAAATAAAAATAACTAAACAAATAGAAGATATACTCCATTTAGTATTATTTTCCACTAGTACCACCTTCTTTTCTTATCGATAAAAATGTCGATGTCTTCTTTTTGAATAACATGTCAATAGTAGCTATTGGTCCATTACGATGTTTTAGTATAATTAATTGAATTGGAACTGGAACATCATCACCTTCAGGTATTTGTACATCAGGCGCATGAAGAGCCGCTACTATATCGGCATCCTGTTCTATTGAACCAGATTCTCTTAAGTCACTAAGTACTGGTTTTTTATCTTCTCTTTTTTCAACACTACGAGATAACTGCGATAAAGCTATAACAGGAACTTCTAATTCCAAAGCCATTGTTTTGAGTGCCCTAGATATTTCTGATACTTCTTGTTGTCTTGATCCAGAATATTTATTAGATGAGTCAATTAACTGCAAATAGTCAATTATAACCAAACCTAATCCTTCTCCTTGAGTAGATAATCTGCGACATTTTGCTTTAATTTCGCTAGCAGTTATTCCCCCTGCATCATGAAAATAGATATTAGTATCTGCAAGTTGACTTATTGCTTCATTAACTCTACGCCAATCTTCATTTTCCATTTTTCCTGTTTGTAACTTTTTATTATCTATTTGTCCTAAAGAACTAATCATTCTCATTATTAATTGTTCCGCAGGCATTTCTAATGAAAATACAGCAATATTCTTCTTTGTTGCTTTAGCCGCTGCACAAGTAATGTTTAAAGCAAAAGCAGTTTTACCAACAGCAGGACGTGCTGCAATTATAACTAATTGAGTAGGCTTTAATCCTTCAGTTAAATTATCTAAGTCTATAAGTCCTGTTGTAAGTCCCGTAATTCTTCCTTTATTTTTAGCAAGCATTTCTAAATCTTCTTGTGCCTTAGCAAGAACATCTTGTACCTTACGAAATTCTGTTGTTCTACGGAATTTCCCTACATTCAAAATATTTTTTTCAGCTTGTTCTACTGCTAAAGAAACATCAGTTTCCGGATCATTTGCCACCTTTACTATATTAGTAGCAACTTCAATCATTCTTCTTAGTGTAAACTTTTCTACTACTGTATTTATATAATATTCTATATTTGCTCCAGTCGCAACGCTATCGGTAATTTCGTTTAAATATTCAACTCCGCCAACAGTATTTATAAGTTTTTTATTAACGAGTTCTGTTGTTAAAGTATTTATATCTACTGGTTTTTTATCTTTATATAATTCTAATATTACTTCAAATATTTTACTGTTACTATCTAGATAAAACATCTCTTTATCTACTTCTTCACAAGCTTTTTGAAGGGCACCATAAGACCAAAAAACAGAACCTAACAAGGCTTTCTCTGCTTCTATATTATTAGGTAATCCTTGATTCATAACTCACCTACTTTTCTATAAGTACTACTTTTAAATTAGCCTCTACTTTCTTATGTAAATTAATTTTTACAATATGAGTACCAAGGGAAGTTAAAGGTATATCAATCTTAATATTCTTTTTATCTATATTATATCCAATCTTTTTTAATTCTTCTGCTATTTGTTTAGTAGAAATAGAACCAAATACTTTAGAATCTTTTCCTACTTTAACATTAAATTTAATTGTTTCTTTTTCTATTTTTTCTTTTATTTCACTAGCAATTTTTATATCTTCTTTTTCCTTTAATTCTCTTTCTTTTATTTGTTCATCTAATATATTACTACTAGTTTTTGTATATTTAACGGCATAACCATTCTTTATTAAAAAGTTTGTTGCATACCCATCAGATACTTCTTTTATATCATTTTTTTTACCTTGTCCTCTTAAATCCTTTAAAAAAATAACTTTCATAATAACACCACCCTTGCATAAATATTATACAATATATTTTAATTTCTGTCATTAACAAAATGAAAATACTTAAGTAACCCTTAAGTATTTCAAACGGAAAGAAGCCGGTGAGAAAAATTATACAGTTAGTATAGTGATACTGTAATTAGTCATAGACATCTTCCGTCAAAAACATTGTACCATAAATTGGAAAAATTTTCCATTTTTTTAGTTATTTGTTTATAAAAAAAATGATTTATATTTTTTATAAATCATCTGTTCACATATTTTAATAATTCCTCTTTAAGTACTTTTGTAGCCACTCCAGGATTTGCTTTACCTCTTGACTTTTTCATTGTTTGACCAATAAAGAAATCTAACATTCTACCTTTTTCAGGATTATAATCTTTTGCTACGTCACTATTTTCCTCTAATACTTCTAATACTATTTTTCTAATTTCTTCTTCATCAGTTATTTGTTCCATACCACTTTCTTTAACTACTTTTTTAGGGGTTTTATTTTCTTCTTTACATTTATAAAATATATCTTTAGCTTGCTTAGTAGATATTTTTCCACTTTCTATAAAATCTAATAATTCTACCATTTTATCTTCTGTAAAATTAAATTCAGAAATTGTTATTTCATCCTTAGAAAGGCATCCTAAAACTCTAGTAGTAACCCAATTTGATACCATTTTAGGGTCTTTTCCTCTATTAACAATATTTTCATAATAAGTTGCTATATCTTTATCTTTTGCTATTGTCTTTGCATCTACTAAAGAAAGTCCGTATTCATTTATATATCTAGTAATTTTAGAGAAAGCAAGTTCTGGTAAAGAATCTTTTACTTCTTTTTTTAGTTCATCTGTTAATTTAATCGGAGGTATATTAGGTTCTATGAAATACTTATAATCAATAGCTTCTTCTTTACTTCTCATTCTATAAGTTTGCATTGTAGCTTCATCGTATCTCCTAGTTTCCATTTCAATTGCTTTTCCGTTATTAAGAAGTTCAGTTTGTCTTTTAATTTCACTTTCTAAAGCCATTTTTACATTATAAAATGAATTTATATTTTTCATTTCTACTTTAACTCCAAGTTCCTTTGATCCTGTTGGAGAAAGAGATACATTAACATCACATCTAATTTGTCCAAGTTCTGTTTTAGCATCACTAACATCAGTGTATAAAAATAATCTCTTTAATGACTCAAGAAAAGCCATTGCTTCATCAATACTATGCATACACGGTTCTGTTACTGTTTCAAGAAGAGGAACACCACATCTATTATAATCAATTAGTGAATATTTATCATAATGATCCAAACTTGCTGTATCTTCTTCTAAGTGTGTATCATGAATATATATTCTTTTAACTTTATCTTCTACATATACATCTAAATAACCATTTATACCTACTGGATAATGCATTTGAGTTATTTGATATCCTTTTGGTAAATCAGGATAATAATAATTTTTTCTGTCAAATATCATATATTCAGGCGTTTCACAATTTAAAGCAGTTGCCACTGTTAGTGCTTTTCTAATTGCTTCTTTATTAACTATAGGTAGAATGCCAGGAAATGCTAAATCTATTACTGATATATTTGTATTAGGATTTTCTGAATAAGCATTAGGACTTGGAGAAAATACTTTAGATGTAGATTTTAATTCACAATGTACTTCTAAACCAATTGTTATATCATATTCCATTATTTATTCTCCTTCCTGCTATTTTTCCTTTTTGCCCTAACACATTTTCTAAGGCATAAGCAATATTTAATACATTTAAATCATCTTTTGCCTTACCTGTTATACATATACCAATAGGCATATTATCTATTTTTCCTGACGGAATTGTAATACTAGGCATACCTCCAAAGTTTCCAATTGCCATATGATTTTCTAATAGTAAATAACGATTAGATAATTTATCTATGTTTTCACTTTGAAATTTAGGAGCTATACTAGATGAACCAGGCAAAATAAATGCATCATATTTTTCAAATAATTCATTAAACTTATCTACAATTAACCTTCTAATTCTTCCAGCATTTAAAAATAGTTTTTCTTGATTTTCTTTTTGTAAAACATAACTACCTAAAACAAAACGACGTTTAATTAATTCTGAAAATCCTTTAGTTCTAGCATCAAACATTATTTCTTCAATATTTTTTCCTTCTCCTCTTGGCCCAAATTGAATTCCTGTTAAATTAGAGTTATTAGAAGTTGCTTCAGCACAAGAAATAGTTATATAAGTAGAAAATATAGCTTTCAATAATCTTATATCAATAGATTCTTCACATACTTCCATACCTAATTCCCCACATTTTTCTTTTACACTTTCAAAGTTTTTAAATACTTCTTCTAGTTCTTTATCAACTTCACCTTCATAATTATTAATATCTATTATTTCTTTTATATAAAATACTTTCTTCCCTTTTACATCTCCGTTTAATAAATCACTATATTTAACATTATCATTTTCTAAAGATGTCATATCTTTTTCATCATGGCCTTTAATAGCATCCACAACATAAGCTATATCTTTTACATTTCTAGCAAAACAACCAACGTGATCTAAAGAACATGCAAAAGGAAATAATCCAAATCTCGATATTCTTCCATATGTAGGTTTAAACCCTACTATTCCACCATATATAGCAGGTTTTCTAATTGAGTCTCCTGTATCACTACCAATTGCAAAAGGTACTATTCCTGATGCTACTGCAGCACAAGAGCCAGCAGATGAACCTCCTATTAATCTTTCTTTATTCCATGGATTTCTTACTATACCAGTATGTCCTGTTGTACCTGTTCCACCCATAGCAAGTTCATCTAATACTGTTTTTCCAATAGAAATACTACCGCTTTCTTTTAGTTTACTAACAACTGTAGCATCAAAACAAGGAATATAGTCCTTTAATATATTAGATGATGCTGTTGTTAAAATACCTTTAGTAGACAAATTGTCTTTAATTGCACAAGGTATCCCATATAAATAACTATCATTATTATCTATTTTAGTAACTTCATCTAATGCTTCTTTTTCAGTAATTGTTACAAAAGAATTATATTCTTCTTGATACTCTTTTGCTCTTTGCAAAGATTCTTTTACTAGTTCTTCTGGAGTAACTTTACTATTTATTATCGCTTCATGCATTTCTTCAATACTTAAATCTAAATAACTCATTATTCCACCACCTTAGGTACTTTAACTTCTGTTCCTATTTTTTCTTTTGCATTAGATAATGCCATTTCCGTATCAATTGTTTCTACATTATCATCTTCTCTTGGTTTTACATTATCTAGTTCAAAAGGAAATGTCATGGGTTCTATTCCATCTATTTCTTTTATATCTTCAATTAATTTCATTTGTTCTAATATAATATCAAATTCTTTTAATAAAGTATCATATTGTTCTTCTTCTAGTCTAAACATCAATTTTTCAGCATATTCTTTTAACTTATCTTTAGTAATCATGATAACATCCTTTCTTTAAATAATTACATATGTATTATAAATTAATTCCTAGATAAAATCAACATTAAAAAAACGCCAAAGCGTTTTATTTATTTGGATCTACTAATATTTTAACTGCAGAATCTTTTCCACTAGTTAATCTTTCATATGATTTTTGAACTTCTTCAAATGATACAATATCATCAACAAACTTCATTACATCTATTTGTTTATTAGAAATTAAATCAATACAAGTTTTAAATTCCTCTTTAGTATAAGCAATTGCTCCTTTTATAGTAAGTTCATTCATAACTCCTACTACTGTTGGAATTGTAATTGGCCCAAGAGATACTCCTACTAATACTATTTGTCCACCAGGTCTTGTCATCATAAGGGCACTACTTACAGCAGCAGAATTACCACAACATTCAATTACGGTATCAAATCCATTTACTGTATCTGACATAACTTCATTAATAATCTCTGGATTAGTAGCATCATAATATTTATCAGCTACTCCTAAATCAAGTGCTTTTTTAGCACGTTCTAAATTAGTTTCACTAATTGCTACAAAACTAGCCCCTTCTTTTTTAGCAAACATTGCAGACACTAAACCAATAATTCCTGCTCCTATTACTAAAACTTTTTCTCCTACTTTTACATCTGCTAAATGAACTGCATGTAGACCTACTGCTACAGGTTCTACCATAGCTCCTTCTTCAAAAGATACATTATCAGGTAACTTTAATACCATATCAGGTCTTATTTTCATCTTAGGAGCCAAAGCACCTGGATTAGTTAAAGAAAGTCCCGTTGCATAAGTCCAAGTTTCTCTACAATATTGTGGATTACCTGTAAGACATGACGGACATTTTCCACAAGGAGAAATAGGAAGGGCAGTTACCTTATCTCCTACTTTTAAGTCTTCTCTACTTCCTGGATCAATTACTACACCAGAATATTCATGACCTAAAACTAAACCTTTGGGTTCTCCAACATCCCAATAGTGAATATCAGAACCACATATTCCAGATTTTT
This sequence comes from uncultured Bacilli bacterium, assembly GCA_944368815.1. Classification (GTDB taxonomy): domain Bacteria; phylum Bacillota_I; class Bacilli_A; order RF39; family UBA660; genus CALVVX01. The sequence goes on from CALVXD010000008.1 coordinate 9,291, forward strand.
TTACTTCAATTACCACGTTAGTATTATCTACTTCAGGTTCTTCCATTTCTGTTATTTCAAATTTTCTTTTATCTACTAAAGATACACATTTCATTTTATCTACCTCCACTAGTTTAATTTTAGCATAAAAAAAATAATAAAACTTTTAAAATTTATTCGTTTTACTATTTTTTTACAAAATTTACTATCTTTGTTTTCTTTTATTTTCTTCACTTTTATTACGTAATCCAACAATCATATTAGCTACAAAATTAATTTTATTTTCATAAGATAAATTTTCAAAATTAGGATTATTTTTTACAACTTCTTTTACTAATCCAATTTCATCTTTATATTCTTCCATTAATTTAAGTCTTTCTCTAATTCATCATTAGTAATAGCTGAACCAAAATGTTCATCTGAAAAAACTTGTGCAGCTAACCAAGCCATATCATTATCACATTTAGAATAATTAACTTTTTTATTCATTATTTACACCTCCAAACTATCATAATTATCTATTTAATTTTGATTTCAATTCATTAAATCTTGCTTCCTCTTCTTTTTTAATTTTTTCTATATAAGAAGAAACATTCTTTTTATCCAACGGATCAACTTCTGTTAAATTTACTAAATATCTATACATTTTATCAGAAATAGTATATAACTTTAATACCCCTTTTAAATCCATTACTATACCTGGATATTTCAATACAAGTTCTTTAGTTCTATTAAGAACATATAATTCAAAACTACGACTTGTTTCATCTGAAAAATTTTCATCTTCTTTTTTTAACTTATCAATTTCTTTAATAAAAATCATAACTTGATAATAAGTTAATTTTATGTTTTTTTCCATTTAATACCCCTAAAAAATAAAACTTTAACCTATTATTAGATTAAAGTCAAATATCTATTTGGCAGGGGTGGAGAGAATCGAACTCCCAGCTAGGGTTTTGGAGACCCGAATGTTACCATTACACCACACCCCTAAATAGCTATATGTATAATTTACCATATTTTTTTATTTTTTTCAACTATTTTTGCTATTTTTTTCATATAATATAATGGTGATAACATATGGTTGTTAAATATACACAAAAAGAAAAAGAATTATTAGCAAGACTTATGCGTGCTGAAGCAGTTGGAGAAGGAGACCTTGGAATGCTTATGGTAGGTAATGTTGGAGTAAATAGAGTACTAGCAGATTGTTTAACTTTTAAAGATATAACTACAGTAAGTCAAATGATATACCAATCTCCTGGCGGTTTTTCAGGAACATCTAGCTCATTATTTTATGGTAATCCAACAGACAAAGAATTACAATTAGCGGATAGAGTATTAAGAGGAGAATATTATTATCCTGCTACTAATGCACTATGGTTTTATGCTCCTAAAAAAGGAACTTCATGCACTGATACATGGTGGGATCAAGATTTTGCAGGTAAATATAAAAATCACTGTTTCTATAAACCAGATCCTGGTATTTGTAAAGAACTTCACTAAAAAATGTATTTTAATAAAATACATTTTTTAAATATAAACCTTCTGGACTTGCTGTTTTACCAGCCTTAGTTCTATTTTGTTCTTTTAATATTGTAATAATTTCTTCACTTTTACGTTTACCTTCACCAACTTCAATAAGAGTACCAACCATATTTCTTACCATGTATCTAAGAAAACCAGTTCCTACAAATACTAATGTTATTTTATTAACATCTTTTGTATCTCTAATTAAATTAGTCTGTGATAATGTTCTTACATAATCATCCTTTTCTTCATCTGTTTTTGTAAATGATTTAAAATTATGAGTTCCCTCTAAATATTTCATGGCTCTTTCCATTTCTACTACATCTAATTTCTTATTATATTGATAAACATATTTTCTTTCTATCGGATCATATTCACCCATATTAATTAAATATACATATTCTTTACCAATTGCATTAAATCTAGCATGGAAATCATCACTTACACGCTCTACTTTTTTTACATAAATATCTTCTGGCAATAGTGAATTCATACCTTTAAATAAATTATCAACTGTTATATCTATATCCAAATCAAAATGTGCTCTTTGATTTAAAGCATGCACGCCTGCATCAGTTCTTCCAGAAGAATGAACATCTACTTTTTTATTATCATTTATTTCTTTTAAAACTTTTTCTAATTCACCTTGAATAGTTCTCATTTTAGGTTGTTTTTGATATCCAGAAAACAAACTACCATCATAAGAAAATGTTATCAAATAACGCATTGTACTACCTCATTTCTGCATTAAATACAAGTTTATTGTATCAATTTTAATATTATTTATCAATACATTATACTATATTTCCATAATTATACATTTCTATAAATATCTTTCATTAATTCTTTAATATCAAATGTTGGTTCTAATTTAATGTTTTGTTTTTTTTCTACCAAAGATATAAATTCTAATATTTTTGGTAAAGGATAATTATTATTTAATAATGTTTCTTTAAAATTATATAAATAATTGCGCTTGTCATTATATATTATTTTGTTTTTATTATAAATTATTAAGTTATCACATTCTCTATACAATAAGTCAATATTATTAGTAATGATACAAATATTTTTTCTATATTCTCTAGATATTTTTTTTAAAATTTTTAATATTAAATTTACATTATAATCATCTAGATAAAGATTAGGATATACTAATATATAATTACTTCTATTATTAATTAATGACATAGCAATTAATAACTTGTATTTATCACTATCACTAAACATAAAAGGATCATCATTTATCTTTTTTTCATTTAATCCTACCATTGCTAATGATTGATTAATTTTTTTATCAGATATATTTTTAACACAATTTGTTTGAAAAAAAATTTTTAAAGATGGTGTTACAAATTTATTGTTATCAAATTTAATAATCTCCATATCATTTATATTCATATCTACTAAGACTTTTCTAAAATTAGTAAATTTATCTACAAATATACCATTTAATATTATTTTTTCCATATATCTTTTATCATCCTTTTTTCATCAACATAAATTTCTTTTATTAAATCATACAATTTTAACTTTATAGATAAATCTACAATAAATGGTAATCTAATTGACAAATCGTTAAACAAATTATCTTTTTTGTCTACATCATTTATTGAACCATCAAAACATATCCTACCTTGACTTAATATTAAAATTCTTTTTGCATATATAATTCCATCTGCATTCTTACTAATAATTAATATCGTTTTCTTAAATACTCTTTGATACTTCTTTATTAATTTGTAAACAATATATTTATCACTACTATCCAACATATCTATTATTTCATCTATTATTAAAAATTGATAATTTTCTAATAAACTTATAAATAAAAAAACTTTTATTTTATCCAATAAATGTAATTGATTATAATTATTATTACAAACTTCTAAAAGTTTATAATCCTTTAAATAATAATCATATTTATCTCCAGACAACTCTTTTATTTTGTCTATTATATTTGTTAATTTACATTTATTAACTTTATCTTTGTCTATTATATTTGTAAAGTTAAATATTTTATCTTTATTTTTGTTGTTAAGTTCTAATCCATTAATGTAAACATCACCATCACATGGATAACCATTTATTATATTAATCAAAGTAGTTTTTCCTGAATTATTTAAACCAATTAAATACAAAAAATCATTTTTCTTAACTTTCAAATTGAATTTATTAAATATATAACTTGTATTATACTTAAAAGACATATTCTTTATCTCTAATGCAGTAGTCATATTTCACCTTCTTAATGTCATATTTTAACACAATAATTACATATCCACAATATTAGATTATACTTTTTGTATTATACATTTCTAAATCAGGTATTTCTTCTTCTAAATATATACCTATTTTTTTAGAATTTAAATTGTTTACCAATTCTTGTTTTGACACTTCTACAAAACTTTTCTTTCTATAATTATAACTATAATGTCTATTATTACCAGTTATTAAAAGAAAATGTTCCTTATTACCATATATATCATTTATATATAAATTATTAATAGTAATATCTTCACTAGAAAAATATTTTTTTAAGATACCATCTAATACAATCCCTAATTCTATTGGTCGTATATTATCTATATTCAATACCTGTTGAATTAATAACAATAGATGCTCTAAATCACAATTTCCTGATTTCATTATTTTTTTTATTTCATTATCAATTAAATCATTATTGTATATACCATGTATATAACCAATCCTTTTATCTAATTCTAAATCATCATTATAATTAGAAAAATACATAGTTGAAAAACCACACTGTATATATGGAATATCTTTCATTAAATCTAATATTAATACTTTATCATCAATTAATACTTTATTACATAAATATCCATAATCATTAGATAATATAATTTCACAATCAATATCTAATAAATTACATAAATATTTTAATATTTTTACAATTGATATATTAGTTATTTTTCCAGTTGCTAAAGATCCCCATAAATTATTAATATTTCCTAAATTATTAAAAATAAAAGTTTCATTTTTTTCTAATATAACATTAATATCATAACTCATTATTTTTCCTAATTTAATATACACATATCGCAATTTTTCTAAAGAATTTAACCCTGATGGCATATCTTCTATAATCGATTTTACCCTTGTTTCCCCCATTATAAAAGTTTCGTAATCAACATAAATATAACCATTTAATTCATTAAATGATTCTGCATAAGAATAATTTTTTCCCTTTTCAATAAAGTATGAGACAACTTCTCCATTAACTTTATCTAATAACAAATTTATATATTTAGTACTTTTATTTATTTTCTTAATATCCTCTAATTTTGATACACTACAAACTAATGAGTTATTCTTTTTCATACTCTCACCATTATAATTATACAATAACGGAATAAAAAAAGTAAACAGATTTACACAATGTTTACTTTCTAATCTAAATTAACATTATTACTTCTAGCTGAAGCTGTGATATAAGCACTAAAGGATTTATTCATAACAGAATTATCAACTTCATCTCCATTCAACCATATATATAAAGTAAAAGTTGTGTCAGTTGTAGTTAATAAATAATCTTCTATAAGATTTATATCGCTATTAGAATTAATGCCATTAAAAGTTCCACTTGCAACCGATGTAGAATCAGTATTTTTAAATAATTCCCATTTTAACCCCGAAACTGCTAAAGCTTGATCAATCGTCGTTACATGTAACTTTATTGTAGCGAGTCCATCAACACTACTATCACTTTTTCTAATTTTTACTGAAGCACTTAATCCATTTTCTTTAGAAGATGAAGGCCTCAACGTTCCGTTTACATCTTGACCTTTATCATAAATTATTTCCAATTTTCCTGAAGTTGCTGAATTAATATTATTTGTAGATTGTGATGTTACAAACCAAGCATAAGTAATACTGAAAGTTATTAAACATATTGTTAATACTATTAATATTATTATGGAATAATTAATAAATTTATTCATATAACATCACCACCTATTATTTTTTTATTGTACTTGATATTTTTATTTTTCCAGAAAAACTTTTTCCCATTAATTCATTTTGTGAAACACCAGTTTCATTAATCCAAATTCTAAGTTCATAATTATAAGTTGAACCAACATTTATATTAGATAACTGTTTAATAGTTAAATCACTTCCTGTAATATCTGCACCTGTACCATTGTAAATTGGAGTTCCATTTTCCAATAATTGAATTTTAAAATCTGCAGTTTTTAAAGCTGAATCTATTGCTATTTGTGTCAAATCTATTGATATTGAAACATTGTAACCACTTAAATTATTTCCTGGATTAACAGTAAATCTACTTATCCCTGCTTTAGTAGGAACATCTGCTCCACTAATTGGAATCCCTGTTGTTATAGATACATATTCGCTTTGAGCATATAAAATAGTTATATCAGTATTAGCAGTCGTAGTATTAAAACTAGTTGAACTATTTGATAAACTATACCAAGCATAGGAGACTCCCATAAAACTTATTACGATAACGGAAATAGCAATAGTTAAAATTAAAATTAATTTTTTAAATTCCATTTCATCATCTCCTAATCTCCTACGTTACTTTACTATTATTAGCATACCACATTTTTTAAATAATAGCAATTTATTGGTAAAAAAAAGATAGAAAATGCTCTATCTTTTACATATTCATTAATTTTTTAGCAGTTCTTACCATTTGATTTGAATATCCCATTTCATTATCATACCATGCCACTACTTTAATTAACTGTTTTCCATTAACATTTAATACTTCAGTTAAATTTCCATCAACAGTAGCACCACATTTAGAAGAAATAATATCAGATGATACAATTGGATCTTCTGTATAAACAATGGTTTCATTTTGATTATTCTTAAATGCATTGTTAAGATCTTCTACTGTTACATTTTTATTCAATTCTAGTACTAAATCAATTAAAGAACCATCAGATACAGGTACTCTCATAGCATTTCCACTTAATTTTCCATCTAGTTTAGGAATAACTTTACCAATTGCAGTAGCTGCCCCAGTTGAGGTAGGAACAATATTAAGGGCGCATGCTCTTCCTCTTCTTTCTTTAATACCTTTTTTATGAGCAACATCCAATGTTACTTGATCATTAGTATAAGCATGTATCGTTGTCATAAATCCTTTTTCAATTCCAAAATTATCATCTATAATCTTTAGTACTGGTGCTAAGCAATTTGTAGTACAAGAAGCCGCTGAAATTATTTTTTCATTTCCCTCTAATATGTCATCATTTACATTATAAACAATAGTTTTAACATCTCCTTTAGCAGGCGCTGATATAATAACTTTTTTTGCTCCAGCATTAATATGAGCCATCGCTTTATCAACACTAGTAAATTTACCAGTGCATTCAAATACAACATCTATTCCTAAAGTTGACCAAGGTAAATTAGACGGATCAAGTTCCGAATAAACCTTTACTTTACGACCATTAATAATTATCCCTTCTTCATCATAATCAACAATTTTATTATATAATCTATGATTAGAATCATACTTTAATAAATACGATAGTTGTTCAGAATCTGTTAAATCATTAATAGCAACTACCTCAAAATTTTTGTCTTCCTCCATAATCCTAAATACAAGTCTTCCTATTCTACCGAATCCATTAATAGCAACTTTAATTGGCATTTTAATCACCTTCCCTATAATGTAATTTTAACAAAAAATAAATTTTAATACAATAAATTAATAATTACTTTACAAAAAAAAGTAAACAATTGCTTACTTTTCAAAATAACTATTACCAATAAATTCCCTTAGTATAGAAACATCAGGTACTGTATCACTAGGAATTGGCAAAACAAACTTTAATAATTCAATTAATCTAATAGCAGTTAAATATTCAGGACTATCAGAATTAACAGAAAACAATAAAGGTTCTGCATAAGTTTTTAATACACACAACTCGTATGCTAATATAGAATTAAATATTGTGTCTGCTTCATCTTGAAAAGGAAAAACATATTTTTCTTCACCTTTTCTAACAGATTCCCATGTTGTAAGAGTGTGTTCTGGAGAATATCCCCTAGTTCTATTATCTCTTACTATTCTTCTTAATAATCGTATATCAGTCATACTAATTCTATTATCATTATCAATTCCCATAAATGCAAGTGGACTAATATAAATTTTATATTTATTCTTTTTATCAATATTTTTTAATAAATTATTATTTAAAGCATGTAGTCCTTCTATAATTAGAACATCATTATCTTTCATTTGAATAGTTTTATTAAAATTCTTTTTACCCAACACAAAATCATAAGTAGGAGTAATAACTTTAGTTCCTTTTAATAATTTTTCCATTTGACTATTAAAAAGTTTTACATCTATTGCTCTTAAACTTTCAAAATCAGGTTTTCCATCTTCATCAAGAGGTGTATCTTCCCTATTTAGAAAATAATCATCCAATGATAATTGATGAGGAGATAATCCTAAAGTTTTTAGATATAGAGCCAATTTCTTTGAAGTCGTAGTCTTTCCAGAAGATGAAGGACCAGATATTAATATTATTTTTATATCTTTCTTATTTAATGTTATTTTTTCAGCTATACTTAGTAACTTATAATCCTGTATCATCTCAGATAATTTTATAATTTCTCCAGCATTATTATTTATAATTGATTCATTTAATTCACCAATATTACTTATATTTAACAAATTAGCCCAATTAGAATATTCTTTTAATGAATTATAATAATTTTGATGATGAGTATATTTTAATATTTTACCATTATCATATATTGATGGAAATCTAACTACTATTCCATCATCTAATAAAGTTAAATCAAAATACTTTAATACACTAGTATCATATGGAACTTTTCCTAAAATATAGTTATAACTTCCATCAAATTTACATAAAGTAACAAAATTTGAAGTATCATATAATAAACTTTTAACTTTATCATTTCTTTTAATATTTTTAAAATATTCAATAGCTTCCGTTCTAGACGTCTCTATTGTAATAAAAGGAATAGCTTTCTCAACTTTATCTTTCATTAGTTTTTTTATTGACTTAACATCATCTTCAGTTATTTTCTTATCTATTTGACAAAAAACACCCTTATCTATGGAATAACTTACTTTAATTTTTACATCTTTCCCTAAAAGCTCTCTAACACTTTTTTCAAATAATAAAATTAATCCTCTTTCATATATCTTATTTCCTTCTTTAGTATTCATATCATATAAATTTAACGTTCCACTTTTAATTAAACTGTCATTGTAATTTACTATTTGATTTCTAAATTTTCCACACAATATATCATACTTATAATCACTTTTTATATCATTTACAACATCAATAAATTTTATTCCTTTAGTATATTCTTTTTTTTCACCATTATCAAAAGTTATTGTAATTGTATCCATTTAATCAGCCCCTATTCATTAGAATCATTTAAGTTAATGTCTACATTATAATTCATTATTGTATTTTCCGTAAATATATATTCATTATTATTAACATCTTTTACATAATATTTTCTTAAACTAGTTTCCTCTATACTACATTCATCAATATTATAACTTAATTTTGATAAATTATCATTTATAAAAGATTTATAATTATCAATACTCAAAAACTCTAATTTCATATCATTTGACAATAAATTATATGAATTATCAATATTATTATATAATGTATCTAAAAAATCAGACAAATATAAAGAACATATCATCATATTAGAGACAGTACCTCCAGAAGATATAGTGTTAAATTCATTTTTTTCAATAGAAATATTTTTAATATCCAACATATATTTTTTAAATTCAGAATCAGATGAAATAGGAATAAAAGACATTGTAAAATTACTATAATCGACTAAAAATAATATTTGAAAATTACTATTTATAACATTGATTGAATCTAATTCTTCAACTAAAATTTCTCCTAATACATAATAAATATAATTATTGTTAATTTCTTTATAATATATATTTTTGGAAGAAAAAATTAAATTATTACCATAATTTTTAAAATTATTTACAACAGCGTCAATATCATTATCACTAAGGAATCTTCTATCAAGTAATCCAACAATATTATCATTTTCTTGATTTCCCATTATAGAAATAAAATTATTTACATTTGTATTAACAAAGAAAAATGTATTATAATCATCTACAATTTTTATGTAATCACTTATACTATATTCATTATTTTTAGAATCAGAATCTTCTCTCCCAAATACCACTATTAAAATTGCAATACATAAAAACAATATTAGCAAAAACAAATAAAATTTAACATCACTTTTTAAAAATTTAGATTTCATAAAATCCTCCTAATTGCAACCGTTTTGTACATAACTTAATAAGTCATTTGCATAATTTTGCCTTGTTCCAGAAGCACATATAGATTCTCCAGGAACTTCATAATTCATACAAAAATGATATGCAATTTCCGATGCTGAATGAGATTCACTCAAATATTTATTTACAAACAAATAAGAATTTTCTAATTCATACACAACATAAGAAATTTGATTATTTAAATTACTCCACTCATTACCATAAGTGTTTTTTAAATTGGTTAACCTACCAAAACACCACTGAACAATTCCATCACAGCCAAGATAATTAGTATTTACTGGTAAAAAGCCACTTTCTGCCTTCATATTGCCTAAAATACCTGCTACTGCATTATCAGAGTAACCATATTGTTTTAAAGTTAAACATATCGTTTGCAAATTATCATTTCCTTGAATATTATTTGGTCTAGAAGATGGCCTAGGATCTTCTGAAGAGACATAGTTTAGTGGATTAACAGGAACACCATTTATTTGAATTTGGAAATCAAGATGCACACCAGTTGAATTACCTGTACTTCCCATCTTACCTATTACTTGACCCTGTTTAACCTTATCATTAGTATTAACCAGTACAGTATTTAAATGTATATACCTGGTGATAGATCCATCACTATGCGTAATATAAACATAATTTCCCATTCTACCACCACATGAATTATTTCCTCTAACGCAACCAGTATTTATTTTAGTTACAACTCCATCTTTTGCCGCAATTATATTAGTTACACCGTCAACCCCACCAGCAATATCTATCGCTTTATGATTAGTAGTTGCTCCAGCTAACGGTTGATCTCGATAACCAAAATAACTGCTTATGCTAGTAGGAGTAGGATTCCCACTAGCATAAGTAATTCCATCTACAATTGTTGTCTCATTGCTTCCTATTGGCCACCAATATTTACTATTGTTTTCTATTGTAATTGATCCTCCTATAGATCCCAATGTAAAATTAATAATATCCATAACTATTAAAACTGCAGCAGCAATAACACATATAAATATAACAACAAATAAAATTATCGGGATAATTATTAATAACATTCTAATTATAACTTTCTTAAATCCTTTTTTATTTGCTTTATTTTTAGCATCATCATTCTCTTTAAAATTATCGGCCATAATCAATCACCACCTAGTATTATAGACCTCCACCAGCTCCAAAAGATTCTAATTCTTCTTCACTGACTACAACATTAATTTGCAATCTTTTGTTACCACAAACAAATAAAGCATCACCTTGACTATATCTTTTTATTGCCTCTTTTTCATTATCATTTAAATCAATTAACTGTCCTAAATCATCAACAGCTTGTTTTTTTAATCCCATTACTAAATAGTATGATGCATTATCAAAAATTGCTTTACCATGCATAATAATTTCTTGACCAACAAAATCTGATGGTTGTTGAGTAATAATTATTGTTCCAGTATTATATTTTCTAGCACGTCTTTGAACTTGAGCTAAAAATTCAGCACCCAAAATATTTTTTTCACCTAATAATACATGTGCTTCGTCAACAGATAAAACTGTATTTACATTAGGGTTTAAACATAAACTCCAAGCAAATTTTAATACATTAAATAGTAAAGCATTTCTTATGTTTGTATCAGAGTGCATTAACTCTTTGATATTAAATACAATAAAATCTGTATCAGTAGGAATTGTAGTATGACCATTAAAATAATATTTCAATTCATTAACAAATGGACGAACTTTTAATTCTAATCTTTCCATTATATCTCTTTCATGAGTTTTTTCAGTCATTGAAGTTAATCTTCCACTAATAGTAGCATAAACATCACTAAAAGTGGGAAAATCTTCTGATTTAAACTTATAAAAATCTGTATTAAAATTAATATTAAATCTTGCATAAGTATCCTGTACAACTTCACTAAATAAGGTTAGTACATCTTCTTCAATATCAGGTGCATAATATTTCATAAATGCTTTTAAAGATTGTAAAGTTTTAGTAAGAACGGTATATCCCAACCCAGACTTAATTTCTTCTTCATCGGCATCCATAATTACTTCTAATGGATTTACCATACCAAATTCTCCACCCTTACCTAAATCAACAACTTGTCCACCATACATTTTTGTCATCTCTGAAATTTCGCCTTCAGGATCTACTGCAACAATTTGGTAACCATTTCTTATATGACTTCTTAACATCAATTTGGCAGCAGTAGATTTACCACTTCCAGAAGTACCAAGAATAATCATATTTGCATTATTCCTGTTATTTTCTTTTTTTATTTGATATAAAAATTGATTAAATAAAATTACACCACCAGAAAAATCAACACCTAATAAAGTAGATAATCCTTCATCCTTAACACTATCAAATATAAAAGGGTACATTGCAGCAATTGTTGGAGAAGGCATAGGGGTACCTATACGCATCTCAATAGGTTGCTTATCAAAAATAGGCAATATAGATTTTAAAACTCTTTCTTGTTCAAAACGTAAAGGAACAGCTCTCATTTCTAAGGCATCCAAATAATTTTTTACACTTACTTTCTTGTTTTCTAGCTCTTCTTTTGTATCAGCGGTTATCATAATATGCATTTGAAAATCAAAAGTACGAGATTGAGAAGCAGTAAATTGTTGAATAAAATATTCAAGTGAATCAATATCTTGCCTAATTCTTTCTTGTATAGTTTTATCTCTTTCTTCTTGATATCTAGCCTTTAAATCAGCTATTTCCTTATTTAACATTTTTGCAAGAACAGAAAATGGTAAAGGAATATGCTTAATAACCATTTTAATACCTGATATATTAGTAATGTTTGCTAAGTAACCCGGTCCAATATAACGAGGATATGAAATTACAGTTAATATTGTTGCATATTTATCACTTATAACAAAATCTGCCGGATTAAATTGTAAACTTTTGGGAGCAATTTGCGACTTAAAGTTCATTAGCTAATCACCGTCCTAAAATCAGTTTGTACACGTCCATTTAAAAAAACGTCAAGTAATATTCTTAAGTCATTATTAGATGTTATTTCAGATTCTAATCCACAATTAGCAAGACCTGTAATTAAAGTTTTTAATTTCTTTTGAATTAAATTAATATCACTGTCTTTAAATAAAATGTAATATTCAGTGTCTGTAACATTATTATCCATAAATTCATTAGCTTTTTTCATATCCTGAGATATCATCTTTCTCATTACTGGATTTTGAACCTCATTATATAAAAGTTGTAATTTAGCTAAATATCCTGAAATATCAACAGGCCTATCTGCTGCAATTAGCCAAAATTCAAAATCGATCATATTGTAAAAATTTTTAAGTCCAATTATGCAGGCATCTTGAGAAGCTTGATCAAGAATAAAAATGTTTTTGGGTTTAATTTTTATTCCTGCCACCTTCATTTTATTATCTAAAATAATCATCCCATTGCTAATATCACTTACAGGAATCCAATCTTCAGTATATTTGGAACCCATATTATTTTTTGGAGTTTTCATTAATGAATCTTTCATAAATACACCAACCTTTCCATATATATTTGCGTCTACCTGTATAATATCCATAAATACTTTTCAAAGCTTCTAAAGTATTATGATAATTAGGGATAGGTATAACCAATAAACTACAAATTGCACCCGGAAGACAAGCTAATATAGTAAAAAATATATTACTTGTAGATACAATCATTAGAAATATAAAAGATGTGGCAATACCAGTTCCAAAAATTATTAAATCAAAAGGTCTAAATATATTAAATATCAGCATTCCTTTTTTAGCATTAGCAGGTACTAAATAACTTCTTTCATAATCCATTTACAACACTCCTTTTCTATCTTCTTTTTTTACTATTACTTTCTAAAAATTCTAATTTTTTATATTCAGAAGAATTTCTTATACTACTAATATCATTATAAGACCCCATATCAATGCTATTAGCAATAGCATACACCTTATTTAAATAATCCATAATAACTATAATATCATCATAATTTACAGAATTATAATTATTTATACAATAACTAACTTTTTCTACAAAATCTTTATTATATTCAATGACTCTTTTATCATTTTTTAATAAAATATCCAATAAACTTATAATCTTTTCATAATCAAAATGAATACTAGAATCTATTATATTTCTATTTATAACACCAGTTATATAATTAGAAACTGCTTTTGTTTTTAAACTACATAATTCCTGTTGCAAGATATTAATTTCTGCGTCAATTTTTTTATAACTATCATCATCTAAATCGAGTTTATATTTATTATGTAATCTTTTAATATGAGCCTCTAATTTATTAAGTCCATAAATATCCTCAGGTAAAGAAGAAATGCTTTTTATAGCTTTTTCTTCCAAACCAGAAAATGTATCAAGTATTTCCCTACATATATTTTTCAAATATTTAGCATTATCATTTGATTTTTCTAAATTATTTAACATAACATTTGCTTTATCATAATCTGTACTACGACCTAATGATTTGCATAATTTAAATTTAAATCTTTCAAACATGTTATCACTCTACTTTTTACCACCGCTATATTGATCATTAGCTTTTGCCCTAATGAATTTTTTTGACGCCTCTATGTTACGTATTTTTTCATCGTTTTCTCTTACTATATTGTCAGCTTCATTAGCAATACTTTGTGCATTATTAACCATGGCATCATACAAATCATATGCGTTGTCATAGGAAATGCCGTTAACCACAATAGCACCTTGTGTTTCAAAATCATATCTATTTTTTCTTATATTTTGCACTGCATTAACATATTGTTGTAATATATTTGCTTCCTCGTCTTTTAGACCATTTCCTGTGTTTCTAAGGTTATCAATAACAGTTTTTGCAGTAGACATAGCAATTTCAAGTTCTCCACTTGCTTTACCATCATTAATATTTCCAACCAAGAATTCAGCCATACGAGCTTCACCAATATTTTTCTCAATTTCTCCTAAATTAATATTTTCTGATTGTTTGATAGCTTCATCTTTTTGTTTTTGTAATTCTGCAATTTGATTATCAATATCACTGGAATCTGGAGTAAGAGTTATTTTTCTACCATATCTATCAGTAGTAATAATAGGCTTAAGATTATTTTTTTGATTAGTCAATTCAACTATTTTTGAATCAATGCTTGTTGCTCTTGCTTCTAAGCGTTCTTTAGTTGACTTACTTTTTTCCAAAATTGAAGCAAAACTTTCATTAGGACCAATAGTAATACCTGCTGCAGCCAATTTGGCAGCTAATCCCTTATCTGCCAAATAATTTGCACCATTTACACCAATACTATTAAAATCTTTGGCTGCTCTTTTTGCATCTTTACCGGTATTTGCAACAGCATCAAATGCCGAATATGAACTTCTTGCAGAAGACGCTCTACTTTTTGTTTTTTCATTGTTGCCCTTAATTTTTTCAATATTTTCCTGCATTCTATCATATACAGTATTCGCACCAAACTTCTTATGGACACCTGCACTAAATCTAGAAAAACTATTAGATCCACCTGCAGCTTTCCATTGTGCATATGATCTATTAGCTGCTGCTTGACTACTAAAAGCATTACCCAAATTTTTTAAAGGTCCGCCTTTTTTAGAACCAGCTGCCAAACCTCTACCTAATCCGCTAAAAGCACCTCCAAATCTAGAAAAAATTCCTTTTCGTCCTAAGAATCCAACAACTCCACCTACTGCTGCTCCAGCAGCTCCAACAGTTGCAGCTCTTGCACCAAACGAAGTTACGCCATGTGTTACACCATATATAGCTTTTCCACCTAACATTCCTTCAGTCATTTTCTTCCAGCTTAATCCAAACCCTAATTTTCCTTTTCCTACACCTAAACTAGGGAATATTTCGCCAATAACATCAGGTAATTTTTTTGCAATCATAAGGGCACCTAAAATAATGGCAACTTGGACAAATACTAATAATGTTCCACTAGCACCACTGGTATTTGCGATCATATTTAATCCTTCGTCACCAGATTCAAACATCAAGTATACAATTAATGCAAAGAAATAAATAATTGCTGTTCTTATAAACATGTCTAAAAAAGTCGATAAACATAATTTAGCCCATTTCATTAAGCTATCATTTTTACTTGGAGATAAATACGAAATGATTGGAATAGGTGCTATTATCTGTAACACCGCTAATTGAACCACTCTTGCTCCTAAATAAATTGAATACATAATAATCATCCATAAAACAGCCGCTCCTATCGCTACAGCCAAAAATCCACCCAAATGAAAGTCTATAACATAAATATTTTTCATACCTGATTGAATTCCGTTACCAAATTCATAATTGTATGGAAGAGTGTCAGTTAAGCATTCATCAATTAAATTTAAAGTATGATAATCTTGTAGCTCCATAAAGGTCAAGGCATAAGACGAACATGCTAATGATATATCAGAAACTTCTGGAGTTACTTTATAAAAAAGTTTAAATAAATTCGCAGACAAAGCACCACCAAAATTTTCCATTGAACCAACATTTTTTCCAAAAATAATATTTCCTATAGTATTATCTTCAATAATTGTTGTTTGAACACGAAATGCCATTGAAAATATAGTTGGAACAAACCCCAAAAGAAGAATTACAATAAAGGCTTTTTTTACAATATTAAACAAGCCTTTTTCTTTATCAGAAAAAATCTCAGGATTAATTAACATTTGTATTAAAGAAAAAATAACTCTAAACAACATTAATATACCTAATAGGAGACCAACTCTTGTATATAAAACAGAAACTATTCCACCACTTTCTAATGAACTATCAAATATCTGAGTTTTAGCTAAAGCTACAAATAAGTCCCAAGCACTAATAATCATTGGATATATTATTTTACATAAGAATCCCATAAAGGCTCTAACCATATTGTTAAGAATCCCAGATTCTTCTGCTACATCAAGAAAATAAATCATAAAAATGCATCTCCTTCACACTAATAAATATTACAAGTACCACCATTAACAAAACCAGCAGCATCATTAGTAATTTGAATTATTAAATTAACAAAATATGGTGACATAAAAATAATTACCGCAATTATTAAACGTCTAATAAATGTTTTTTGAATTTTTTTCATATCGTCCTCAGATGAAGACAACACAGCTCTAACAAAATCAAATGTGCCCAAAGCAATTACCAAAATTGGAACAATTATTTTTATGTAGTCCATTCCCGTATTTATCATAACCATAACATTAGGTCCAATTAATGAAGCACAATCGCCAATTTCATCAGTAAAAATTGGATCAATATCTTCAATTATACAATCTTTACAAGTCGCTATCTCCTGTAATTTTCTCGCTGTAGCTTTTAGTGGATTAAAATTAAAACCTATTATTGGAAATTTTTTGTCTTGAATAAAAATCTTGGTATTATCTGTTAAAAAATAATTCTCAATTCCAAGAATAACATAATAAGGACATTCGTTATTTTTTTTAACCACATCCATCCAAGCACTATGTGTTAATTCGTCATCAAAATTTACTAATCCATTAATATAATTTTTAGTATAATTGCCATTTTCGTCAAGCATAACAACTTTATAATTATTTTCATCATATTCTATTTGAAATTCATAAGTATGATTTTCTTGTACAGATTTTTTACTAGACTCATCAAAAGAAACATGTGTAATTCTATATGTATAACTACATACCCCTTCTTCCGCATCTACTACCTCATTAAAAGAAAACATAAATAATAAAAAACTTAATACTATAAATGCTGCTTTTTTCATAAAAACACCTCTTCAATATAAATTATTATACCACACAAATTAAATCTCTTTCAATAATATAATCAATTTTTTCATAAAAAAAAGCAACTTAAAAAGTTTGCTTTAATATTACTCTACTTCAAACCAACAAGTCTGCCAATTCAAAGTTCCTTTAATATCTTCGTCACCATTAGGTTTATTAGCAGTACCTATTAAATTAAACACTAGACTAACTAACGTTACTACAAAGAATACCGCTGCTGCATAAATACATCTTTTAATTAGCATCTTTTGAGCATTTTTTATTTCATCTTCTTTACTTGCAATTACCGCTTTTCCTAAATCAATGGTACCTAAAACAATTAATATAATTGGAATACCTATTTGAATTAATGGTAAAACACCATCTCTTACAATTCTAATTATTGGCATTATACTTTCACAAGCTGCTTTAACTTCTTCTGGTGTCATATTTATACCTCCTCACACTTACATATATGATATAATATTTAACGTATTTTGTCAACTTTATATTTTATCTATATTAAACTTTTTGTACTAATCCCAATTTATTAATTAATGGAATTAATATATCAGTATAATTTTCTCTATCATTAATTGGAGGCAATGAATAAAAAATATTTATTCCTGCTTCTTTTTCAAATTCTTCTATTTCTTTTTCATTTAACATTACTTTATTTAAAATTATTTTTTTACCGCTGTATTTTCTAAACACATCTCTATCAATCATTATTAATTTATTTAATTTAATTATACTAGGTTCCAATAAATATAATACATCTGTACATGCATTAACATCTCCATCATTTAAATCCACGAGTAAAATGTATGACTCACTATTTTTAGCAATAGTATCACGTAGTTCACTCGAAGATATAGATAACATATCGTTTTCTTTTAAAAACATGAAATCTCTTTTGTTTATTTCTATAGCTTTAACACCATAGTAATTTGATAATACCTTTTTTAGCATATATACTAAAGTGGTAGAACCAGCATGTGAAGTCAAATTTTTTATTCCAATAACAAAATTTTTATTGTTAACTGTATTATTACTATAATTATTGTTAACGTTAGGTTGAGAAACAGTATTTATGGTTTGAGCACCAATATTATGCAAATGTGCAACATCTCTATATGTATTTGGATGATTATATAAATATATAATTCCTTCTTTATTTCTAGTAAAATTGTATATTCCCATACTTATTAATTGAGATAAAAACTGAGGTGAAGAACTATATTCATCATTATCCAATATAAGAATAACTTTACTCATATCTAAATTAATAGATAATTTTTGAATATTTTGTAAATTAGTATAATCTTTAATAGCTGTTATATCTAAAAACATTTTATTAAAAAAATAATTAGAAAAAGCATTAATTATTTCATCTACAGTAAATTCCCCCGTAATATTTTTACTAATTTCAAAGTCTAAACTATTTAATAAATCTTTATACTTATTAGAAACAATTACATTCATATATTCCCTCCTATTTTATTACTACACGTGTTTCCCCAGTTATTGGTACTAAAACATTAATTCCAAAGAAAGGGAAATTAACTTCAATAAATGTTGTCACTTTATAATAAGTTCCTCTTAATTCATCAGAATAAACTTCATCTATACAATATCCTCTACTATTACATGTTGCATATTCTACTTTACTACCATTTGGTCCTACATTTGAAACATAATAATTCATCCCAACGACATAATCATCTATTAGCATCATTACATCATTGTTATATCCTTCATTTTCTTCAATATAATTTATAATAGTATTCTTTACTCTAAATGCTTTTGCATAACTAAGAGCAATTGCTATAAAAGATATATATATTGCAAAAAATATTAACATTAATTTTATAAAAAATGCTCCACCAAATGCATCTCTCATTTAAATCACCTACTTTATAAATTACGTATTGGTATTCTTACTTCTCCCCTAATAGGAACAGTAAAAGATAAGCCCGCTAAAGAGTCAAATCCAAAAAAGTTTACTTCTAAAAAAGTTGTTACTATGTAATTAGATCCACTCGCATCATCAAATGATTCAATACAATACCCTAAATCATAACATGTTATATTACCATTATTTTTAGAATATTCTGCATTATCACCACTTTGACTTTTTACATAATATCTTATATTACTTAAATATGAATTTACTAAATCTTGACAATTTTCATAACCCTCATATCTTTCAATAAGATCTATAATACCATTTTTGGCTTTAAATGCTTTAGCATAATTTAGTGCTACAGCAATAAAACAAACGTATATTACTAAAAATATCAACATCAGTTTTATCATAAAAGCTCCACCAAACGCATCTCTCATCTTTTACTCACCTACCATTTTATTGACATCCTTTTCCTTCAACCCAAGTTTGTCCTGTTGGACATGTTGTATCAGCTCCTACACCAAAAGAATTTTGAATCCAAGTCGTAATTGGATCCCACATAAGTGCAAGAATACCACCAATAACTGCTATGGCAACAATTGTAATAACTGTCATATTTAATTCTCCAGTCGCTTCTTTCATTTATAACTACCTCCTTTCTCATTCCCCATATAATTTATTCTTTAATTTATATTCAAATTTTATGCATTATTGACCAGTTGACGATCCCATAAGCATAAAAATTGAAATCAATAATAATATCATTGTACCTCCACCAGTACATACAAGCATAGCCATCGTTTTACTTTCCATTTTTTCTAAACGTGCCTTATATTTTTGCTCTCTTGATTTATTTTGTAATGATGAAACAGTTCTAGCAAAAGCATTTAATTGCTCATGTTTCTTTTCCTGTTCACCAAGACCTAGTCTATATAATAATCTCATCATACGCATCGAATCTCTTACTGGATATTCTTGCGCGAAATCCATATAAGGTTGAATACTAGAATCACCTGCTTCAATTTTACCAACTAATGTTCTTAATCCAGGTTTGAAAACTTCTGGAGCATCATCAATTGATCTAGCTAATGCTACAGGAACAGTATAATGCTGAATTAGCACCTCTAAGCTTTTTAAATAATATGGTAATAAAGAATCAATTTCATTTAAATGTTTTTTATAAAAACTTTTTAAATTACTATAATCAGATTTAAAAACAATAAATCCTATTACCAAAGCTATTATAACATTAATAAAACTTAAATTCGTTATAAATATAAAAATTAAAACAATCGATACAAGAAGTCCATTTCTTACCCTCTTCATAAATACAGCTTCAGGATCAATAACTCTATCACCATATTTTGCTCTAAGTAAAAATTCATAATCTTTTTCTTTTAGTAAATCAAAGTATTTTTGATTATCTCCTAAAAAAACTTTTGTACTTATAACATTGTTATAAATAAGAATAAATATAATTATTATACCTACTAATAATATTTCCATTATTCTGCACCCACATTCTCATTATAATACTTTTCTCCACTAAGTAAAAATAAACTATTTATAATTACTATAGCATGTATTATTATTTTAACAAAGAATTGATCTAACATACTAATATATGTAGAAACACCTATTAACAACTGAATTAACATAATTAGTCCATATAATGCAACGCCATACGTAAGAAATTGTTTATGGAAATTACTTCTATCCATTCTATCTCTATATACACCTTCGACCAACATATCAATATCATTTAACATGTTATCAAATGTTTCACCGGTATTTTTTGCTCCTTCTTTAGTAACTTGTAAAAATAATTGATGCATATTTTTAACCATGTAATATGGATATTTTGAATCAAAATATTTAATTGAATCATAAACGTCACCTTTTTCATATGATAATGCGATCATAGTTTTTACATCAGACAAAACAGGTTCTTCTAATACACCAGAACTAACTACTCCTTCTAATGACTTTACAAAAGCGTTAGTAGTAGCAAACTCTAATATAGTATTAGTACAATAAACTTGAATTTGTTCAAAAATATATTCACTATATTGCCTTTTACATCTTAAGTAAGTAATATATGGAATAACTGAAACAGCCAAAATTATATAAATAATCACTACTATTAAATCATAAAAATACATATAACTAACAATTCCAGCAACCCCTGCAAACAATATAATTTGTGTAAGATACTGTCTAGGAGTATACTCTAATCCTAATTCTTTTATTTTTTCACGCATACTTTTAAAAGAATATGGTGCGTATTTATTATATAAATTATCAGCTTCTTTAGTAACGAAATTATATATTCCGCCGCCGTTACTGGAACGATACAAAACAATAAACACCAAAATTATTCCAACTATTAAAATTTCCAAAATATCACCACCAACCTATGTATTTGAAGTTATAACATTATTATTTATAGCACCATTCATATTGTAAGGAACAGAATTTGTAGTATTACCATTAAAGTTAACTATACTATTAGTGTCTACATTTTTTGGTTCATGAAATTCCTCTTTTACCAAAATATCCTTAGGCATAATTACACCTTGACTTTCTAAATAACCAATTAAATAACTAGTAGGATTATGCATAATAATTTTCCCATCAGGAGTCTTTTTATAGATTATTTGGGTCTTAGCTTCATTAGTATCCGATGTAACATAAAACTCAGTTACTTCAGAAACTTCACGATGAAATCTTTGATATTTTGTACTATAATAACCTTTAATATGTACACCTAATTGAACATATCTATGTATACTCCTTAAAAACTGTTCTAAATCTAGATTAGATTCTAATAAACTATATAAACGGCTAGGTATAGATTCAGCTTTATCTGCATGAATTGTAGATAAAATGTTATGTCCTGAAGAAATAGAGTTTCTAACTGCCATAACCGCTTCTGCACTTCTTACTTCGGATAATAATATCCATCTTGGATTTTGTCTCATACATGTCACTAATACATCTGAATATGATGCTATATTATTTGTTTTCATAGCAACAATATCTCTATGTGGAAATATCTTATCTAAATGTAATTCTAAAGTATCTTCAATAGTTATAATTTTTTCATTTTCTTTCGTGTGTGCTGCCAAATATTTAATAAATTCAGTTTTACCTGATCCAGTTTCACCACTTACTAAAATATTGCAATGTCCTTCTACACACTTTAACAAAAAATCATGTATATCTAATCTAATATAATCTTCTTGAATAATTTTTTCTTTAACTAATCTAATCTTTGCAGGGGTTTTACGTATTAATACAGCTATACCATTTTTAGCTATGGAATCATGAACAAAATTCATACGTAATTCTGCACTTTCTGCATCAAGGAATGGATTAGCCATATTAAAAGATTTTCCCATGGAATTGGCACATTGAAAAGCAATTTTTTCCATTAAAGCATTATCAATACCAGTATTCTCTACCCTAAAAACTCCTTTTGATAAAGTCTTTAACCATACTTGGCCACCATTACTATATGAAATATCTGTTACATCATCAGCATCTAAAAATTGTCTCAATGGTCCAAAATCAACTTGACTAAATTCTTGTTCCATTACAATCACCCCTATTCAGTTTGAGTATTTTCACTATTTTCTTGATTTAAAGAGTTATTAACTGATTCTTCAACTGTAGGTATTTCTGTTACATCAACCATTTCTGTTTTTTCTTCTATGAATGCTTTAATTTCTTCACTATTTACAGAAACAGCATCTTCTTCAGTTAAAGTTTGAGTATTTGGCACTAATAATAGTTCAACATCATATTCCGTTAGGTATAAAGCTTTTCTTAATAACAAGTGTGTTGATTCTGGAACAGCAAATAACATATACGCAGGAACTCTTGATTCTTCACTAGATTCAAACACATGTTGACCTGAACTATCTTTTACTGCAAGTATTTCAATATTACTAATAAATTTACCAAACATAATTTTCCCATCATCATTGACACTTTTATAATATATATTTATATATTCTCCAGGCATCATTGAATTAGCATAAGTTGTAGAAATATTTACAGGATAGTTTACAACAGTATAACCTTCCGGTACATTTTGAAGTGAATTATCTGGCAAATATTTTTCATCAACTAATAATGCTTGATAAAATAAACTTCCTTGAGCAATAATAGTATTATAGTTAGAATATTTTCCTACTATGCTATTAGCATCACTATAGTAACTTCCAACTAAAAATGCTTGTGGAACTTCCATATAAGAAACCATTTCTGTAGTTATTAGAGTTTTAGGTTGAATATTTTGATTTGCATAAGGAACCCTAACCAAAGTAACCACTTTATTAATTCTGTAATTATAACCAACATATAGTATAAATATACATACTATAACCCCTAGAATTGTAACTGTATTTTTGTTGCCTAAAAATTTTTTTAATGATGAATTTAAATTATTCATAATTTCCTCCTTCTTATTATTCCTTACTTTCTAAAATTGCATCTAATTGATTTGCAATGTCATAATTTTCAGCATCACCATATATTGTATAAGTACCAATCCCCGTCTCTATTATTATACTAACTTTTGGTGGATATTCCATAATATCATAAAATCTTATTGAATATCCTGTTGAAGTATAATTAACTGATTCCGCAAATCGTCTTGTAAAATTTTCAACAAATTTTTCTTGAATCATTTTAACTTTACCAGTATCCCTATAATATGCTAAATCAATTGAATCCAGCATTGCAGCTTCAGTTACTTCTCTTAACAAATAATAATCTTGTTCATTGTTAACAGTAATTTGTTGAAACAGTAATATTATTATTATTCCTACCAAACCAGCAGTAACTAATCCTACTTGTGCAAACGACCATTTCATTGCATATCATCCTCCGAGTTAAATACACCTAATGCTGAATGATTTGGATTACCTAAAGTAAAATAATTATATTTTTTTATAAATTCACTCGTTCCATTGACGTCTATGCTATAATTCAAATAACCTTTTCCTTCATAATTCATATCACTATTATATTTTTTTATATTAGCAATATCAGTGTTTGTAAGCGTCACATAATATTCAATATTATTGTTACTTGTATATGTATCAACAAGTCTTTCTAAATTTCCTCCACTTTCGATCCAATCAAACCAATTTTTTCCTGGACTTCGATTAGGAAATGGCTGACTCAAAGATATTGGTCTAAAATAATATAAATATCCTCCTTCTTCTAAATCATATAATTTTTGTTGACAATTTACATCACACTCGTATGTAGCAGACCATTTCATGTTGGTAATAGAACTTAATTTACTTAAACTAACATTTACAGGAAAAAGACCTGTCGGATATTTCAATGGTATGAAATACATTGCTCCTTGTTCTAAATATTTATTACCACCAGAAATATTATAAAATACCTTAGAACTATTTTTTTCTATATAAGCATCATATAAAGTAAATTTACAAGTAGAATTCAATTTAGTATTAGGAGCCCATCTTGATCCTAAGTCAGGGCCTTCGCATTCCCAAACCCCTGTTTTGTTGTTATTTCCACCTCCAACACTATTACTATCTGGCATTGTTACAGTCGCATTACTTTCATCTAATCCTTGATATTTATTAGCTACAGCCTTTTCAATAAATTCTTCATAATCAGCATCATTTTGACAATCAGGAGATTTGACAGTTTTACTTTTGCAACAACTATAATGTTCAGTTACAAATGTAAAAGTACCATCTGGATTATCCTTTTTTACTCTTCTACTACAAGTTCCTTTATAACCAACTGTAATTGAAGGGCACCCTTGATAGCCTCCAGATGAATAATTCCAACTTGCAGAATTATTATAAACTATATCAAAGGTAAAGCCACCTCCAGAATAAATAGGCCCCCTATCTAAATTAAACTTTAACTCTCCAGTTTGACTTATGTTTATTGTTGCTTCAACAGTAGCACTACCTCCAGAGCAACCACCTGATCCAGAAGCATATACAGTTCCAGCATCAACATTAATATCACAACTACTACTAAAATTTCCATCATTACAAAATAGTGACTTACTATCATTTAAGAAACACTCTTTTTTCTCGTCTTCCTCTAATTTTAGACTAAACACATTAGAAGCTGTAACCCAAGAAGCATAAGCACATTGTCCTTCATAATTACAATATGAACCTAGTGTAACGGATGAACTACCAGAAGAATAAGTCATATTTTTATAAATATTTATATCAATTATATTATTTAAGTTCCAATTACCAGAAGGTGAATATCTTCCGCCATATATATTTTGATAAAAAGGATTACTTTTAACAGAAATATATACACTGTTAGATGCTTTAACCGTTGTTTTCCAAATATTTGAATTATTTTTCACATTTTTTTCATATGCCCCAATTCGAACTGTTCTAGTTTTATTTGAAGTTTCAACCTTTAAATCAAAAAATATTTCATCTGTACCAAATTTTTCGTACAATTCTTTGAGTCCATAAGATATAACAAATCTACCATTATCATATAAACATCCATCATAATCTGCTGCTTCTGTACAACGACTTTCATGTTCGGTTTTAGGATGACACTTGTTTCCAGCAACAGTTCTAACACACATTATGGGATATAAATCTTGATAAATATAGTTGTCAACTTTTTTTGTAATTCCTGCGCTACCAATCGAGCCATTCGTTGCAGTTAACGACAAAAATAAACTTTCTCCTCCAACGTTATTTACACGTCTCATATATCCCCAACCACTTATAGTTATTGTATCATTAGAAACTACAATACTTTCAATATCATAAGCAACTTCTGATTCATCAGCATTAACCTTAACGACATTACTACAAAGAAAGAACAAAGAAGTGAAAAAAATTAAAAATTTTTTCATATTAACTTAATTCCCTCCTTTTTTTATGCACAATTATTGCAACAATAGTTCCCGCAATAATTATCAAACTTATTATTATGTATAAAAAATTTTCAATAATAAAATTTATAATATTGGAAAATAAGTTATTATTTTGATTGTTTTTTTCGTTATTATCATTTAATTTATTTATATAATCACTAATACCTTTGTTAAATTTTTCATATGTCATTTCATACTCATAAAACTCATTACAAACATTCGCATCTGGATATTTGGTACATTGTTCGCTATCATAATAAGAATTATAATACGGAATAGCAATATTAAATGTTTTTAATTTTTCATTACATTCAGTTGAATAAACAATAATTTTTAAAGATTGGCCACCATCTACTTTTTCAATCTTCAATACACCTTCAACTACATTTGAATATTCATATGTATCTACAATACTATCATGCTCAACCAAAATATACATTTCGTTAGTTAATCCCATTACATGAACGTCAAACAAATTAACTATCTTCAAATCAAAATCTTCACTATACAAATCATCTACATGTTCATAATTAATTTCAATATTGGAAGCCTGTAACTTTAAATTTGAAATTGTTTTATCGTCACATTCTGCTTTTATCATGTTAGTAAAAGAAAACGTTAATAACATTATTAAAACAAAGTTTTTTAAAATCTTCATTTACACACCTCCAACTATTCTATCATTATAATAATAACATTTTTTTCAATAAAAGAAAAGTTTTTTTTACAAATTTGTGATTTCTCAGTAAAAATGTTACATGATTATGTAGTCAATTCTCAGTAAAAATGTTACATACACAAATTATT
>CALVXD010000009.1 GCA_944368815.1 uncultured Bacilli bacterium
TACTGGCTTCTTGCTAGGAATTACCAGGTTGGGGTTCCACCAACTATATGTTATACGCCGAACTGACGCACCACCTATTTAAATTTTAACATAAAGTATATAAATAAACAATATATAATATAATTTTGCTTTATAAATTTAGTATTTAATGATATAATATTCGGCGAAGGAGATTATAATGAAAATAAATTTAGAAGATTTAAATTTAGAACAAGAAAAATATATAATTGTTGGAGTTTCTGCCGGACCGGATTCTATGGCACTACTTCATTACCTAATTAATAATTTAAATACAAATATTGTTTGCGCACATATTAATCATAACGTTAGAAAAGAAAGTGAAATTGAAGAAGAATATTTAAAAGAATACTGTAAAGAAAATAAAATAATTTTTGAAAGAATGAAAATTGAAAAATATAGCAATAATAATTTTGAAGCAGAAGCAAGAAGTAAAAGATATGAATTTTATGCTTCATTATTAAAAAAATATAATTGTAAGTATTTATTTTTAGCGCATCATGGCGACGATTTAATTGAAACAGTTTTAATGAAAATTGCTAGAGGATCTAATTTAGAAGGATATGCAGGAATAAAGAAAATTTCTAAATTTAGAAATAAATATTTTATTGTAAGACCATTTTTAGAATACACAAAAAAAGACTTGATTGAATATTTACACAAAAATAATATAAAGTATTATATTGATAAAAGTAATAATGACACTACATATACTCGAAATAGATATCGTAAAAATATTCTTCCATTATTAAAAAATGAAGATATAAATATTCATAAAAAATTTTTAAAATACTCTGAAACATTATTGGAATACGATAATTATATTAAAAATACGACTAAATCAATTGTTAATAATTTTTTTAAAAATAATATTTTAGATATACAAGAATTTAATAAAATTGATGATTTTATGAAAAAGAATAGTATTTATTATATATTAAATAATTTATATAATAATATTCCTAACATCGTAACTGAAAAGCATGTTCAGAATCTTCAAAATATAATTAACTCGAATGTCAACAATGGATGTTTAAACATGCCGAAGGGACTAGTGATAGTAAAAGAATATAATAAAATTATTTTTAATTTTAAAAATTTATCTAGTGATGACTATAAAATCGAACTAAAAAGTGAAAACATTATAAACGAACATATAATTGAATATATTGATAGTTGCGAAAATGATGGCAATGATGTATGTAGATTAAACAGTAAAGAAATAGCGTTACCACTATACTTAAGAAATAAAAAAAGTGGTGATTTTTTAGAAGTCTTAGGTTTAAATGGAAAGAAAAAAGTTAAAGATATTTTTATAGAGAAAAAGATTCCGATAAGGAAAAGAGAAAGTTATCCATTACTTGTTGATAACAACGATAATATATTATGGATTCCAAACTTAAAAAAATCTAAATTTAATAAGAAAAAAGAGGAAAAGTATGATATAATACTAAAGTACTATGAAAGAGAGGAAGAAATAAATGAATAAAAATATGAAAAAAGGGTTATTTCCCTATGTATTCTTATTTATTTTTATTGTTACTTGTCTAATATTAGTTAATGGTATGAATAGCAAAGTCAATGAACTATCATATGATGAATTTATGAAAAGTATGAGTAACAATGAAATAGAAGAATTAACAATTACTCCAAAAACAAGAAGTAACTTATATTACATTGAAGGTAGTATGAAAGGCTATGAAGAAAATGAAAAATTCACTTTATATCTACCACTTTCAGATGAATTTATATCAAAAGTTATAAGTGGTGAAGAAAATTATGGCTTTACAGTAGAAACAAAACAAGATCCTGAAGCATCTTCATGGTTATTAATTGTTGTTAATGTGCTTCCATATGTTTTATTAATAGGAGCTACTATTTGGTTATTTACAAGACAATTAGGCGGAAATAATAAATCTATGGATTTTGGTAAAAGTAGAGCTAAATTAATGGAAGATGGTGTTAAAACAACATTTAAAGATGTTGCTGGCTTAACTGAAGAAAAAGAAGAAGTTCAAGAACTTATTGATTTCTTAAAGAATCCTAAAAAATTTCAAAGTATGGGAGCAAGAATACCTAAAGGTGTACTACTAGTAGGTCCTCCAGGAACTGGTAAAACATTGCTTGCTAGAGCTGTAGCTGGTGAAGCAAGAGTTCCATTTTATTACATAAGTGGTTCTGACTTTGTTGAACTATTTGTAGGTATTGGTGCTTCTCGTGTAAGAGATATGTTTAAACAAGCTAAAATGAATGCACCATGTTTAATATTTATAGATGAAATTGATGCTGTTGGACGTCAAAGAGGTACTGGTTTAGGTGGTGGACACGATGAAAGAGAGCAAACATTAAATCAATTACTTACTGAGATGGATGGATTTGGTGCTAATGAAGGAATAATTATCATTGCGGCTACAAATAGACCTGATGTATTAGATCCAGCGCTTCTTAGACCTGGAAGATTTGATAGACAAGTTACTGTTGCACTTCCAGATAAGAATGCTAGAGAAGAAATATTAAAAGTACATGCTAAAAATAAAATTTTAGATAAAGGTATTACTCTTGAATATTTAGCAAAAAGAACTCCGGGATTTTCTGGAGCAGATCTTGAAAACTTGCTTAATGAAGCAGCTCTTTTAGCGGTAAGAAGAAATAAGAAAGCTATTACTATGGCTGAAATTGACGAAGCCACTGACAGAGTATTAATGGGGCCTGCTAAAGTAACTAAAAAATATACAGATAAAGAAAAGAAATTAGTTGCTTATCATGAAGCCGGCCATGCAGTACTTGGATTAAAATTAGATGGAGCTAATGATGTTCAAAAAATTACAATAATACCTAGAGGTCATGCTGGTGGTTATACTATGATGACTCCAAAAGAAGAAAGCTTTAACTATACTAAAAATCAATTATTAGAATCTATTTCAGGATTACTAGCAGGTCGTGTTGCTGAAGAAGTAGTATTTAATGAAGTAACTACTGGTGCTCATGATGACTTTAAAAAAGCAACTAAAATTGCTAGAAGTATGGTTACTGAATATGGTATGAGCGATTTAGGGCCAATGATGTTAGAAGAACCTTCTGAAAATACTTTCCTAGGTAGAGATTATACAAAAAATAGAAATATATCTGATACAGTTGCTCATGAAATAGATGAAGAAATGCGTAAAATAATTAATGAAAGATATGAAATTACTAAAAAGATTATTGTAGAAAATAGAAATTTACTTGACTTAATAGCAAATACATTGCTAGAAGAAGAAACTATTACGAAAGAACAAATTGATTATTTAGTAGAACATGGACAATTGCCTAAAGAAGAAGTTGAAGAAGAAGTAGACTCTAATAATGATAATAAAAAAGACACTAAGAAAAATAAAAAAGATACAAATTCTAAATAATGTATCTTTTTTTGTTATTCATCATCAGGAATTCTAATAATAATTTCCCCATCTTTTGAATATAAATATTTTTCTCTTGCATATCTTGCAACATAAGAAGGATCTTCCAGTTTTTGAATATCAGATTCTAATACTTTTTCTTCTTCTTTTAATGAAGCAATTCTATCTTCTAATTCTTTTTTTTGTTCTTTCATTTTATATATAGAACTTACATTAAGAAGTAAATTATATCCTAAAGTTGACAATATTAATCCAAATATGAAAAATGCTAATATTAAACGTTTCTTAGTTTTTCTTTTTACTTTTTTGTTGACATTTTTAGTATTCTTATTGATAATATCACCTACTTTTCATATACATTATATCACTGTTTATTTTTTTTTACAATTAATTTTTTATATACAAAATTAGATAAAATATAACCTGTCAATATACATATTAAAAAATAAATATGAATTATTCCGTAATTTATTTTTTTTAAAATTATAAAATATAGTAATGTGTTACACATTACAAACAAAAAAGTCACTATTATTTTATATATTGTTTTTCCGCAATATATATATTTATAGTTTATTTCTAACAAAATATAAAATATTATTCCATAAATAAAAGAAAAAATAATAGTTGAAATTTGATTAATTAAAAGCATTATTTAAATAATTTATTTAACAAGGAATTTTCTTTATCTTTTTTTACATTTGTATCCAAATAATTTAAACTATCTATTTTTCCCTTTATTGAAACATTGCCTTGATATGTATCTAACTTAATTATTTCTAAATCTTCACCTTTTATTACTAAAAAACCTAGTGTAGTATCCATTAAAAATTCTTCGTTATCAAAACTTTCTATTTTCTTGACACCTGATACCACTATACTTTTTCTTTCTGATATAGATATACCATGATTAAAACTAGATTCTATTTCTTTTACCTTGTCCATATATATTCCTCCTGATAAAATATATGATAAAAAAAAATATATATAACAAAAAAAGACATAAAGTCTATTTTATTTTTTCATATTCTTCTAAAATTGCATCAGTAAACATTTTTCTAGTTTCCTTATTAATAGGATTCGCAATATCTACATGAACTATTTCTTCTTTTCCATCATTATTTACTACTATAGTTCTACTAGGCATTCCAAGAAATAATCCATTATCTCCTTCAATTACTTTGATTCCTTTTACAACAAAGCAATCATCTAGCACTACCTCTGCTATAGCCTTCATTCTTGAATTTTCTTTTTTAATTACACGTACAGAAGTAATTTTCATTATACTTCAACTCCTTCTAGAAAATAATTTTTCTAATTACATTGTATATTAATAAATTACTAAAAGTCAATATATTTTACTATATTTTGACATTTATTTATCAAAATATATATTTATAGTGCTAGTTAACACATCAGAATAGCTAAAGCTCTTTTTTTCTAATGTATCTAATTTAACTATAAATATATAATTATATGTTTCAATAATTTCACCTTTATAATATTCTTTTTTATTTCGTGAACCGTTAAATACTATATTAACTTTTTTTCCTATTCCATCATCAATTTTTTTTTTAATTTTTTGAATTGTCATATTTCCCCCTTATTCTCTTGGATAACCTATATACATAGTTCCATTTGTTATTATACCTCCTATTCCATCAGACCCATATTTAGTTTTTTCTAATATATTTATAAGATTGATGCTTTTACTTTTATCTGAAAAAGATAAACTACCGGCTATTATAGCAGGATCCAAGGCATGAATATTTATTCTTTTAGGACTTGAAGCAAAATTTGCGCCTGCCCTTATCAATTCTTCATAATTAGATTGACAGGCACCTGCTATTATTAATAATTTTTCATGAGATTTTTCAAATTTTCGTGCTTCTTTAACTGCCTCTACAAAATTTTCGGTATTTTTATAACTACTTCCTTCTCTTTTTTTTCTAAAATAAGCATCATGACCAGTTATTACTAATATATCAGGATTATACATATCTAAATACTTATGTATGTTATCCTTTAAATCTTCTTCCTTTAAAAAAACGCCACAAGCCTTTATTTTATTTTTTTTATAAAAGTTCATACATTTTTCTAAATATTCATTATCTGCATCTATATGTAATATTTTTCCTGGAAGATAAAAATATTCATTTCTATCTAATGTTCTATATTCTTCTAAAACTGGTAAAAATTCATCATTTACTTTGTTTTCATCACATTTTACTAAATCTTCTTTAGGACTATCTGCACTAAGTCTTACATTAGTTCCTTTAAGATAATAAATATTATTTTTAATATCTATAATTTTAAAAACAATATCGTGATTATACGATATTCTTGTTACTAAATCTCCTACTTGAAACATATATATCACCACTTAAATATATGTTAAAAAAAAAGAAATAGACTATATATTATTAGCTATTTCTATAAAAACATGTAATGGAACATTCTCTGCTCTACTAGTTAAAGATAAATTATATTTATTTAAAATTTCATCTATTTTTACTAAATCATATCCCTGTAAATTGTTTCTTAAATTTTTCCTTTTATATTTAAAACTATCTCTTACAATTTCATTAAATTTATTTATGTCTTTTATAAATTCTTTATCTTTTCTTTTACTCATTAATATTACACTCGAATCAACTTCTGGTTTAGGATAAAACATATTTTTACTTACATTAAATAATTTTTTTATATCATAATAATAATTTAAAAACACTGTTAAAGAACTATAATCTTTAGTATTTACTTTGGCAGAAAATCTATCAGCAACTTCTTTTTGAATCATAATTACTATTTTGTCTGCTAATATTTCATCTTCTATTATTTTTTTTATTATTGGAGTCGTAATGTAATATGGTAAATTTGCAACAATTAATAATTCTTTATAATCAAATTCTTTTAATTTATTTTTAACATTTGCTCCTAAAAAGTCTTCAAATATTAATTTATAATTATTATATTTATTTAATTTATATTCCAAATAGTCCTTAAGTTCAACATCAATTTCATAAATAATTGCTTGTTTACATTTATTTAAAATTTTTGTAGTTAATGCACCCATACCAGGGCCTATTTCTATAACTAAGGAGTCTTTACTTATTTCTGCACTATCAACTATCTTATTTATTAAATTTTCATCCTTTATAAAGTTTTGTCCATATTTCTTTTTAAACTTAAACTCATTCATAATTAATCACCTATAAAACTTATACATATATTATATTATTATAAATAATTTTATGCAAGAAAAAAACTAGTCTCCTAGTTATTTCCATATCTTAAAATTTCAAATGTTACATTATCTGTTTTATGAAGTGCTTGACTTTCATCTGCAAATAATAAATCAAATAATGTGCCTTTCCCGAACCCTACATTTCCGCCACGATCTAATACAATTGCTATAAATGGATCCATATTAGGAACATTACTAACTCTAACTACAGAATATAGTGCAATTGAAGAATCAGCAGCTAATATTCTAATTTCACCATATTCACTATCAACATATGTTGTAGTGTTTCTTACATCATAACCACTAGCAGTTTTACCTGAGCAACCATAACAATTTGGTCCATAACCTGTTAAAATTCCTACATAAGTATCTAATGCTTGATAATCGCTTGTATTTGGTTGTGTAACTTCTGATTCCGCTAAAACAACGGGTTCTTCTTCTATTTCAACTTGTTTTTCATCCTCTTTGACCTCAACTTCTTGAGTACTAATAGTGCTTACAAAATCATCCATATATAAGCCCGAAACAACATCCACCATTTTACTCAAGTTATTGTTTTCAACGACAACTACTTTCTTATCTACTTCTTTTCCTGTAAATAATGTCACTAAAAATAGTCCGCCTACTAGTAATTGTGTTGCCACAATTATTGTTGCAACTATTTTTTTCATTTAATCACCTCTTATTATTTTCTCCAGGCAATAAAAATTATAGCATACTTTTTACTTAAAGTCAAATATTCGAATAGCATTGTTGGTAGTCACTTCTTTAAGTTCCATGAAATCCTTTGATTTTATTGAACAAATTTTTTCTAAAATTATTTTCAAATAAGATGAATCATTTTTATACTTTCTGTATGGTTCTGGGGTTAAATACGGACTATCCGTTTCTAATAAAATATATTCTTCATCTATATTTTTTATTACCTCAATAATATTTTTGGCATTTTTAAACGTTACTATACCCCCTATTCCAATACAAAATCCGACTTTTATAAATTCTTTAGCCATTTCTAAACTACCACTATAACAATGAATAGAACCCTTACATTTACTATCTTTTACTATATTATATGTATCTTGTATACTATCTCTTGTATGTATTATTACTGGTTTATTATATTTTTTAGCAATTTCTAATTGTTTTTCAAAAAAATATTTTTGTTTTTCTTTATCAGTATCATCATAATGATAATCAAGTCCTATTTCTCCTACTGCTAATATTTTAGAATCATTAATGTGTTTTTCTAACCAATTTAAATCTTCATCAGTAACATTATCTAATTCAGTTGGATGAAATCCTAATGCACCATATAATATATCATATTTCTTAGTCAATTCTAAAATTTCTTTATTACTTTTCATATCACAACCATTAACTATTACTGCTTTTATATCACTATTTTTTAATTTATCAATTATTACATCTAAATTATCATAATATTCACTATATAAGTGACAATGAGTATCTATCATATTTACCTCCACAAAAAAAATTATACCTTCATCAAGTATAATTTGTCAATCTCTACTTTTTATTACTAAAAGCTTACAAAAATAGGCAATTAATATAATTAAATAACCTAAATCCAAATAATTAAACTTCTCCACTAAACTAATAATCATTAAAAAAATTAATGATAAAAAAGTTACTCCTATTACTTTTTCTTCACTCACTTTATTAGGCATTGCTAGTCTTTCCTTTCTTAATATTTACTGCAATACTTCTAACATACTAATTACATTTTATCAAAATTAACTTTTGTAGTAAATATTATTAAAATAAAAAAAAACAAATTTACAATTAAATGTAAATCTATTTAGTTTCTATTCTTTTAAATAATACTTCAGGATTATTTAATTTAGTATTAGACTCATAGTATCCAAATTTATCTAAGCTATTAAAATCAATAATATTAGTATTTAATTGGTTAAAAATCTTTTCTGCAGTAGTTGGAATAAATGCTTGTAATAAAACTGTTCCAATACGAATAGATTCTACTAAATTATATAATACTGTTTTTAATCTATCTTGCTTAGTTTCATCTTTTGCCAATACCCAAGGCATTGTGTCATCAATATATTTGTTGCATGCTCTAAACAATTCAAAAATATTATCTAAAGCATCTGATATTTGCAAATTATTCATACTGTTATCTACTTTATTTTTTAAATTTAATGCTAAGTTTTTTAAATTATCATCTATATCTTCACATACATTTGTGTTTTCAATTATTCCATCAAAATATTTATTAGCCATACCAATAGTTCTATTTACTAAATTTCCTAATATATTGGCCAAATCTGCATTAGTTCTAGTAATTAATAACTCTTCTGAAAAATTACCATCATTTCCAAAGGGTACTTCTCTTAAAGCAAAATATCTAACTGCATCTACACCATAAGTTTCAATATATTCTCTTGGATCCTTGTAATTTCCTAAACTTTTAGAAATTTTTCCACCATTTATTACTAACCATCCATGACCAAATACTTGTTTAGGAAGTTCTAATCCTAATGCCATTAGCATAATTGGCCAAATAATTGTATGAAATCTAACAATTTCTTTTCCTACAATATGTAAATCTGCTGGCCAATACTTTTTAAATAATGAATCATCATCAGTTAAGTAACCTAGTGCAGATATATAGTTACTTAAAGCATCTAACCAAACATATACAACGTGCTTATCATCAAATGTAACAGGAACACCCCAATCAAAACTTGTTCTAGATACGCATAAATCTTCAAGACCTGGTTTAATGAAATTGTTAATCATCTCATTTTTTCTTGATTCCGGTTCTATAAAATTAGGATGAGATTCAATATATTCTACTAATTTATCTTGATATTTTGATAATTTAAAGAAATATGCTTCTTCAGTTACTTCATTGACTTCTCTTCCACAATCCGGACATTTACCATCAACTAATTGAGTTTCTGTCCAAAAAGATTCACAAGGTGTACAATATAAACCTTTATACTCTCCTTTATAAATATCGCCTTGATCATATAATTTTTTAAATATTTTTTGAACCACTTCAATATGTTGTTTATCAGTTGTCCTTATAAATTTATCATAACTAATTCCTAAACTATTCCATAAATCTTTAGCATTATTTACAATATTATCCACATATTCCTGGGGAGTTACACCTGCTTCATCTGCTTTTTTTTGAATTTTTTGACCATGTTCATCTGTTCCTGTTAAGAAAAATACATCATCACCACTTAATCTCTTATATCTTGCAATAGTATCAGCAATGATTGTTGTATAACAATGTCCAATATGAAAATTTGCTGATGGATAATAAATAGGGGTTGTTATATAAAACTTTTTATTCATTTCTTTCATCTCCTTTATTTGTACTTCCAAAGCCACCTTTTCTTGTTTCTTCTACTTCATCATTATCTACAATATAGTATTTTTGAAATATTCCTTGTGCAATTCTATCACCTTTTTTAAAAGAAATTTTATTTTCTCCCTCATTTTGTACTTTAACAAAAATATGTCCTTCATTTTTTTCATTATTATAATAATCTGCATCTATAATACCTACTTGATTGCACATCCGTAAATTATATTTTGTACCCAATCCACTTCTCATATAAATTCCAAAAAATTCATCATTATTCATTATTACTTTTATTCCAGTTGGAATTATAAGAGTCTCATTCGGATTAATGCATGCCTCAAAAGGTATATGAATATCATATCCAGCAGAATACATAGTCTTTCTTGCTGGTAATTTAATTTCATTGTATTCGGTATCAAAATCAGCAAAATCTTTTTTAAATTGTTCTTCAGATATTTTTTCAAATTTTCTCATAAATCACCTCAAAAATAAAATAAGGTAGCACTAAGGACGATAAATTACCGCGGTACCACCTTATTTCATATAACATAATTATATTCTCAAAGCTATAACGCACTACCGTTTTAATCTAAATATCAATTAAACGACTCCAGAACCATTTATAATAATCCTTTTTTTCTAATTTCCACCAACATAGAATCTCTATAATAAGTAATTATTACTCTTTCCTTCATAATCTTTTAAAACTATACGTATTATATCATACTAAAATAACTTATGCAATACTAAAATTAATACAACAATCTTACTATTTTTAAATCCTTTTCTTTAATTTTTTTCTTATTTTTAAAATTTGATGCATCTTTTAAATAATTTAATTCAAAATCTAAAAATTCACTAAGTTTTTTTTGTAAATTTATAATAAAAATTCTAGATTCTAAGTCCAAATCTTCATACATTTCTCTTAATTCACTAAATTGATTAACAAATTCATTAAAATAATTATCAACTATAAAAACTTTAAAAGCAAAATTTATATTTCTATTATTAATTTTTAAAATTTCTTCATAACTTCTACCAAAATAATTAAAATTATAATCATCTGTATCTATTATATTAACGCCATCTTTACCATACAAAATGTTATACATAACATCATAAGCAACAACACCACTTTGAGAAATTATTATATTATCCTCATATACAGATTCTAAATGAACAACTAATTGAGATAAATTAACAGACAAAGGATTAATTTTACACAAATCTATTCCTCTTTTATATGGAATGATGTAACCAATTACCTTATTATCAACTGTTATAACATCACTTGGCCACATATATGTAGTATTTAAAATTCCGCTAAATTTTAATATATCTTCTTCTTGATAATCAAAATTAACTTCCTCATCAAAAAAATCATTAAATATTTTATAAACTTTATTATTTGATCTATCATAAAAACACTGTCCCTGTGAACCAGAATCTAAAAATTTTATTTGTGGTTCTTTTAAAAATTTATAAAATTGGATTTTATTACTAAAATTCATAGCTATCCCCCCAAAAGAAAAGTACATAATATTATAATCTATATTTACACTTTGTCAAATTCTAATAAAAAAAAGACAAGTTAATGTCAATTTATGAAATGTTTTGATAATATTTTTGATAGTATTACAGCCATTTTTTCATCTGCTTCTAATATTGGATAATCAGTAGATACTATTATCACTGAACCAATTGCATCCCCATTATTAACAATAGAACTAAATGAATAATATCCTACCTCATTTATACCTTTTACTATTTCAAAAGATTTTTTTTGTCTTTCAACAAAACTGTCTCTTCTATCAATTGAATGAGAAGTAAATTCACTTATTTCCTTATTTAAATATTGTTTTTTTAAATTACCAGCTATTGCTATTACTTTATTTCTATCTGTAACAATAATATTATGTTTAATAACTTGATTAAATATATCAACGTATTTTTCTGCTACTGTATTTAAACTTTCAATTGGAGAATATTTTTTTAATATTATGTTCTCTTCATCTACAAATATTTCAAGACTTTCACCATTATCTATTCTCATGTTTTTTCTAATTTCCTTAGGAATTACTATTCTACCTAATTCATCAATTCTCCTTATTATTCCTGTTGTTTTCATATGTTCCTCCATTTCTAATATTATTGTGTTAAAAATATATAAATTTATACAAAAAAGAACTAATCTTTAACAATTAGTTCAGCATTAATTTTTTCTAATAATTTAATTAAATATATTAAGAAATGATTATCTAATTTTACTGTATCTAAAATTATATGAATTTTATTATTTTTAAAACTAAATCTAAACATTTTTGATATATCATATGCCATTAAAAATAACTTTTCTCCATCTATTTTTTTACTTATATTTTCTGACAATTCTAATTCTATAAAAGTTTTAGTTTGTTTAGAGTTTTCTATTTCAAGTTTTTTAGCTAATTTTTCAAACCATTCTTCATACATATAAATTTCCATATCATTTGTAATTTTACCAAATCTATCTTCTAACTCAGCTTTTATAGATTTCATTTTTTCTAAAGAATCTACTTTGTTAATCATTTTATGTATTTCAATTTTTAAATCCTCATCCGCTATATAAGAATCACTGATATGTGTATCTATTTCTATTAAAGGCTTATTATCATTAATATCATCTTCTTCTGGTAATTCTTGACCTTTTAATTTTAAAACAGATTCATTTAACATTTTTAAATATAAATCTATACCGATAGTATCAATAAATCCAGATTGTTCACTTCCTAGTATATCCCCTGCTCCTCTTATTGATAAATCGCGCATAGCTATTTTAAATCCACTACCCAACTCAGTAAATTCTTTTATTGTATTTAATCTTTTCACGGCAATATCGTTTAATACTTTTCTATTGTCATACATTAAATAAGCATAACCTATTTTATCACTTCTACCTATTCTACCTCTTATTTGATATAACTGAGATAACCCAAATCTATCTGCATCAATAATAATTAGGGTATTCACATTAGGTATATCTATTCCTGTTTCTATAATAGTAGTACATACTAATACATCAAATTTATGTGCAATAAAATCTAACATTATATTTTCTAATTCAGTTTTAGTCATTTGACCATGAGCATAATTAATTTTAGCATCAGGAACTAACTCATTTATCTCTCTGACCTTTGACTCTATACTATCTACTTTATTATATAAAATAAATGCTTGACCATTTCTCGATAATTCTTTATATATGGCATCCTTTATTACATTTTTATTTTCTGCAAGTACATATGTCTGAACAGGAAATCTTTGGGCAGGAGCTGTTTCAATTAATGCAAGACTTCTAATTCCTGACATAGACATTTGCAAAGTTCTAGGTATAGGAGTTGCTGATAAGGTTAAAACATCAATATTTGATTTATATTGTTTTATCTTTTCTTTGTGTGTAACACCAAATCTTTGTTCTTCATCAATTACAAGTAGTCCTAAATCTTTATATTCTATATCATTGCTTAAAATTCTATGTGTACCAAATAAAATATCAATTTTTCCATTTTTCAAATCTTCAATTATTTTTTTTTGCTTTGCTCTATCCACAAACCTGTTTAAAAGTGCTATATTAACTGGAAAATTTTTAAATCTTTCTATTGCATTTTTATATTGTTGATTAGATAAAATAGTAGTAGGACACAAATAAGCTACCTGTTTTCCATCATTAACTGCCTTAAAAATTGCTCTAAAGGCAACCTCTGTTTTACCATATCCAACATCTCCACAAAGTAACATATCCATTGGTTTTCTTTTTTCCATTTCAGATTTTATAATATTAATTGCTTTCAATTGATCTGGAGTTTCTTGATACTCAAATTGACTATCAAATAATACTTGATTTTCATCATCTTCACTAAAAGCAAAGCCCTTCATTGCTTCTCTTTCAGCAGATACTTTTAATAAATTACCAGCAATTTCTTCTATTCTTCCACGAACTCTTGCCTTTTTCCTTTTCCAATCATCTGTACCTAACTTATTAATTTTAGGATTTACTCCCTCTTTTCCAGAAAATTTACTTATCCTATCAATTTTTTCTACCGGAATATATAATACATCTCCTCCAGCATAAATTAATTTTATATAATCTTTTTTTAATCCGTTTTTAGTAATAGTACATAATTGATCATATATTCCAATACCATGTTGTTCATGTACTATATAATCACCCTTTGAAATATTACTTATATTTCCTATTTTAGTACCTATTTTATATTTATTTTTATATTTTTTACTTTTTTCCTGAACTTTAAATAAATCATTTTCACTTACAACAAAATAGTTTTCATAAATAAATCCACTACCAATAGGTTTTATAATAATATTAATTTTATTATCCAAAATATGATTTTCATCAGTTATATAAACATCATTAAAATCTAAATATTTACAAATTCTATCAATAGAATTTTTTGAATTTAAGCAAATAATAATAGAATATTTTTTACTATAATATTTTTCAATATCTTGTTTAACTAAATTATAATTACCTTCATAATTTTCTATATTATATGATAAAAATTTATAATTCTTATGCAATTTTAAATTTTCTAATAAATTATCTAAATTCATTAAATAAATTTGATTATTACAATTGACATTTTCAATATCATACATATAATTTGTTTTAATCGATG
This sequence comes from uncultured Bacilli bacterium, assembly GCA_944368815.1. Lineage (GTDB taxonomy): Bacteria > Bacillota_I > Bacilli_A > RF39 > UBA660 > CALVVX01. The sequence continues at coordinate 14,695 of CALVXD010000009.1, forward strand.
AGCAATTTTCTTTATCATATTCCAATATAGATTCGCGCAAAAGATAATAACTATTAACAAGTTGTCCATAATCATAATAAAAACAAATATTGTTATTGACGTAATCCCAAATACCAGATATTTTATCAGAGTAATATTGTAAATATTTTTGTTTCCTTTCAATATCATCTTTTTCTTCTGATAAGATAAATTCTGTATAAGGGAAAATATTAATTTCTTTAATTTCTTTAGTTGTTAACTGTGTTTCTACGTCAAAATATTTTATACTATCAATTGTATCTCCCCAAAATTCTATTCTAATAGGATTTTCTTCTCCTGTTGGAAAAATATCAACTACATATCCTCTTACACCAACTTTACCTGTTTCAGTTACAATAGTTTCATTTTCATAACCTAAGTTATATAACTTATTAAGTAATATTTCGCGATCATAATCTTGATCTTTTTTTATGTTTAAAATTGAATCTTTCCAAGTCTTTTTTGTTGGTAAATATCTAAGAACCCCCATTAAATTACAAATTACAATATAATTGCCATTGTTAACCAATTTATTTAAAGTATTTATTCTTTCAACTTTAAATTCAGGACTTATTGCAATTGCTTCACTAGTAATAAAATCATCCATAGGAAAAAATAATACCTTATCAGTATAATTTAATAATCTTTGGTAAAAATTATTAGCTTCATATAATGAATTAGTAACGACTAAAACACTCCCATCTTGTTTAATGAAAGTGTTATAAATATATATACAATTTAATTCAAGAGTTAATCCAGAAACTCCATAATAGTTATTATCTGGTATTTTAAATAAATTTTCAAAAAATTTCATATTATCACCTTATAATCAAAAATATGTAATCAATACGATTACATTTTGTAAAAATTCATTATTATTATACCATCTTTAATTTAAAAATACTATAAAATTATTTCCCAGTAAATAATTTTACGACTTACGATTATACTTATTCATCATTCGGTCTATAGAAATTAAACAAAAATCATCTATTAAATTTGATAATCTCTCATATGTATCATTAAGACATTTCAAATCATCGCTGTTAAACTTTCCTAAAACATAATCTTTTGTTTCTATTTCTTTATTATTCGAAATTCCTATCTTTAATCTAATATATTTTTTAGTTTTTAAATTTTTCTCTATATCTTTTATTCCATTGTGGCCACCACTTCTACTATCAAAAACAATTTTTGTTCTTCCTAAAGGCATATCAAGATCATCTTGTATCACTAATATATCTTCAGGTGATAGCTTAAAATAATCAACATATTTTTTAACAACTGTTCCAGATAAATTCATATATGAAAGTGGTTTTATTAATAATACTCTTTCACCATCAACTTTTGTAAAAACGTATTGAGCATTAAATTTTTCTTTTTCAAAACTTATATTTTTCTTTTTACAAAGATAATCTAAAAATTCAAATCCTACATTATGTCTTGTATTTTTATACTCAATTCCTGGATTACCTAAACCTACAATTAACTTCATATTACCTCCTTAAATTTAAATGGTATTCTTTATACACTTCATTTTTGGGAATTTTTCTTTCTTTTGCTACTGTCTTTATTGCATCCATCAATTTCATTCCATTATTAACATATAAATTTACATTGTCAATAATTGTCAAATTATTAACATTTTCGCAAGTATCTTTACATCCATCAATTACCAATACATATTCTCCTTTTATAGTTTCTAAATTATTTAATAATTCGGATAAAGTGCCTCTAAAAATATTTTCATATTTTTTTGATATTTCTCTTGATACACTTATATTTCTCTCTCCAAAAATACTGTATATTAAATTCAAAGTTTTTTCTAAACGGTGTGGTGCCTCATAAAAAATGATAGTACTTTTTAAAGATTTTAATTCTTCTAATTCTTTTTTACATTTACTTTCTTTACTATTTAAAAAACCGTAAAATGTAAATGGTTTAGGATTTAGTCCTGAAGATGTTAATGCGGGAACAAATGCAGTAGCTCCAGGTAATGATACAACATTAAATCCTTTTTCTACAACGTATTCTACTGTTTTATAACCAGGGTCACTAATGATTGGAGTACCTCTATCTGTAACAATGGCAACATCATTTCCCTTAATTAAATAATCTAATACATTTTCTTTAACTTTCTCTTCATTATGATCGTGTAAAGATATTAAATGTTTTTTTATATCAAAATGCTTCAATAAAAGAGAAGTCACTCTAGTATCTTCTGAAAAAACAACTTCTACTTGTTTTAAAACATTTAGTGCTCTTATTGTAATGTCATCTAAATTTCCGATAGGAGTTGGTATAATATATAAAGTAGGAGAACCATCATAACTATTTTGCCACATAAAATCACTCCTCAAACATTTTTTTTATATTACTATTATAATTATTATCTTCATCATATACAATTATTGGATTTAACAATTTAACACCACAATTCCCATTTTTTATTCCTTCAATTAATACCATATTTGCTTCTTTTTCAATTTTTGGATATACAAATTGAATTTTTTTAGGTTCTATATTATATTTTCGCATTGTATCTAAAATTTCCAAAAACCTTTCAGGTCTATGCACTAATGCAAAAATTCCTTTATTTTTTAAACTATTTGATGCTATATTACAAACATTATCTATATTAAGAAAAATTTCATGGCGCGCAATGGCTTTAATTTTATCGTCATTTAATAATTCTTTATTATTAGTTTTAAAATAAGGTGGATTGCAGGTTACCACATCAAATTGCTCAAAACCTAAATATTTATTTGTGTCCTTTATATCAATATTCAAAAGATGAATTTGATTTGACATATCATTTTCTATTATTGATTTTTGACCTAAATCATAAATTTCTTTTTGTAACTCTATTCCAAATATTTGCGCTTTCGTGCGATATGTAAGTAACATAGGAATTGGAGCATTACCAGTTGCCAAATCTAAAATTTTTTTAGTTCTTAAATTAATAGTTACAAAATTAGTAAGTAATACAGAATCTAAAGAAAATTTGAACCAATCATCATTTTGATATATATAAGCGTCTTTAAAATTTAGTAACCTATTCCTTACTTCCATTTTTAACATCTACTTCTTTTATATTATTTTTAGGAGTAATAACTGTATATTTTTCGTTCAATATATCAAGTGATATTACTTTACCATTTCCTTCATCTGTATCTACAAATTTACCTACTTCAGGTAAATTTTTTCTACATTCTGAGTATGTTTCGTTTTCATATTTTAAACAACATAACAATCTACCACAAACACCATTTATTTTTGTAGGATTTAATGCTATTGACTGATTTTTGGCCATATTTATTGAAACACTTTCAAATTCTTTTAAAAAAGCACCACAACATAATTTCCTTCCACAAATTCCCAAACCACCAATTTCTTTAGCCTTATCTCTAATTCCTACCTGTCTTAACTCAATTCTTGTTTTAAAGAATGCACCCAAATCTTTAGCCAGTTGCCTAAAATCTACTCTTTCATCTGAAACAAATTTAAAAATTAATTGGGATCTTGTAAAAGTATATTCAGCATCTATAATCGACATATTTAGCTTATATTTTTTTATAAACTCTTTGCATTTAAGAATTGCTTTTTCAGCATCTTTCAAATTTGTTAAGTGTTGTATATAATCCTTTTTCGTAGTTAACCTCACAATATTTTTTAATTCAATACAATTTTTAATTTTATCTTCACTAACAAAATCTACAACTTGTCCATATTGTAAATCCCGTTCAGTATCAACGATAACAGTACAATTTTTTCTTAATTTTAAATTTTCATTTTTAAAATAATAAACTTTACCTTTATTATTTATTCTAACAGCTACTATTTCCACAAAATTCACCACCAAATTCAATTAATAATCGATTTATTAATAAATTTAAATTTAAATTACATTTTAAATATTCTCTATTTTTTATTAAAATTTCTATTTTTCTTATAATATCTTTTTCACTATTTAAAGATGATACAATATTTAAATCATTTTTAAAATCAGTAAAAAAATAATTATTAGTATTAAATTTAAATTTTAAAACATCAAAATAAAAAATTATCATTAAATTTAAAGCATTATCAACTAATTCTTTTGTATTGTATATGTCATTCCATTTTTCTTTTATATAAATTAAAGTATTTAATTTGTTTTTTTCATAATAAGTAATAAAATCAACAATATTATTACCAATTTTTTTATTTTCATCATTTAACATAAAATTTTCTTTATCAAATTCCGTTTTACAAATTAAATTACAAATATTTTCTATCGTACTAGTTACTTTATAATTTTTGTGTAGTTTTATGTGTTGACATCTTGAAATAATTGTATCTAAAACTTTGTTAACATTACTTGTGACTAATATTGCTATTACATTTGGGACTGGTTCTTCTAAAAATTTTAAAATAGAATTTGCTGTCTGCTTATTCATTTTTTCGCATTCTTTAACTATGTAAATTCTATATTTACCTTCTATTCCGATTTTATTATACTCATCTTGTATACTCAATAATTGCTCTTTTTTTATTAATAATCCATCTGGTTCTATATAGTTTATCTCTGTATAATTATTTAACTCAATTCTTTTACAAATACTACAATCACCACATTTGTTATTATTTGTATAATGTTGAGGACATGCCAACGCTTTAGCAAAAGCAATTATTATATTATAATCATCAACTTCACCATTAATTTCAAATAAATATGCATGTGAAATTTTGTTATTTTTTATTGAATTAGTCAAAATATTATAAACTAATTCTTGGTTTTCTTTAAAATCATCTAACATTATACATCACCCACTATAAAATTACTAAATAAAAAATTACTAAAAAAAATATTGCTGGAATACCAAAAAACGTAACAGATAGTATTGTTACAAAATTAAAAGGAATTGTCGCGTTCAAAGACAAAGAAATTTTATTATATGCAAATATTAGTATTGACGCCATTATAATTTTTTTTATTATTTTAAAAATTTTTTTTAACATATAATCACCTTATAAATTATATGTTACATATTTTATGATATGTTTTTTCTTTCTTCCAAAGCCAATTCCAAAGTTAAAGTATCAATATATTCCATATCTGTTCCTAATGGAATACCTGTTGCAATTTTACTAACTTTTACTTTTTTATTTTCTAATATTTTTTTTATATATTGCATTGTAGTTTCACCCTCAATACTTGGTTTTAACGCTAATATAACTTCATTTACATTACCATTATCTATTCTACTAACTAAACTAGCAATATTAATATCGTCTGGATTAATGCCATCAAGCGGAGATATTAATCCGTCTAATACATGGTATGTTCCTTTAAATATTCCTATTTTTTCAAACAAATAAATATCTTTAGGTTTCTCTACAACAAAAATTATATTTTTTTCACGATTATCATTTAAACAAATATCACATATATCATTTTCGCAAAAATTACCACAAATTCTACATCTTTTTATTTTATCTCTAACTTCAGTAATAGCTTCTATAAAATTAGTTTGCTTTTCTTTATCAAAATTTAATAATGCAAAAGCCATTCTTTCTGCACTTTTTTCACCTATTCCCGGAAAATTTTTTAAACATTCAATCAATTTTTTTATTCCAGATGGATACATTACAACAACCCACTTAATCCTTGGCCATATTTACTCATTTTCTTTTCTTTATCTTGATCAACTTTTTTTATTCCATCATTTACTGCAACTAATATCATATCTTGTAATAATTCTATATCTTCTTTTTCAATAGAATCTTCAATATTAATTTCAACAGAAATTAATTCTTTTTTACCATTCATCTTTACGTGTACCAAAGAAGAAGTCCCTTCATAAACTGTCTTTTCCAATTCTTGTTGTGTTTTTTGCAAATCTTTTTGCATTTTTTGTGCTTCCCTCATCAAAGCTTGCATATTCATAATATCACCTTTCCTTATTTATATTCAATTATGTCTTCACCAACTAAATCAATTAATTGGTCTACTGCATTTTTTTCAATATTTTGAGAATCATTAAATTCTTGTTTTTCTTCTTCTATATAAATGTATTTATATCCTTTTTTTATATTCTCTATATATTTATTTTTTTCTTTTTCCCAATCATTATTAGATATTGCAATTATAGAAAAATTTTTATTATATACTTTATTAATTAATTGTTCAACAACGCTTAAATTATCATTTATTCTAAGTGCTGAGGACTCATATTTTGATACTAATATTATGTTATTTAGTCCAACAACTGCTGGATTTGTGTCAGCTAGAAGTCCTGCTGCCAATTCAAATTTTTCATCTAAAATATAATCAGAAATAGTATTCCATTTTAATTTAATATCATTTAAAAAATTCTTGGATGCTGATACAAACGTGTTATTTATCCTAATTTGTTTTATTTTTTCTATTTTTTCATCATTATTTATCTCAGGAAATATTTCCCGGGAAATAATTTTATCTTCTACTATAATTTTATCTTTTTCTTTATCGTCAACATTTTTATCAGACATATAAGACATAATGCTGCTTTTTTTATCTTTGCCATCTAAATATTCAACCGTTTTTAAAAGGTTAACTAATAGTAATATCGAAGGATAACTACCAAATTTAATGGTATTTAATAATTCATTTAAATTATTTATCATATGATATATTAAATCATCATTAAACTTTTCAGAAATCTCTTCTATTTTTTTATTTTTCTCTTCAATTTTAGTTTTTTGTTTACTATTTTTATAAATTAATACATCTTTTAAAAAAATCAACATTTCTTCTATAAATTTTGATACATTTTTACCTGTTTTATCAAATTCATCTACCAAATCAATTATATTTTTTCTATCTCCTAATTTTATATCCATTAATAAATTATAAAGATCTTTATAAGAAACTGAGCCATTAACTTTATACACATCATCTAATGTAATTATTTCATTCTTATATGCTGTTAATTGATCTAATAAATTTATTGCATCCCTAAGTCCTCCATCCGCTAATCTAGCAACTTCATATAAAGCATCATCATCTATCAAAATTTCTTCCTTTAATGAAATTTGTTTTAAACGTCTCACAATTTCATCATCATCTATTTTATTAAATTGAAATTTTTGACATCTTGACGAAACGGTTAAAGGAACCTTATAAGGCTCAGTAGTAGCTAAAATAAAAATAACGTGTTTTGGTGGTTCTTCTAGTGTTTTTAACAATGCGTTAAATGCTTGTGTCGTCAACATATGAACTTCATCAATAATATAAACTTTGTATCTACTATTAGTAGGAACTAAATTAACTTTATCCCTTAATTCTCTAATTTCTTCTACTCCATTATTTGATGCAGCATCTATTTCTACTATGTCGTTACTTATATTAAAATTAACACAATTTTCACACGTTTCACACGGTAAACCATTCTTCAAATTTTTACAATTAACCATTTTTGCTATTATTTTTGCAGTCGTAGTTTTTCCTGTACCTCTTGGTCCTGAAAACAAATAGGCATGAGAAATCTTACCATTTATAATAGCATTATTTATAACTTTAACAATTTTATTTTGACCAACAAGTTCATCAAAGTTACTTGGTCTATATTTACGATATAAAGCTAGATAACTCATTTCTCACCTCTTTCTTTTACCTTTTAATTATATCATAAAAAAAGAACTTTATTAAGGTTCTATCTTTTTTTTTCAAAAAAACTTCTAAGGAGCATCAAACTTTTTATATTATTTTCAACGAATTCTACCTCTACACCATTTTTACGAAGCCATTCAATCGAACATTCGTTCTTTCTTTTTGATAAACAATAAATTTTTTTTATTCTACTTTCTAAAATAGCTCCAGCACACATCATGCATGGTTCTAACGTCACTATCATCACACACTCATTCAATCTCCACGATTTAATTTTACGATTAGCTTTTTCTATTGCAATAATTTCAGCATGTTTTGTTGCTATCTGAGTCTTATTTTTTAAATTATATGCCTTTGCTATTATTTTATTATTGAAAATTATCAAAGCTCCTACCGGAACTTCTTTTTGTTTTTTTGCTTTATTCGCCATTTTTATTACTTCATCTATATATTTTTTCATCTTATTCAATCCTTAAAAAAGACGCACACAATAATTAAATGTTAGAGCTGCTGTTTTCCAACCCTGACTCAGTTCCACTATTACTGTTGCGTCATATTGATTATAACATTTAATTTTTTTTTTGTAAAATATCACATGTTTCACGTGAAACATGTAAATATATAATATGATAAAAATTTTTTTGTTTTTGAAAACAATATATGACTTATAGTCTAATTAATTGTTTTCAAAAAAATATATACAAAATAAATAAATCTGTATATAAAAAATACACAAAAAAATAAAGTTTCACGTGAAACATATAATAATTTTACAATCGTAGATAAAACTTTTATATTTATTCACGTTTATTTATTAACATTAATTTATTTACAATTCGCATTTTTTGAACAGTTTCATGTGAAACATACAAATATATGACATAATAAAAATATACTTTTTTTAAAAATAATATTATGTAACTTATAGTTCAATTATTCCTTTAAAATATACACAAAAATAAAGCTGTATATAAAAAAATACACAATAAAATAAAGTTTCACGTGAAACATGCAAATATGTATTCCAATATTTATATTAAAATTTTATATATACTTTTTTTTACTTATTTTTTTGCTATTATATACAGTTTTTATTTTCTATATAGTATAAGAATTATTTCCCGGGAAATAATTCTTATACTATTAAAATGTATTAATTCATAATTAAATACTTTTATATTTTCTTTAATTACTATATAAATTTATTTTAAAAACAAAAAACAAACATTTGTTCGAAATAAAAATTATTTCCCGGGAAATAATTTTACTATTTAAAGTAATTACTATTTTTTATATAACACAAAATATTTCCTGGGAAATATTTTAAATTTTTAATTATAATAAAATTAAAAATTTAAAAAGAATTTATAAATATTAGTTAATAATTTTTCATATTTATTTAATAAAAACTTAAAATTAATAATATAAATTTATATTTTTTAATTGTTCTATTACAAATAGTATATGAAAAATTTTTTTCTACAAATACAAATAATAGTTTTAATCAAAAAAATTTTTATATTATATTAATTGTTTAAATAATTAATATAAAAAAAAGAAAATTACTGTTCTATTTCATTTTCTTTTTCAATTATTGCTACTGAACTAACTGATTGTTCTTCTTTTAAATTAATTAATCTTACTCCTTGAGTAACACGACTCATTTTAGAAATATTATCTACAGATAACCTTATTATCATTCCAGTATTTGTAATAATTATAAGATCTACATTATTAGTAACAGTTTTAAACGCTACTATTGAACCATTTTTATCAGTAATATGTAATGTTTTTACGCCCTTACCACCACGATTAGTTAATCTATATTCTTGTAAAGGTGTTTTTTTACCATATCCATTTTCAGTAACTACTAATACGTCTTCATCTTCATTTGCTATTTCCATTCCTACTAAATAGCCATCACCTAAATTAATTCCTTTAACACCTGAAGCTGATCTTCCCATTATTCTTATAGAATCTTCATTAAATCTTACCATTCTACCATTTGAAGAAGCCATTAATATTTCATTATTACCAATTGTTTTTTTAACAGAAATTAATTCATCTCCATCTCGTAATGTTATAAATTTTTTCCCATTTGTACGTATATTATCAAATTCTTTTATATCTGTACGTTTAATATATCCCAACTTAGTAGCAAATACCAAATATTTGTTCTCATCATTTTTTTCTATTTTTAATAAAGATGTTATTTTTTCTCCTTTTTCTAATGATAATAAATTAATTATAGGAATACCTTTTGATTGTCTACTATACTCAGGTATTTCATATCCTTTAGTTCTATATACTTTACCATTATTTGTAAAGAACAAAATATAATCATGAGTAGTTAAATTAATTATACTCTCCACAAAATCTTCTTCGTTCATAGTCATTCCCTTAATACCTACACCGCCTCTATTTTGAGTTTTGTAAGTACTAGATAACATTCTCTTAATATATCCTTTATTAGTTAATGTAATTACAATGTTTTCTTCTGGGATTAATGCTTCATCCTCTATATAGTCAATAGCAGTCATATCTATATGAGTTCTTCTTTCGTCTGCATATTTTGCTTTTATTTCTAGTAATTCATCTTTAATTACTTGTAAAATTCTTTCCTCACTAGAAAGTATTTCTTCTAATTCTTTAATTAAAGCCTCTAATTCAGCAATTTCATTTTCAATTTTTTCCTTTTCTAATCCAGTTAATCTTCTTAACTTCATTTCTAAAATTGCTTGTGTTTGCGCTTCAGAAAGACCAAACCTTGCAATTAATTCTTTACTTGCTTCTTCATCAGTTTTTGCAGATTTTATAATTTGAATTACTTCATCTATGTGGTCTAATGCAATTTTTAAACCTTCTAAAATATGTAATCTTGCTTTATATTTATTTAAATCAAATTGACATCTTCTATATATGACTTGCTTTTGATGATCCAAGTATTTTTCTAAAATAGTTTTTAAATCTAATGTTCTAGGACTACCATCTACTAACATTAAGAAATTTATTCCATATGAAATTTGTAATTGAGTATGTTTATATAAATTATTTAACACAACATTAGCATTAGCTTCTTTTTTTACATCTATAACAATTTTGATTCCTTCTAATGCTGATTCATCATTTAAATTAGATATACCATCCAAATCTTTGTCTCTAACTAATTCAGCAATTCTAGTAATTAAAGCTTTTTTATTTACTTGATAAGGAAGTTCAGTAATTATTATTCTATTTCTTCCATTATGTTCTTCTATATCAACTTTAGCACGTACTGTAATAGTACCTCTTCCTGTTTCATAAGCTTTTTTTATGCCACTATTACCTAAAATTATACCACCAGTAGGAAAATCTGGTCCTTTAATTTTATCCATTAAGTCTAGCACTGTAATTTCGGGATTATCTATATATGCAATGCAACCATCTATTACCTCTCCTAGATTATGAGGAGGGATATTAGTTGCCATACCTACAGCTATTCCCATATTGCCATTAACTAGAATATTTGGAAATCTACTAGGTAAAACTACAGGTTCTTTTCTTTGACCATCGTAGTTTTCCATAAAATCAACAGTTTCTTTATTTAAATCTCTCAACATCTCCATTGATATTTTTGCAAGTTTAGCTTCGGTATAACGAGATGCTGCTGCTGAATCTCCATCAATACTTCCAAAATTACCATGTCCATCAACTAAAGCATGTCTATAAGTAAAATCTTGAGCCATTCTTACCATAGTATCATAAATAGCAGCATCACCATGTGGATGATAATGTCCCATTACTGCTCCTACTGCATTAGCACTTTTTTGATGTTTTTTATCCGGTGTCATTCCTTCCTCATATAAAGTATACAAAATACGTCTATGAACAGGTTTTAAACCATCTCTAACATCTGGTATAGCTCTTGCTACAATAACACTCATAGAATAGTCTAAAAATGATGTTTTCATTTCATCTATTATGTTAATACTTACTTTTTTGTCATTATCGTTCATAATTCACACTCCTATATATCAAGATTAACAACATTTAATGCATTTTCTTCTATAAATTTTCTTCTTGGTTCAACTTCTTCACCCATTAATACTTGAAAAATTTCATCAACTTGAATTGCGTCTGCTAAGTTAATTTGTTTAAGTACTCTACTTTCAATTCCCATTGTAGTAGATCTTAATTCATGGGGATCCATTTCTCCCAAACCTTTCATTCTACCTATTTCATATTTAGTATTTTCAGGTAAAGTTTTTATATATTCATCTCTTTCATCATCATCCAATACATATTTAATAGTTTTACCGTGTTTAATAGAGTACAAAGGTGGTTGTGCTGCATATATATGCCCACCTTCAATAAGTGGCTTAAAATATCTATAAAATAGTGTTAAAAGCAAAGTTCTAATATGAGCGCCATCTACATCGGCATCGGTCATTATAATTATCTTATTATATCTTAATTTTGAAATATCAAATTCTTCACCAATACCTGTTCCAATAGCAGTAATCATTGTTCTAATTTCTTCATTACTTAATATTCTATCTAATCTTGCTTTTTCTACATTTAAAATTTTTCCTCTTATTGGTAATATTGCTTGTGTTATTGGATCTCTTCCCATTTTTGCAGAACCTGCTGCAGAATCACCCTCAACAATAAACATTTCAGAAATAGATGCATCTTTAGAAGAACAATCTGTTAATTTTCCCCATTGATTAGTAATTTCTAATCCACCTTTTCTTCTAGTTAATTCTCTTGCTTTTTTAGCAGCAACTCTTGCCCTTGCAGCTGTCATAGATTTTTCGATTATAACTTTTGCTTGTTCTGGATTTTCCATTAAAAACCTTTCAAATCCTTCTGCAAAAATATTTGCAGCAATTTTTCTAACTTCACTATTTCCTAATTTTGTTTTAGTCTGTCCTTCAAATTGAGGTTCAGGAACTTTTGCTGATACAATCATTGTAATTCCTTCTCTTACATCATCACCTGTAAGACTATCTTCATTATCTTTAAGAAATTTATTATTTTTTGCATAGTTATTTATTATTCTAGTTAAACTATTTTTTACTCCATCTTCATGAGTACCACCTTCAGGAGTTGTGATATTATTTACAAAAGAATATATAGCACTATTATATCCATCATTATATTGAAGAGCAACTTCCAATGTTACATTATTTTCAGCACCTTCAACATATATAATATCATTGTGAATTGGTGTCTTATTTTTATTTAAAAGCTCTACATATTCCTTTATTCCACCTTCATAAACAAAAATATCTTTCTTATCTTCTCTATCATCTACTAAAATTATTCTTAATCCTTTATTAAGAAAAGCTAATTCCCTTGCTCTTACTTTTAAAGTTTCATAATCAAATCTAGTAGTTTCTTTAAAAATTTCTTCATCTGGCATAAAAGTAACTGTTGTACCTGTTCTATCTTCACTACAATCTCCAATAATTGTAAGAGGTTGTACTATATGACCACCATTTGCAAATTTAGCTTGATATATTTTTGAATTTTTATAAACAGTTACATCAACCCATTTACTAAGCGCATTTACTACTGAAGCTCCTACTCCATGTAATCCTCCAGAAACTTTATACCCACCGCCGCCAAATTTACCACCAGCGTGAAGAACAGTATAAACAGTTTCTACAGTAGAAATACCTGTTTTGGGATGCTTATCTACTGGAATTCCTCTACCATCATCTTTTACTGTAACTGATCCATCTTTATTTACTATTATTTCAATATCATCACAATATCCTGCTAAAGCTTCATCAATAGCATTATCTACTATTTCCCATACCAAATGATGAAGTCCTCTTTCACTAGTTGAACCAATATACATTCCTGGTCTTTTTCTTACAGCTTCTAACCCTTCTAATACTTGAATATCGGATGCATCATAATGTTCTATTTTATTTTCCATTTTTATCTTCTTCCCTTCTAAAAATTATTTCCCGGGAAATAATTTCCCATTTTGTATTTCAAATATACTTGCTTTTTTCACTAATTTTTCATCAATCATATTAATATCAGTAGTAGTAATTATAGTTTGAATATTATCATTAATATATTTTATCAAATTATTTTTTTTATCTATATCTAATTCACTAAATATATCATCTAATAATAATATTGGATCATCATCACTACTTTTTTTAAACAATTCTATTTCTGATAACTTCAAAGCTAAAATTACACTTCTTAATTGTCCTTGCGAACCATATAAAGCAATATTTTTATCATTTAAGACAAAAATAAAATCATCACGGTGAGGACCAATTAATGATAATTTATATAACATTTCTTTTTCTAAATATTTATCTAGTTTTTCACGATATCTATCAACCATTTCTTTTTTGTCCTCAAAATAATCAATATTGGATATATACCTTATTCTAAGACCTTGCATCCCCATTATTTCATAATATATTTTATCTATAAATGTATTAATATTATCCAAAAATTTTCGTCTTAATAAATAAATTTCTACAGATAATTTTGCAATTTCATCATTCAAAACATCTAAATAATCTTTATTTTTATTATCTAATTTCAAATATTCATTCTTTTGGCGAATAATATTATTATAATTCATTAATAATTTTACGTATTTTATAGATATTTGACTAATTTCCATATTTAAAAATTTTCGTCTTATACTAGGTCCCTCTTTAATCATTCTAATGTTTTCAGGACTAAATATAATAACTTTTAAATTAGAAACATAATCACTTAATTTTTTAACTTCTTTTCCATCAATTATAACTTGTTTACCGTTATCATTAATAAGAATTTTAAATTTTTTAGATCCACTATTTAATAGTGTATCAGCCTCTAATATTGCATAATTGTTACCTAACTTTATCAAATTTTTATCATTTACTCCTAAATAAGATTTTGTTAATGATAATACATAAATAGACTCTAATATATTAGTTTTTCCTTGAGCATTTTTACCTATTATTATATTTAATTTTTTATTTAACTCAATTTCTAAATTATCATAATTTCGATAATTTTTTAATTTTATTTTTTCTATAATCATTTAAACCTATTTTTTTGCTCAATTTATCACCTTATTTCAAAAGTAGGTATCCCTATACATATAAATTATATCATAAATTAGATTTTTTATAAAGAAAAAAGTGCATAAAATCCTTTATTTTTGCACTTTTTTTGTTAATTTTTCTAACATTTTATCTAAAATAAAACATTTAGAAACTTGTGAAGATATAATACTATAATTTACGGGAACAATAATAGTACTTCCATCAAAAAATACTAAAACGGTATTATGTTTTTTTCTTAAAAAAGTTACTAAATTATTATAAGAAATCCATGTATTTTCTTTTGAAGTAATAGACTTAATTGGAAAAAATATAATTTTATTATCATTATCTATTATTATTGGATTTTTATAATTACTTTTAAATACTTTTTTACTTTCTTCTACCCTATAATTTAATGAATACCTATAATAACTACATGAATCACTAATAATAGTTGCAGGATCTTCCTTTTTATTTAATGTTTTTCCCATTTCAATAATTTTTGTTGTATTTTTATCTTCTGTTTTTATGACATATGTATTTTTGTTTATTGTATATCTCATACCTAATCCCCCCTTCAAAAATACGATTTTTATTAAAACATATAAGTTTGTCGAATTTTGTCAAATTATGTCGTAATTTTAAAAATTTAAAAATAATAATTAAAAAATATCCACAAATCTGTGGATATTAATAAGTTTTTATTGGTAATACTAATTGAATTAATGAAGTTTCTTCATTTGATTTAACAATTATTGGACTATTATCATTATTCATATATAAAATTACTTTTTCTTCTCCAAAACTTCTAATTGCATCTAACATATATTTAGATGAAAATGAAATAGAAATATTACCATTGCTTTTAACGGCCATTTTTTCTTCTACGTAACCAATTTCAGGAGAATTAGATGAAATAGTAAGTTCATCATTATTAAGTTCTAATTTGATTGTATTTTTATCTCTATCAGAAGTTAATAAAGAAGCACGATCAATCATTTCAAACAAATTACTATAATTACATTCTACTTCTATTTCAAATTTATTAGGAATTATAGCTGAAGTTGCAGGATAAGTTCCATTTAGAAGTCTTGATAAAAATAATATATTTTTATATTTAAATAAGATTTTATTCGTAAATAAATGTAATTCTATGTTATTTTCACCATCATCTAATATCTTAGACAATTCCAATAAATTTTTTCCAGGTATAACTATATTAATACTATTTTCAAATTCTTTATCTATACTAATTGTTTTCTTAGCTAATCTATAACTATCAGTTGCAATAACTTCTAAAATATTACTATCAATTCTAAAATTAATACCCGTTAGTAATGGTCTTGATTCATTTTGAGAAGTTGCAAAAAATGTCTGATTAATGATAGTTTTAAAAGTTTCTGTATTTAATACTATTGGTTCTGTTGTTTCTTCTAAATCAAGATTAGGAAATTCATTTGGATTTATTCCATTTAATTTAAATTCTGTATTAGAAGTACTAATAATCATTTTATATCCATCTAATACTTCAATAGTAATATCTGTATCAGGTAATTTTCTTATAATTTCTACTATGTATTTTCCCCCAATTACTATACTTCCTAATTCTGCAACTTCTGTAATATCTTCTTTTTTAATAAAACTTCTAATAGATATATCTGTATCACTAGCAGATAAATATAATCCTTCATCTTTTAATTCAAATTTAATACCGGTTAAAATAGGAATTAAATTTCTAGTTGATATTGCTTTTGATGTATGGTTTAAGTTTTCTAATAAAATACTTTTTTTAATAATAAATTTCATATATTATTCCTTCTTTCTTTTATTATATATATTATTGTTATTATTATACTGTGGAAACTGTGGAAAACTAGCTCAAACCCTTATATTAGTGGAAAATTTTATCCACAACCCTGTGGACAATCAATTAGTTTATCCACATTTATCCACAATCTAAGTGGATAAATCTTTTTTTAACTCTGCAATTATCTCTCTTAATTGTTCATTTTCTTTTAACTCATCTTCTACTTTTTGATATGCACTCATAATTGTGGAGTGATCTCTACCTCCAAAATAAGAACCTATCTTTGGAAAAGATTCTGTTGTCATAGTTCTACATAAATATATAGCTACTTGCCTTGGATAATTTATAGTTTGATTTCTTTTCTTACCTTTTAAATCCTCAATATTTACTTTAAAATAATCACAAACAACTCGTTGAATTCTATGTACATCATTTTTATAAACACTTCTGTCTATAAGTTGATCCTTTAAAGCTTCTACGGCGATATCTAAAGTCACTTTACCTTTATTCATCATAAGAGCGTATGCAAAAACTCTAGTTATTGCACCTTCTAATTGTCTTACATCAGAATCAAAACTGTTAGCTATATATTCTATAACATTATCAGGAACATCTTGTGCAGCTTCTTGATGGGATATCTTTTTTCTTATTATATTCATTCTAAGTTCAAAATCAGGTGGAGTAATATTAGCAGTTAGTCCCCAATTAAATCTTGTTAGTAATCTATTTTCTAGCATCTTTAAATCATCAACAGATCTATCAGAAGCTATAATAATTTGTTTATTTGAATTATATAATTCATTAAAAGTATGGAAAAATTCCTCTTGTCCCTTAGTAGCAGTTCCTAAAAATTGAATATCATCTATTATTAAAACATCTATATTTCTATATCTATTTTTAAAGTTGTCAATTTTATTAAAGTTATTTTTATCATTAGTTCTAACTGCATTAATAAAATCATTTACAAATTTATCAGACGAAATATATAATACTTTCATATTAGAATTTTTTAAAATATAATTTCCAATCGCTTGCATTAAATGTGTTTTTCCTAATCCACTTTTACTATATAAAAATAATGGATTATATGCTTTACCTGGTTTTTCCGCTACAGCTTGGGCAGCCACAAAAGCAAATTTATTACTATTTCCTACAATAAAATTTTCAAAGGTATTGTTTGGATTAAGATTTGCATCTTCAACACTTTGATAAGGTACGCCTTTTTGAATATTTTCAATAATAGTATCAGTTTTTGGCTTTTTTCCTACATCTTCTTTTAATTTAAAGACAAATTTAAAGTTAGTACCTGTAAGTTCATTAAACACTTTTGTAATTAAATCTTTATAATTTTCATCTAAATGTTTAATATGTAATTTCATTGGTACAATAACAGTAGCTGTATTATTAGATAAATCATACAATTTACTTTCTTTAAACCAAGTATCGTAAGAAAATTCCACTACTTGTTCTTTTATTCGTTCAAGAAATTTTTGCCATAATGTATCAATATCCATCTTTTACCCTCCTATCCCCAATCTAATTTTACCATAAATTCAAAAAAAATCTACATATTTTTACAAATCAACAAGTTTTTCCACAACTTTTCCACAGGTTATCCACAGGATAAATATATATAATATAAAGAAAAAGCAAAGTTATCCACAATTTTTTTGTTTTTTTATTTTCCACAGTAAAAAAATCCACTTTTCCACAGGCTGTGGATATTTGTGGAAACTGTGGAAAACTTTGTAAAAGTATATAAATTAAGGGTGTTATTTTATAAGTTATCCACAACCTATTGTGGATTTACATATTTATCTAATTTTTTACTATTAACAAATAAAAAAATCTAACTCTAAAAAGTTAGATCATATTCTTATTGTTGTTTCCATTCAATCATCCATTTATTATATACGGACGCATTAGAACTATGTGGTTCTGGACTTGGTAGTTCCATTTTTACAATCATTGGTATTTTCATCATTCTACCAAAAGCAACACAAGTACCAGACTGTAATGATTTTTGTTTTTCAATAACATCAGCACTAATGTTTGGAACCATTTTTCTAATATATTCCAAATCAGTTGGATGGTTAATTTTAAAAATTAAGAAATTACTACATTGCGAAATAACAGTTTCAGACAATTCTGTTGGTCTTTGAGTTATTAAGTCTATAACTAAACCAAATTTACGTCCTTCTTTTGCTATTCTTTCAAATATATTGTAGCCTAGCAATTCATTATCAGAATCTTTTTGCACATATCTGTGGGCTTCTTCTAACATAATATGAATTGGTATAGATCCCCTGTCCTGTAATCCTT
This sequence comes from uncultured Bacilli bacterium, assembly GCA_944368815.1. Taxonomy (GTDB): domain Bacteria; phylum Bacillota_I; class Bacilli_A; order RF39; family UBA660; genus CALVVX01. The sequence goes on from CALVXD010000009.1 coordinate 33,527, forward strand.
TAGAAAATTTAAACAATAACCTAGAATATATTTTTACTAATGATTTAGCAAATCTATCATCAATATCTTCTAAAACAAAATTAATAATTTGTGCCCTTTTGTTGTTTCCAATTAATATAATATTAGATACAAATTCATTTAAATTTATAAAATTATCATATTTAAAGAAAACACTATTAGAACTATTATTTAATGTATGTAATCTTACTTTTAATGCAGTTGCTTCAGCATAAGACTTTTCATTTAATAATAATCCTTCAGAAATTAAAGCAAAATTTAAAGCTACTTCCAAGTCATCTAATGTAAAATACACAGGAACATAATCTTCATTCCATTTTGTATTATTATCTACAAATTGTTGAATATATTCTGTTATTAATATTCTTTCTACAAATTCTCCTTTACTATCTAAGTCAAAACATTTTCTAAATTGTCTTGTATACCCTACTCCTGGAACTTCTACATCTAAGTTTAATTCATTAGTATAACAATCTGTTAAAATAGAAAATATTTGATCTCTAATTCTTGCAGACATTTGATTAGAATACATTACAGAAATAATAGCTTTAGCAATTAAATGATTTTTGTATCTTATACTTTCGGCATCATTTCTGGCAAAAACTGAAACTAAACTTAACATTTTTTCAATAATTGCTATTTGTGAATAAGCTGTTACATCTAATAAATTAGCATAATCATCAACACTAAGTAACCATAATGGTAATTTAATTAAAGGTGCTTCATTTTGTTCTGTATTAGTAGTAAACATTTTATAATTAAAATTAACGTTAATATTATTTATTGATTTAAATGCATTATCATATTCACTAGTATTGTTAAATATAAATATATTACTGTTAAAAGGAATTTTATCTTTCATAACAAATAAATTTTGTACAAGTCTTGCTACCCCATAAGTTTTACCAGAACCAGTATTACCAAAAATTGCACTGTGGTTAGAAAACATATCGTCAATATCTATTTTAATAGGATAATTATATAAAGGTGATATTCCTAACATCATACTTCTTGGATTATTGTCCCCTACTATTTCCCCTAATTCATCTTTATTAATAATTCTTATAGTTGCACTTAAGCTAGGTTTTCTAATAATACCAGAATAAAATTTACCATCAATAAATTCTCCTAAAAAGGTAATTTTAACGGTATCTCCACTTATTTCTTCTATTTCTCCTAGTATTTTTTTTTCATCTTCAAATACAACATTATAATTAAGTAAATCTTCATTAATGTTGCCATTAATTTTAACTAGTGCATAATTTTTACTAATTTCTACTATCTCTTTAAACATAACATCCCTCTATTCTTAATACTATCATTATAACAAATAAAAATAAAAAAATAAATAAAAAACATTAAAATTTGTGACTATTCAGTAAAAATGTTACATTTATAAAATTTAATTCTCAGTAAAAATGTTACACAATATTTTATTTT
>CALVXD010000010.1 GCA_944368815.1 uncultured Bacilli bacterium
CATTAAAATATATCCCTATCATTTTCACTAATTATTGATTAATAAAAATACTATCATTTTCACTAATTATTCACAATACTAAAAGTAATATTTTCTAAATTATTGCAAAAAATAATTATATATATTATAATTTAAGAAAGTAGGAGAGTGTAGTATGAAGAAAAATAAAAAGAAAATAAGATATGATAGAATAGTAATAGTTCTTATAGTATTAATATTAATAATTGCTTTAGTATTTGGGGGAATAAAATTACTTACTAATAAAGACACAACAAAAAATACTAACGAAATTAAAATGATTCATTTAAGAGATTTAGATGAAACCAATAAATTTGTTAGTGAAAATGAATTAAAGTTAGAAATAACTTATGAATATAATGACGAAAAAGAAAAAGACAAAGTAATATCTCAAAGTATTAAAGTTGGAGATATTATAAATAAAGGGGATACTTTAAAAGTTGTTGTTTCTTTAGGTAAATTAGATAAAGAGAAACTTGCAAGCGATAACATAAATGAACTTGGAACAGTACCAATTATGATGTATCATGGAATAGTAGATATGAAGTCTTCTGAAACTGAATATACTGGTGGTAATGTTGATAAAGATGGATATAACAGAACAGCTGAAGCTTTTAGAGAAGATTTAGAATTTTATTATCAAAATGGATATAGAATGGTAAGACTTACGGATTATATTGATGGAAACATTGATGTAGAATATGGTAAGAGTCCTATTATATTAACGTTTGATGATGGTAATGAAAATAACCTAAAGGTTAAAGGATTAGATGAAGATGGAAATATTATAATTGATGAAAATTCAGCAGTTGGAATACTTGAAAGTTTTAAAGAAAAATATCCTGATTACAATGTTACAGCAACATTCTTTGTGAATGGAGGACTATTTAATCAACCAGAATATAACGAAAAGATACTTAAATGGTTAGTAGAAAATGGTTATGATGTAGGAAATCATACAGAAAATCATTTAGATATTAAAAAATCTACTTCTGAACAAGTAAATAAAGAAATAGTTTCAGTATACAAACAATTAGATGAAATAATTCCAGAAAAATATGTAAATATAATTGCGCTACCTTTTGGTAGCCCGTATAATAAAGAACATGAAAACTTTGGGTATGTATTAAAGTCTACATACAATGGTGCTACTTATGAGACTAAAGCGGCTTTAAGAGTTGGATGGGATGCTGAATATTCTCCATTTGATAAAGATTTTGATCCAACATTTTTAAAAAGATGTCGTGCTTATGATAACAATGGAAAAGATTTTGATATAGAAATGGTATTTAAGTTACTTGAGACTAAAAGATATATATCTGATGGAAACGTTAGCACAATAGTAACAAGTGAAAAAAATAGTAGTAAAATAAGTGATAATGTAAATAAAGAAGTTATAACTTATTAGGAGTCTGATAATATGAAATTAAACAATAAAGGTTTTGCTATAACGGGTATTTTATATACAGTATTGATATTGTTCTTGTTGCTTTTATCGTCTTTATTATTAATGTTAACTACAAGAATAAATAGATTAATAAAACTAACTGATAGTATAAATAAAGAAGTAGAAAATAATAATGTAATTGATATTGAAAATTATGATTCTACAAGTGCTGAAAATGAAAATAAGATAAGTAATCCTATTGATGGTACCAAGTATTTTATAACAAGTTATCGAGGTAAATATGAATTTAATATCAATGATAATAACACTAATACTTGTTATTCATATTTACCAGAAAATACACTTTTATCTATAAGTGACGGTATTTTAAAGTATAAATTACCAACTTTAGATGAAAGTGGGAATTATGTTGTTGATACTTCTAATTTAACTGATTTAACTGATTTAATAATATTTGATTGTCAAAATCAAAATATTAACAAAGTAAATTTTACAAAAGTTTATACTTCTATGAAAGATTAATATCTTTCTTTTTTTGTTCTTTTTTGATATAATTATTGAGGAAATGAGGGATATTATGAAGATTAAATATACATTACTTCATAAAGATAAAAATAGTAATGCAAGATATGGTACATTACAAACTAATTATGGAACATTTGAAACACCAATGTTTATGCCGGTTGGAACACAAGCTACAGTTAAAACTTTAGATACAAGAGAACTTAAAGAAATAAATTCTGCAGTCATATTATCAAATACATATCATTTATGGTTAAGACCAGGTGAAGATATAGTAGATAAAGCCGGTGGCCTTCACAAGTTTATGAATTATAATGGACCAATTCTTACTGATAGTGGTGGATTTCAAGTTTTTTCTCTAGCAAAATCTAAGGATATTACTGAAGAAGGTGTTAAATTTAAGAGTCACTTAAACGGAGAAAATTTGTTATTAACTCCTGAAAAATCTATTCAAATTCAAAACAAATTAGACAGTGATATAGCAATGAGTTTTGATGAATGCCCTCCATATCCTGTTACATATGAGTACATGAAAAAAAGTGTAGAAAGAACTCTTAGATGGGCTAAAAGAGGAAAAGCTGTTCACAATAATGAAAGACAAAGTTTATTCGGAATAGTTCAAGGTGGAGAATTTCAAGATTTAAGAGAATATAGTGCCAAAGAAACTGTTAAATTAGATTTCGATGGTTACTCAATTGGAGGTACCTCTGTTGGAGAAGATAAAGAAACTATGATGAAAATGATTGATTATGGAATTAAATATTTACCAACAGATAAACCGAGATATTTAATGGGAGTAGGAGAACCTACTGATATATTTGAAGGCGTTTTAAGAGGAATAGATATGTTTGATTGTGTTCTTCCCACTAGACTTGCAAGACATGGACATGCATTTACTTTAGATGGTAAAATAAATTTAAAAAATGCTAAATATAAAGAAGATTTTACCCCAATAGATAATGAATGTGATTGTGAATGTTGCAAACATTATACTAAAGCATATGTAAGACATTTAATTATTGCAAATGAAACATTAGGTCAAAGACTATTATCAATACATAATCTTAGATTTTTAATAAAGATAACTGAAAATATAAGAGAATCTATTAAAAATGATACTTTCTTAGAATATAAAAAAGAATTTATTGATAGATATCGAAAATTAAATAATTAATTTTTTAGGGAACTTTAAGTTCCTTTTTTGTTTAATAATATTTACTAAATACTTTAAAAAAAAGTTAAAATGTTATATAATAAATACAAGTTGAATGTGAGATGATGTTGTATGAGTATAAAGACTAAATTATTAACTATTGATGAATTAATTGAGGAATTCAAAAAATATAATGATAATGAAGAAGATGTAAAATTAATTAGAGAATGTTATAACTATGCATATGATAAACATTTTGGACAAAAAAGAATATCTGGAGAAGATTACATATACCATCCATTAAATGTTGCATTGATACTAACTGATATTAAAGCTGATTGCAAATGTATCTGTGCAGCTCTTCTTCATGATACTATTGAAGACACAGATTCTACAAAAGAAGAGATTGAAGAAAAATTTGGTAGTGACATAGCAATGCTTGTTGATGGAGTTACTAAAATTAATAAGTTAAAGTTTAATAGTGACAGTGAACAAATGGCTGCTAATCAAAGAAAAATATTAGTAGGTCTTTCCGAAGATGTAAGAGTTATTATAATTAAACTTGCTGATCGCCTTCATAATATGCGAACTCTTTATGTAATGTCTGCTGAAAAACAAAAGAAAAAAGCCAAAGAAACATTAGAAATATTAACTCCTGTAGCCCATAGATTAGGTATTAATAAAATTAAAAGTGAATTAGAAGATTTATCTTTAAGATATTTAAAACCTGAAGCATATTTTGATATAGTTGAAAAATTAAATCAAAAGAAAAGCGAACGTGATGAAGCGGTTGGGAAAATGTTAGGGGACGTTTCTGATTTATTAAATGAACATAATATCATTCATGAAATAAAAGGAAGAAGTAAAAGTATATATAGTATATATAATAAATTAAATAAAGGTAAAAAGTTTGATGATATATATGATATATTAGCACTTCGTGTATTTGTAAATACAGAACAAGAGTGTTACCTAGCGTTAGGACTTATTCATTCTAAATATAAGCCTGTGCCTAAAAGATTTAAAGACTATATAGCAATGCCAAAGACAAATTTATATCAATCTTTACATACAACTGTTTTTGGAATTGATGGAAAATTATTTGAAATTCAAATTAGAACATATGAAATGGACAAAATAGCTGAATATGGTATTGCATCACATTGGTCTTATAAAGAAAATAAGGATGGTGCTCAGGCTAGTAAAGATTCTATGGAGCAAAAATTACAAATATTTAGAAGTATTATTGAATTAAATCAAGAAACTAGTACTCCAGAAGAATTTATTAATAGTATAAAGAAAGATGTTCTTACTAATGATTCTATCTATGTATATACCCCTAAAGGAGATGTTATAGAACTTCCTGAAGGTGCTACTCCTGTTGATTTTGCATATAAAGTGCATAGTGAAGTAGGGAATAAAATGGTTGGAGCTATTGTTAATGATAATATAGTACCACTTGATTATGTTTTACATACAGGAGATATTATAAAAGTAAATACTTCTAATGCCTCAAAAGGACCTAATAAAGATTGGTTGAATTTTGTTATAACAACACAGGCCAAAGGAAGAATTAAATCTTTTTATAGCAAGATTGAAAAAGAAGATATGATTGATAAAGGTAGCGATATTTTAGAAAAAGAAATACGAAAAAGCAATCTATCAATTAATGAAATTCTTAGTAATAAAAATATAGAAACAGTATTAAATGAATATAACTTAAAAGATATTGATGAATTATATATTGATATTGCTTCTGGAAAAAAAAGTGCTTCTTCAATAATAAAATTTATAACTAAAAAAGATGAACCTAAAGAAAATTTAATTGACAAAATAAATGATAATTCTTATAAACAAAGTTTTAGTAAAAATGAAGTTTTAGTAGAAGGAATAACTGATATTAAAGTATCTTTAAGTGGTTGTTGTAATCCAATACCAGGAGATAATATTATTGGATATATTACTAAAGGATCAGGAATTTCTGTTCACAGAACATGTTGTAAAAATATAGCAGATGTTGATGAAAGATTAGTATCAGTTAGGTGGAACTCTGATATTAATAAAAAATTTGCAACTGATTTAATAGTATATACTAATAGTAGTGATAATCTTTTAGATATTATTACAAAAGCAGCTTCAAATAATATTACAATAGATAGTGTTTCGACGTTAAATAGAAGTGAATTTAAAATATATAGTATAACTGTTTTAGTTGAAAATGTTGATAAGTTAAATAAATTTTGTATTGATTTAAATAATTTAGGATTTATTTCAAAAGTAGAAAGGTTGATGAAATAATGCGTATATTAGTACAAAGAAGTAAATTTTCTTCAGTAACTATAGACGGCAAAGTAAATGGGCAAATTGATTATGGATTAACGTTATTAGTAGGATTTACTGAAAATGATAATGAAAAAATAATTGATTACATGGTTGATAAAGTTATTAATCTTAGGATATTTGATGATGAAAATGGTGTAATGAATAAATCTTTATTAGATGTTTCTGGTAGTATTTTATCAATTAGTCAATTTACTTTATATGGAGATGCTAGTAAAGGAAGAAGACCAAGTTATATTAAAGCATTAAGAGGAGAAGAAGCAACTTCTTTATATGATACATTTAATAATAAATTAAGAGAAAAGAATATAAATGTTCAAACAGGTATTTTTGGAGCTGATATGCTTGTTAATATTCAAAACGATGGACCTGTAACTATATTATTAGAAAAGGAGAATAAAGATGAGGGAAAATAAAGTTAACTATAAATTAGTTAATATAGCATTATTTGTAACCATTATTTGTTTAATATATTTAATTAGAGGATTATGGTTAGGAGTCGTAGGTAAAATATGGGAAATATTATTTCCATTTCTAATTGCATTTGGTATTGCTTATGCCCTTCATCCAATTGCTAAAAAAATAGAAAGAAGTGGTTTCCCTAAGTGGTTATCAGTACTAATAGTTACAGTTATTAGTTTAGGCTTCTTAGTAACAATTATAATTTTAATTGTACCTTTAATGTACGATCAAATACTTTTGTTTTTAACAAATATATCCACTTTAATTACAGATCTATCAACAAAATATGAGGTTAATTTGGGGGTTTTACAATCTTCGATAACAGATATAACTACTAATGTTATAAAAACTCTTGGTACGTATATATCTGATGGTGCTTTAAATATAGTTAATTCAACAATTAATTTTGGAACTGCATTTATAATTGTCCTTTTTGTTTCAATATATTTACTTGCTGATATGGATAAAATAAGAGACTTTATAAAAAGAATATTAGGTAATAAAAATAAGAAAAAATATAAATATATAAAAACATTAGATAGAGAAGTTACTAATTATTTTTCTGGTCTTGGAAAAAATATAATAATTCAATTTGTTGAATATACGACGATATTTTTCATAATTGGTCATCCTAACTATCTTATATTAGGAGTATTAGCTTCTTGTTCAACAATAATACCTATATTTGGAGGATTAATAGTTAATATAATTGCTTTATTGATTGCTTCTGTTATAAGTGCTAAATTATTTTGGTTGACTTTAATTGTATGCTGTTTGTGCCCTCAAATTGACTCATATATTATTGCGCCAAGAGTTTATGGTAAGACTAATAATATTCATCCATTAATTAGTATATTTGCTGTATTTGCAGGAGGTATATTAGGAGGTTTTGTAGGGATTATTATATCTTTACCGCTTACAATAATTATAATTGCAACATTTAAGTTTTTTAGAAATGACATTGATAATAAATTAGAAGAAATAAAAGAGAAGAAATAAATAACATAAACAAATTTTTATAAAAGTATTTGTAAAGGAGCGAATGGTTAATATGAAATACATAAAAACATTAAGTATATTAATTCTTAGTTTGTTTATTGGAGTTTACAACGTTAATGCTGAAGAAAATCCTAAAACTGTATTTGATGAGAATGTGCTTGTAAATTATGATATTATTGGTAGTAGTGTAATTGGAGGTTATAATGTGACTATTACCAATAAAATAGATGGAGCAGCTTTAATATTAGGTAATTCTATTAATGTAAATTCTAACATTGAGTATGCATTAATAACAGGTCAAGATATAACCGTAAACGGAAAAATTAAAGATGCTTTAATCTTTGGAAATAGTATAGTATTAAATGAAAGCTCTAATATTGAAAGAGATATTATTATATATGGAAATAATATCGAAATATCAGGTTTAATTAATAGAGATGTAACAATTTATGGTAGTAATGTTAAAATAGATAGTGTTCAAATTGCAGGGGATATTAAAATCACTGCGAATAATATTGATATTACAGAAAATTCAGTAATTATGGGGAAATTATCTTATAATGATGATGCTATTTTAGAAAAAGCAGAAACTTCTTCAATTGGAGAAATAGAAGTATTTGAAAGAGTTATTGACAGAGATCCAACATTTATAGAAATGGTTATAGAACATCTTATTAAATTAGTTTCATTATTAGTAATTTTTGTTGTAATGATGTTAATAATTCCTAAGTTATTCAATAATATTGGAAATAGCAAAAATGAAATAGTTAGGAATATGGGATATGGAATTATTTCTTTAATAATAATACCAATAATAGCTTTAATATTAATGTTTACGAAGTTTGGGTTACCATTAGGATTAATATTATTAGTTTTATATCTAATTAGTATATATATATCAACAATAGTTACAGGATATTTATTAGGTAATATTATATGGAATAAATTCATTAAAATTAAAAAAACTATTTATTTAGAAGGACTTTTAGGAATTACAATTTTATATATAATTAGTTTAATACCATACGTTGGTACTGCTATATATTTCATTAGTTTAATAATTAGTATGGGTACTATTTTAAATATTTTATTTAAAAAAAGAAAAAAATAACTAGATGGAGGGTTTTATGGAAGAAAAAGAATTGGTTATAATATTTAAAGCTAGAAATGTAAAAGAACAAATAAGATTAGAACCTATAAGCTGTGTAATAGGGCATTTTGATGAAGATGACGATGTATTTATAGATGAAAAAGGGTATACATATTCTCATTTTTCAAAATTTATGCCTGGTAGATGTTTCGGAGTTAGACAAAATTTGAAAGAATTAATGTCAAAGTTTTCAATTTTTAGTGAAAAACAAATGAAAGAAAAATATTTATCATTATTTAAAGAGGGTTATTATTATGTTGGGTTAAAAGAACATAAAATACATTTGTTGTATAAAAACACTGAGGATTCTACTAATTATAAAATATGTAAAGATATCGATGCCATGGAAGGACCAGAAATATATACAATCCAAGATTTAGAAACTGAAGAAGAGAAAAGTTTGAAATCTAATAATACAATTAATATTGATACAAAGCAATTAAGGGAAAGTATAAAAAAATGCGTATTATCCCAAGATGAAGCCATTGATAAAATTGTAACTACTATATGGAAAAATATAAAAAATAAAAATAAACCAAGTGCAGACAATATTTTAGTTTCTGGTTCTACAGGGGTTGGGAAAACAGAAATATTTAGAAATATAGCAAAACAAATTGGTATACCTATTATTAGGTGTGATGCTAATGATTACACTTCGGCAGGATATGTAGGGAAAAACATAGAAGAAATGCTACAATCTTTAATAAGTAATGCAAACGATGATTTAGTTAAAGCATCACATGGAATAATTATAATTGATGAAATTGATAAATTAGCGGGTACAGGTAAAAATGATGAAGTCGGAACTACAAAAGTACAGGATGCTTTATTAACAATGATTGAAGGTAAAACATATAAAATAAGATATGGAAATGATGTTTATAATATGGATACTTCAAATATCACATTTGTAGGATTAGGAGCTTTTGCAAGAGCAGAAAGATTTAAACCCAAAACTGTAGGATTTAATACTTCAGAAAATAGTAATCCTAGTCAATTAACAGATGAAGAAATTATAAAATATGGATTTGAACCAGAATTATTAGGAAGATTTCCAGTTCGTGTCATATTAAATGACTTAGAGATAGAAGATTTATATCATATAGCAAAAGATGCTGAATCAAGTTCATTAAAACAAGAAATAGATTTTTTAAGAGATTTAGGAATTGTTGTAGATTTTACAGATGACTTAATTTTAAATATTGCCAAAAAAGCTTATTCATATAAAAGTGGCGCAAGAGGTATATCACGTGTTGTTTCTGACATGTTAGAAGAAGTAATGAAAGAAATTTCTGATGGGCAAGGAGAATACAATTATTTAGAATTACAATCAGAAATAGTGGACGATAAGAAAAGGTATGTATTAAGAAAATGAAAGAATTAAAAGATGTCGAAAAAAGTATAATAAAAAAATATCGGAAAGAAATATATCGAAGATTTATAAGAGCAATAAATGATTTTGAAATGATAAAAAGTGGAGATGTTATTGCGGTTTGTATAAGTGGAGGCAAAGATAGTTTTTTACTTGCTAAGTGTATGCAAGAATTAAAAAGGCATAACAAAGTTCCTTTTGAGATAAAATTTATTGTTATGAATCCTGGATATAATCGAAAAAATTTAAAAAAAATAAAAGAAAATGCTAAAAAATTAAATATTAATATAGATATATTTAAATCAAATATATTTAGTGTTGTAGATACTTATGGTAGTAAGAGCCCTTGTTATTTGTGCGCAAGAATGAGAAGAGGTGCACTTTATGATTATGCAAGAAGCATTGGTTGTAATAAAATTGCTTTAGGTCATCATTTTAATGACGTAATAGAAACTGTTTTATTGAATCAACTTTATAATGGTCAGTTTTCGGGAATGTTACCAATATTAGATAGTGAACACTTTGAAGGTATGAAATTAATTAGACCACTTTATTATGTAAAAGAAAAAGATATAAAATCTTGGGTTAAGTATAGTGAACTTGAATTTTTAGATTGTGCATGTTCTGTAACAAAGAAAAATGAAGGTAAAAGACAAGAAATAAAACAATTAATTAATGAATTAATTGAAACTAATGAAAATGCTGATATAAATATATTTAACTCTATGTTTAATGTTAATCCTAACACAACAAAAAATACAAAGAGTTAATTATATGTTAATAGTATAGACTTGTATAGTTAGTTATGCTATAATTTAATTAGCTAGAGGATACGATTTCTGTATATAAAACCGACTAAATAGATATTTAGGGAATCTAATATGTATTATGTGTTGAATGCTTGTAAATTCAAGAATCCTAATTAGTATATTGTGATTTACCACCTGTGTGAAACGCGCGGGTTTTATCTAATAAGAAGCCGTTCCTTTGGCTTTTTTTATTTTAATTATTTTTATCTTGAATAAATATATGTTATATAATATAATTATTATGGAGGAATTAGTTATGCTAAAAGTAGAGAATGTTAGTAAATATTATGGAACTTTAAAAGCAGTTGATAATCTTAGTTTTGAAGTAAACGATGGAGAAATATTTGGCTTATTAGGGCTCAATGGAGCAGGTAAAACAACAACATTTAGAATGATTATGTGTTTAATTGATGACTACACAGGTAATATTACTCTAGATGGTAAAAAGATTGATTACACAGTTACAGATAAAATTGGTTTTTTAACTGAAGAGCGAAGCTTACTTACAAAGATGACTGTTATAGAACAAGTTAAGTTTTATGCAGTATTAAAAGGTATGAAAGAAGAAGAAATTGAAAAAAAATTAGATTATTGGTTAGATAGATTTGGAGTAAGTGAATATAAAAATAAAAAAATAAAAGAATTGTCTAAAGGGAATCAACAAAAGATTCAATTTATTTGTGCAATTATTCATGAACCAAAATTACTTATATTAGATGAACCATTTTCTGGATTAGATCCAATTAATGTAGAATTATTTAAAAGTATTATATTAGAGTTTAAAGAAAAGGGAACTAGTATTATATTCTCTTCTCATAGAATGGAACACGTAGAATTATTTTGTGAAAAATTAGTTGTTTTAGTTAAAGGAAAAAGTGTGTTATCGGGTTACCTTAGAGACATAAAAGAAGAATATAAAAAGAAAAATGTTATTGTATGTGGTAACATTGATAAAAAGAAAATTGAATCTTTAGATGGAGTAATTAATGTATTAAAAGAAAAAGATGAATATATAATTAAAATTAAAGATAATAGTTATGTACCTAAATTATTTAAAGAAATATCTAAGTATGATAATATAACTAAGTTTGTAGTAGAAGATGCTTCTTTAAATGAAATATTTATTGAAAAAGTAGGTGAAGCTTATGAAAAATAAATTAAAGTATTTAACTAAAATTAGTTTGAACAAAAAGATTAAGACTAAATGGTTTGTTATTGCTAATGTATGTTTATTACTTTTAATAGTAGGTTTAGTAAATGCTGATAGTATTATTAAGTTCTTTGGAGGAGACTTTAATAAAGTAACAGATATATTAGTTATTGATAATACTAATCAAACTGTATATGATGATATTGAAACTTATTATAGTGAATACTCCAAATATGTAGAAGATATGAGTAAAACAGAGATAAGTTTATATGAAGATACAATAGACAAAGCAAAAGAAGAAGTAAAGGAAAAAGATAGTATTTTATTAGTAATTAATGAAGATGAAAATAATTTTATTAACGCTGAAATTATTGTTAATAAAGACGTAGATCCAATTATATCTCAGTTAATTAGTACTTCTTTAAACACTGTTAAGACTAATATTGCTCTTAAACATTACAATATATCAGAAAGTATGTTATCTACTATTGATATGCCTGTAACAGTAGAAAAAACTAGTTTAGATGAAAGTAAAAGTACTGATGAGATGATGGATTTAGTAATGGGTGTAGCTTTTCCTATTATGATATTACCATTCTTTATGCTTACTATGTTTTTAGTTCAAATGATTGGGGCAGAAATTAATGAAGAAAAAACAACTAGAGGAATGGAAATAATTATTTCTAATGTTTCTCCTAGAGTTCATTTCTTTTCTAAATTAATTGCTAGTAATTTATTTGTATTAATACAAGGTGCTTTATTATTTATAGATGTTGCAATTGCTCTTATAGTTAGAGTATTTGTTGGAAGTGGAAGTTTAAGTAATATTGCGGGTGATGTAGATATTTCTTCTATCATTAAAAGTTTGTCAGAAACAGGATTTATGGATAATTTAATATATATTATTCCTATTACATTGATTCTAATGATCCTCACATTTATTGCTTATTCATTAGTTGCAGGTATTCTTGCTTCAATGACTACTAATATGGAAGATTATCAACAAGTACAAACCCCAATTATAATTATATCTTTAGTAGGTTATTATTTATCAATGATGGCTGCAATGTTTGATGGATCTATTATAATTAGAATATTATCTTATGTACCATTTATATCAGCGTTACTAGCACCAGCATTATTAGTATTAGGACAAATTGGAATTATCGATATATTAATTGCATTAGTAATATTAATTGGAACTATATATATATTGTTTAAATATGGACTTAGAATATATAAAGTAGGAATACTTAATTATTCATCAAATGGTTTATGGAAAAAGATGTTTAAGGCGGTTAAAGAAAAATAATGAAGAAATTATTATTAGTATTATTTTCTTTAATATTATTTGGATGTTCTTCTAATTATAAAACAGTAAATGTAGAAACTGTATACAAAGCAATTAATGATAATAGTGATGTAGTTATATTAGATGTTAGAACTTTAGAAGAATATAATGAAGAACATATACCTAATGCAGTAAATATACCTATTGACGATATAGATACAATTGATATAGAAAAAGATAAGACTATTTATGTTTATTGTGCAAGTGGTAATAGAAGTAAAATGGCTACTAATGAGCTTATTGATATGGGATATACTGATGTTTATGATATGGGTGGTATTAATAACTATCCATATGAATTAGAGAAATAGATAGGGGGAAATTATGGATGATAGAATAGTTACTAATGAAGAATTAGAAGAAGATAAAATAGATAATATTAGGCCTGAAAGATTAAGTGAATATATAGGACAAACTGAAGTTAAAGAAAATATTGAAGTATTTATAAAATCTGCTTTGATAAGAGGTGAAGCACTTGATCATGTATTATTGTATGGACCACCAGGACTTGGTAAAACTACTTTGGCTGCTATTATTGCAAATGAACTTGGAAGTAATTTTAAAACAGCAAGTGGTCCATCAATTGAAAAAAGTGGTGATCTAGCTGCTATATTATCTACTTTAGAACCTAATGATGTATTATTTATAGATGAAATACATAGAATGCCTAGATTTATTGAAGAAATATTATATCCTGCCATGGAAGACTTTACATTAGATATAATTATAGGAGGAGAAGGATCTAGTAGAAGTATTAAAATAGATTTGCCACCATTTACTTTAGTAGGAGCTACAACTAGAGCAGGCGACTTATCTTCTCCATTAAGAGATAGATTTGGTATTATTTCTAAATTAAATTATTATACAGAAGAAGAACTTACACAAATTGCTAAAAGAACTTCAAAAGTATTAAATATAGATATAGATGATGAAGCTGCAATTGAAGTTGCCAAAAGAAGTAGAGGAACTCCTAGAATATGTAATAGACTTATTAAAAGAATTAGAGATTTTGCTTTAGTAGAAGGTAAAAGTTGTATTGATATAGATATTACTAACAAGGCTTTAACCAAACTCAAAGTAGATAAATTAGGATTAGATGAGACAGATTATCACCTACTTAGAGCAATAATTGAAAAATTTAATGGAGGGCCAGTTGGAATAGATGCACTTGCTAGTTCAATCGGAGAAGAAGCTACTACTATTGAAGATGTATATGAACCATATTTACTTCAAAATGGATTTTTAAAAAGAACTAATCGCGGAAGAATGGCTACAGAAAAAGCTTATGAACACTTAGGAATAAAAAGACAAGGAACTTTATTTTAATTAGTTCCTTTTTTATTTATACCTAACATACTTCCAAAAGTAGATGAAACAACAATTATTAAGAAATATATTAAAGATTTAATTTCAAATACTTTTACAAATAATAAATTAATAATAACTAATAATAATATGAATATAGCACTATATTTAATCCCTTCAAGATAACCTTTTTTATTAGATTTTTTTCCTAGAAGAAAAGATCCAATAAAGATGGAAGCAATAACTATAATTAATATTAAAGTATTAGCTATATTACTACTTAGTAAATTAAAATAGTTAAGAAGAGTAATTATAAAAGTACCAACAATAATTATTCCTAATGTATAAGCATAACTAATTAAATATTTTTTAATCATAATAAAAATCACCTAATAATTTATATGATATTGTATAAAAAAATAGAATATGTATCATAATTAAATAGGTGATAAAAATGGAATATATAGTTATTTTAATTAGAACAGTAATATTTTATTTCTTTATTTTACTATTGTATCGAATTATGGGCAAAAGAGAAGTAGGACAACTAGGTATTATTGATTTAATAGTATCTATCTTAATTGCGGACTTAGTAGTTATTAGTATTGAAAATTATAATAAATCAATGTTATATACATTAATACCTATTAGTATATTAGCAGTCCTTCAGTTAATATTAGCGTTTATTTCTCTAAAAAAACCAAAATTTAGAATTTTTTTAGATGGTAATCCCTCTGTAATTATAAAAGATGGTAAAATAAATTATAAAGAAATGGTTAAACAAAAATATAATTTGGATGATTTACTAGTACAAATAAGAGAAAAAGGATATAGAAGTATTGAAGAAATTGAATATGCAATTCTTGAAAATAATGGAACTTTATCAGTATTTAATTATGCAAAAGAAAAAACGCCATTACCACTTCCTTTAATACTTGATAGTAACATTCAAACTGATACTTTAAAACATTTAAAGAAAGATGAAAAATGGGTTTATAATTTACTCCAAAAGAAAAATATTAATATAAATGAAGTATTTTATGCATTTTATAAAGATAAAAATATATTTATAATAAAAACTAGTGATTTAGTATAATTTATGGTACTTTTTTTCTAATGTTGTCATAGATTATTGTGAGGGGTGATACACTTGGCAACATTTAAAGAAATAGTTACAAAAGCAGTTGTAGGTAAGGGAAAAAAGTATTATAAAAATACTTATACTATAAATACTGAAAATACACCTACTACTGTATTAGGGTGTTGGGTAATAAATCATAATTTTAAAGGATTTGAAGAAAACGGAAAAATTGTCATTACAGGAAGTTTTGATGTAAATATTTGGTATTCTTATGATAACGATACAAAGACTACTGTTACTACTAAAACAATTGATTATAGAGAGGTAGTTAATGTTTCTACAAGAGCAAATAGTGATACTACAAATAGAGACATTATTGTAAGAAGTTTGAAACAACCTAGTTGTGTTAATGCCAAAGAAAATGGAAATTCTATTGAATTTGATATTGAGAAAGAATTAGGAATAGAAATAGTCGGGGATACTAAAGTAAAAATTGCAATAGAAGATGATGAAGAACCTTGGGATATTATTACTGATGATAATTTATCAGATGAAGTAGAAAAAGAGATTGATGACAGTGTAAAAGAAGATTATTTAGATAAAAAATAGTCTTCTTTTATATTAGCAATATAATAAATTTGGTCGTAATTATTAATTTTCTTTTTAATATTATTAAATTCTTTATAATTATTTATAGTCCAGATAAATACTTCTTTATTTCTATTGATTAAATTATTAATTAAATTCTTATTTATAAATTTATCATATAAAACATAAAAATTATATTTATAAGATTTAATATTATTAGTTAAATAAATTAATCCAATATTAAGATTTTTATTATTGCTTCTTATAATATTTAATATGTCTTTATTAAATGACATTAAATATATTTTTTTATTTTTGTATTTATTTAATATATTTAGTATTATTTTACTAAATAATTTAATATTATTACTTACTTTTATTTCAATTAAAAATAATTTATTAGTATTTATTTCCAATATTTTTTCTAAAGTAGGAACCACTTGATAAAAATTTTTACTTCCAAAATTATATTTTTGTAATTCTTTTAATGTCATATTTTCTACTATTCCAATTCCATTACTTGTCCTATTAATAGTCTTATCATGAATTACTACTATTTTATTATCTTTTGTAAGTCTTATATCAAACTCAACTCCATATATATATTTATTATTAAAAGCGTTAAATATAGCTAAATAAGTATTTTCTTTAATTTTGTTATTATATATGCCACGATGGGCAATTATTTTATCCATAGATTTCACCATTTAATTATATTGTATTAATATATTAATTATGTTAAAATTATAATAAGGTGATAGTAAGTGTTAGGTAAGATAATTAGTGTTGATAATAATAAAGTTATTGTAAAGTTAGACATAAACGTGTACGAAACAAATAATTTAATGGGTAAAAATGTTGTGTTCAAAGATGATAATACAACGGTGATTGGGGAAATAATATCTGTAAATAATAATGCTGTGACTGTATCTTTACAAGGAGAACTTAAAGATGATAAGTTTATATATGGAGATATTACTAAACCATCTTTTAATTCTAAGTGTAGTCTTATTACTAATAAAGAATTAGATATTATTCTTAATAATGATGCTGCTAATAACATGGTTATAGGTAAATCTTTTATATATAGTGATTATGATATAAAGTTAGATATAAATACTTTCTTTTCTAATCATTTTGCTATATTAGGTAATACTGGATCTGGAAAAAGTTATAGTGTTGCTAAAATAATTCAATCAATATTCTATGATTATAAATATTTACCATTTAGAACTAATATATTTTTGTTTGATGCTTATGGTGAATATCAACAAGCATTTAGCAAAATAGGGGAAACAAATGAAAATATTAACTATAAAGTATATACAACAGATTTAAAAAGTAAAAAATATGATTTATTACAAATACCTTTTTGGTTACTTACATTAGATGATATATGTTTACTTTTAAATGTAGATAATCCTTTACAAATACCTATTATTGAAAAATCATTAAAACTAGTAAATTATTTTGCTAGAAATGATGAAGAAGCTATTAAACAAAAAAATGATATTATAGCAAGGTGCTTACTTGATATAATTTATAGTGGCTCTAAACCAATTGAAATAAGAAATAAAATAGTATCTACATTAACTAAGTTTTATACAGATAATATTAACTTAGATTTAAAACTAACCAAAGGTGGATGGACTAGAACTTTAAAACAATGTATTTTTATTGAACCTTCTGGAAAACTCGCTGATATTGAAATAGTTATATCATATTTAGAAAGTTTAACTTCTAATAATTTTGAATTATCTATGCCTAATGGAGAAGTTAAATATACAATTAAAGATTTTTATGATGCTTTAGAGTTTGCAATAATTTCAGAAGGGGCAATTAATAGTAATAATATATTTGAATATAGTAACACACTTAAAATAAGGCTTAATTCTATTATAAATAGTGATTATGTTAATTATTTTAACTTTAATGATTATATAAATAAAGAAAATTATATAAAATGGTTACTTACTACAAAAAGCGGAAAAAAAGCTCAAGTAATTAATTTTAATATTAATTATGTAGATGATAGACTTGCTAAAACTTTAGTAAAGATATATTCTAAGTTATTATTTGACTATATAACTAAATTAAATAAAAGGGCATCATTTCCATTTCATATTATTTTAGAAGAAGCTCATCGTTATGTACAAAATGATAATGATATTAATATTTTAGGATACAATATATTTGAAAGAATTACTAAAGAGGGTAGGAAGTATGGTATTCTTCTTGGTTTAATTTCTCAAAGGCCATCAGAAATTAGTCAAACTGCTTTATCACAATGCAGTAACTTCTTAATATTTAAAATGTTTCATCCAGCAGATTTAAATATTGTTAAAGATATAATTGCAAGTTCTAGTGATAGTTTAGGCGATAAATTAAAAACATTACATCCTGGTACTTGTATAATGTTTGGTAACGCTTTTAAAATGCCGATAATAGCAAAATTAGATATGCCAAATCCTGAACCACTAAGTAGTAACTGTAACATAAATGAAACATGGTATATTAGGAATTAAAACATAATCTATATTTTAAGATTATGTTTTTTAATTATATTATAAAAAAATTGTTATAGGTATAACATTTACTTTTATAAAAATTATGATAAAATATATATTGCATGTAAATTAATAGGTGATATATATGAAAGAAGTAAAAATAGAATTAACTGAACAGTGTAATAGATGGTGCAAACATTGCTCTAGTAAAGCGAAAAACACTGATTATAAGTCATTAGATATTGATACAGTTAAAAGAATAATTGACGAATCAAAAGAAATAAACGTTAAGAGTATTGTTTTAACAGGAGGAGAAGCAACGCTGTATCCTAAACTTGATGAAGTAATCAGTTATGCTAGTAATAACGGACTTGAAATAAAATTATATTCAATGTGTGATCCTACTTTAGATAACATTCAATATTTAGGATATCTAAATACTATTGGTCTTAAAGAAATTATTTATTCTACAACTTATAATCTTACTTTAGATGGAGTTGTAACACTAGATAGATTAAAGAAATTTTTTCCTTTATTATTAGATGAAACTAATATTAAATTAGGGTTACACCATGCGATTTTAAAAGATACTGTATATGATATAGATGATGTAATTAAACTATTTTTTAATTTAGATGATACTAAAACAACAAATTTGTCTTTTCTTAGATATGTTCCTCATGGAAGGGGTACTAAAGCCTTACTTTTAAACAAAGATGAACTTATATGGTTTAGAAATAAAATGATTGAATATAAAAAAATATATGGAGATAAAATTAGATTAGGTAGTCCTTGGAACTTTTTAGGAATTGAAAAAACAGAATGTAGTGCGGCTGAAAAATCATTAATAGTAGGTTTTGATGGTAACGTTTATCCATGTGATGCAATGAAATATTTTGACTACTTAGGTAGTGGTGGTAATATATATCAAAATTCTTTAAAAGAAATATATAATTCTAAATATTTTAAGGATATTAGAACATTTAAAAATTGTAGTAGTTTGGAATGTTTAGAGTGCTCTAATTATGAAATATGTAAAGGTGGATGTTTAGGTCAAAAGATGGTTGCATTTATCAGTCCTGATACTTTTACATTTAGAAAATATGGAATATTAGCAAGAAGAACTATGAATAATTTTGATACTGAAGAAATTAAGAAAATGAATGGAGAAATGGGCATTGTTGGAGAAATTGGTGAACTTATAGATTCGTTTAAAAAATATAAAACCCATAATTTAAATGTTGATAGCAAAAATAAATTAAAAGAAAATTTAATTATTGAAACAGGAGATATTGTATGGTATTTAGCAGCGTCATTATCTAGTTATTATGATATTAATTTTGAAGACATAGGTAAGTATATTCAAAATAGTTCTAATAAAGAACTAGATAGAAAAGTATTTGATACACCAATATTACTTCAAAGTATAAAAACAAAAGATCCTGAATGTTTATTAAAATCATCAATTAATGAAATAAATATTAGTATTTTAGATAATAATACTTGTGATTATAATTTTAATAATGAATGGAAAAAACTTGTTTATTATGCTTGTCAAATAATTTATTTAAGTGATAAAAACAAATTAATTGAAACTATTGCTAACTTACTTATTACTTTATCGAGAATTGCTAATATTGAACTTGAAGTATCAATGAATGAAGTATTAAAAAGAAATATAGAAAAGCTAAATAATAGATATAAACAAGGATATGATGTCGAAGTTGCAAATAAGAGAATTAAACTACTTACTAATTATAAAGGTAGCGAAGCAAATTAAAACAGGAGGAAACATGAAAACTATAGATAAAGATGAACATAAAGTAGAATTTTATAATCCTAATAATATAGTAATTGCTAAATATAAAAAATATGATCAAGAAGAATTTGACTTGTTTGTTATGTCTAAGTTTTTATATATTAATAATGGCAAATTAGAATTTGGAAAATCTTTTAGAAACATAAATATTTATCAATTAATTGGTTTATTAAATGCAAATGATGATAATTGTTGTTATATGGATACAGTTAATTATGGAGATTATTTTTCAAATATTAATATTGAATATTATATATCACTAATAGAAGTATATAAACTTATGGGAAAAACAGAAATATTAAATAAAGAATACGTAAATAACGAAGATATGAAAATAGCATTAGAATATATAATAAATAATTATAACGAAAAAAGAATAATGCAACAAATGGAACCAAAACAAAGAATTAGAAGAAAGTAAAGTTTATATGTAAATTACACTTTCTTTTTTTTAGTACTTTAAAAAAAATGAATTTTATGGTATCCTAATATGGAAGGTGATTTTATGGCATTAAGTAGAACTGAATCGAGAGAAAAAATTATGATTCTATTATATCAAGCATTATTATATGAAAAAAATAACATTAATTATGATATAGACGATATGATAAATAATGAATTAGAAGAACAAAATGAATATATTTATAAATCATTAAATGAAATTCTAAATGGTAAAGATAAACTAATAGAAATTGCTAATAAATATTTAGGTAGTTGGCCAATGAATAGATTAGGTTTAACTGATCAATCTATTATTATGTTAGGTATATATGAACTTATGAATACTGATATTGAAGGACCGATTATTATTAATGAAGCAGTTAATTTATCTAAAAAATATTCTGATGAACAGGTTAGTAAAATAGTTAATGGTGTTCTTGATAACATATATCATAATGAGGTAAAAGATGGAGAATAATTATATAACTATTACCGAATTATCGAGATATCTAAAAGGGAAATTTGAAAGTGACGAAAACTTAAGAAAAGTTTATATAAAAGGAGAAATATCAAATTTTAAGGCGCATACTAGAGGTCACTTTTATTTTACTTTAAAAGACGAAACATCAAGAATAAGTGCAGTAATGTTTGCATCAAATACTAGAGTTTTAAAGTTTACACCAGTTGACGGGATGAAAGTATTAGTAACAGGAAGAGTAACTGTATATGAGGCAACCGGTGGATATCAAATATATGTTGAAGACATGCTTGAAGATGGTATAGGAAACCTTTATGTAGCATTTGAACAATTAAAAGAAAAATTATCTAAAGAAGGTCTTTTTAATAAAGAACATAAAAGACCTATTAGAAGAATTCCTAGAAAAATAGGTATTGTTACAGCATCAACTGGAGCAGCTATTAGAGATATATTAACCACTATTAAAAGGAGATATCCTGTATGTGAAACAATATTGTTTCCTTCCCTTGTACAAGGAAGTGATGCTGCACAAGATATTGTTAAAAAAATAGAAATAGCAAATACATATGATATTGATACATTAATCGTGGGTAGGGGAGGCGGCTCTATTGAAGATTTATGGCCTTTTAACGAAGAAATAGTAGCAAGAGCTATATATAACTCTAAAGTTCCTGTAATTAGTGCTGTAGGACATGAAGTAGATTTTACGATTGCTGATTTTGTCGCAGACCTAAGAGCACCAACTCCAACTGCAGCAGCAGAACTAGCAGTTCCAGATATTAATACAATAATTACATATTTAGATACTGCTAAAACTAGAAGTTATAATACTTTATTAAATATAATCGAAAATAATAGATTAAAACTTCATAAACTAGAAGATAGTTTCGTTTTAAAAAGACCTACTGCTATATATGAAGTAAAAGAACAAAATTTAGATAATTTAATCGATAAACTTAATAGAATAATAAAAGTATTTATTGATAACTCTAAAGTAGAATTATTTAAATATCAAAATAGTTATGTATTTAATAATCCCGAAATTATTTATAAATTTAAAAAACAAAATTTAGAGAACATTATTGGTAAATTAGAAGTATTAAATCCAATGAATACATTAAAAAGAGGATATGCAATAATAAAAAAAGAAGATAGTGTAATATCTTCAATAAATAATTTAAATAAAGATGATGAAATAAAAATAAATGTATCTGATGGTATAATAGATGCAAAAGTAATTAAAGTAGGAGAATAAAATATGAAAGAAAAAGAAATGAAATTTGAAGATAAAATAAGAGAACTTGAAAAAATAGTAACAGAACTTGAAAATGGAGAAGTAAGTTTAGATGATGCCATTGATAAGTATACTACAGCAATGAAACTTGCTAAAGAATGTTCTGATAAATTAACTGAAGTATCAGATAAAGTAAATAAAATAATGTTAGAAAATGGTAAATTAGAAGAATTTAACGTAGAAGAGTAAATTCTTTTTTTAATACTTATTAAATAAAAAAATAGAAAAAATAATTTTTTCTATTACAATAATACATACAATAATACTAACGAAATAATAACAGACATTATACCTAATAAACAGTAAGATACATAACCAAGTTGTGTTTCTTCTTTTCTTTTTATATAGTTAGTAGGAAGGTCTATTTCATCAATAATAATACTAGGATCTACTTCTAAAGTATTTAAATCTTCTTTAGGTTTTACTTCTTTTTCATCTTTACCAATAACAAAGTTAATATCTGTCATTTCTATTTTATTTAAAGAAATACTATCGTTATTAGTAATAGTTATAAGTTCTAAAAATGATTTGTATTCACATCTATCTTGATATTTATTTAAAAACCAACTAATAAAGCTTTTATATTTTTCATTATTTATTATAATTATTTTACTATCTACAGCTATTCCATTTTCTGTAAGTAACATATATGCTTTATTAATTATTCCTCCAATTACATTATTTAACTTGTCGTAAGTAATATCATTAGCATTAGTTCTAACGTCTTTTAATTCATCATTTTCAGTAATAGGTATAACTAAACTAATATTATAATTATCTATTTTACTATATATATCTTTAACTAAAGCTTTTACATATTCTAAATCGTTAGTATTAACATTAAAAGTTTCATAGTCACCACGTAATTCAATAGAAATATTAGTTTTATTAAATTCTTTATTTGGAACTGCAATAAAAAACGAAACTGTTCCTTCGCTTACTAAATAGATTTGATGTTTATCCAAAGACATAAATAATGTTGTGTTCATATTTACTTCCCTTCCTATTATATAAATTAATTATATCAAATTATTTTACACTTGTCATTAATTTTTTATTTATTTTACATAAACTTTATTAATATAAATAGTATACCTACAATAAAAAATACTAATAATGTTTTTTTATAATTATAACTTTTAGCGGTTGGTAATAATTTACATAATGAAATATTTAACATAATACCTGCTACTATTGCAAATAATATACCTATAATAGTATTATTAATAAAATTTTTTAAAAATAAAAATGTTATAAAAGCTCCAAATAATTCTGATATTGCAGATATAAAAGTATAAGATAATGCCTTAATTTTACTTTTAGTAGAATAATAAATTGGAACTGATATACTAATTCCTTCAGGTATATTATGAAGAGCAATAGCAATAGCTAGACTAATCCCTAAAGTCATATTAGAAGACGCTGTAATAAATGTAATAATTCCTTCAGGTATATTATGTAAAATAATTGCTAACATTGAAATTATTCCTACTTTATATAATGTATTATTACTATTATCAGGTAAATAATAATTTAATATCATCGATATTATTATTCCCAATATAATAGATATAATACATAAAATAAGACTTATAAAATCACTATTATTTACTTTTAAAAGTAATAAAGATTCTGGAATTAAATCAGTAATAGAAACAGTAATCATTACTCCTGATGCAAAGCTAAGAGAAGCTACTATTAATTTATTATAATTTTTAAATTTTAAAAAAATAAGTATTGTTCCAAGCATTGTTGAAAAAGCTGCAAAAGAAGTTAAAATAAATGGAAATAGAAAATTATTCATAAAGTTTCACCTAATTAAATATATGTAAAATTTACTAAAAAAATGGTAGTTTTTTTCTCTTATAAATATAATTTTTAGATGCATTATAATAATGTAGTCTGTGAATAAAAAGCTACTAAAAGGAGATGTTTTTATGTTTTTTAAAAAATTAAAAAACAGCATTCTGCTTATTTTAACTGTTTCACTGTTATTACCAACACAAATTCTTGCTTACTCAGAATATATTATTGCAGGCGGAGAAAATATCGGTATTGAACTTAATTCAAAAGGAATTATTATAGTAGGCACTTATGAAGTAGACGGAAAAAATCCTGCTAAAGAAGCAAATTTACAAGTTGGAGACATTATAACTTCTATTAACAATAGTAAAGTAGCAACTATTGAAGAAATGTTAACAGAAATAGATAAATTAAATGATGTAAGTTCTGTTAGTATTAATTATTTAAGAGGAAGTAAAACGTATTCTACTACTTTAAAATTAATTAAAGATAGTAATGATGTTTATAAAACAGGATTATATGTAAAAGATTCTATAACAGGAGTAGGTACTTTATCATTTATTGATCCTAATACTAAACTATATGGTGCTTTAGGCCATGAAATAATTGAAAAATCTACTGGGCAAAAATTAGAGATAAAAGATGGTAAAATATATAATTCAACTGTTACTAGTATAACTCCTAGTGATGATGGTAATCCTGGTGAAAAAAATGCAAGATATGATTCATCTATTGTTTATGGTGATGTAAAAGAAAATACAAGTTCTGGAATATTTGGAAGTTATACTGATACATTACCAGACAAAAAATTATATAAAGTAGCAGAACCTTCTCAAGTAAAAACTGGAAGTGCTAAAATTCTTACAGTTTTAAGTGGAGAAGAAGTTAAAGAATATGATATCAATATAATATCTGTTAGTAAAGAAGACAAAGAAACAAAAAATATTCTTTTTGAAATTACTGATTCAGAATTATTAGAAAAAACTGGTGGTATTGTTCAAGGAATGAGTGGAAGTCCTATTATTCAAGGTGAATATATTATTGGAGCAGTTACTCACGTAGTAGTAGATAACCCTAAAAGAGGATATGGTATATTTATAGTAAATATGTTAGAAGAAGCAGAAAATTAATTATTTTAAGTTTATAAGACAGAATTTTTTTATTCTGTCTTTATTTATATTTAAGTTTAAAAAATTAGTAGAATTTCTAAAAAAGCAACTAAAAAATATTATTATATAATATGATTTTAATAAAAAATAATAAAAATCCACGTCTAAAGGCGTGGTTTTTATCATTGGCCTATAAGGCCTATTACTGGCAGCCCACATTTGTGGGCTTTTTAATACGCCAATCGCCTTCGCAACTATTACTTACCCGTAAACGGGTCTTTATATTCTTTTAAACTTCTCTTATCTTTTATTTGATCTTCAAGTTCTTGATTTTGAATATATTTTTTTATTGTATTTTTGTTCATACCTACGGTACTCACAAAATAACCTTCAGCCCAAAAATGTCTATTTCCATAGTTGTATTTTAAATTCGCATGTTCTTCAAATATCATTAAGCTACTTTTACCTTTTAAATATCCCATAAAAGATGATATACTTATTTTAGGTGGAATTTTTACAAGCATATGAATATGGTCTGGACAAGCATTCGCTTCTACAATTTCCACTCCTTTATAATCACATAGTCTTCTTAAGTATTTCCCAATATCTCTTCTTAATTTGTTATATATTGCTTTTCTTCTATATTTTGGTGTGAAGACTATGTGATATTGGCAATCCCATTTAGTATGAGATAATGAACTTACATCGTCATTTTTAAATCTCATTGATTTTCTCCTCCTTTTGATTTTTATTAGCGGTTTGGCGTACCACTTTTATTATATCAAAAGGAGAAGAAAGTGCATATGAATGCTATCGCTTTTTCAGTTCTCACGTGCATAGCACGTGGTTTTATTCGCTCGTCAATTCTTTCCGAGCAAATAAAATAGGAAGATTAATAAGTATCTTCCTATTTTAAATGTAAGCTACAATACCTGCTACTACTGATAAAACCATTAATAGTAACATAATTATAGCAATAATTTTAGTACCTAAATTTTTAATTTTCTTTTTATGTTTTTTCTTTTTCTTATCTTTATTAACTTCTTTCATGTTACACCTCGTAATCCATTATACAAAATTTTAGTAATAATATCAATACTAATTAAATATAATTTAGTGGTGATAACAATGGACAAGAAATTAACAAAGATTAAAAATATTATTTTACCTAGCAAAAAAACTAACTACTTTATAATAACAATTTTGATACTTGGATTAATATCAGGATCAGTATTTTTAATGGTACTAAATGAAACAGATAAAACAAGTGTACTTAATCAAATACAAACATTTTTTACAAATATTGATACTTCTAATATTAATAGTGGACTAGCATTTAAAAATAGCATTATTACTAATATGATATATATTACTTTAATATGGATACTTGGAATGAGCATTATTGGAATATTTATTAATATTTTCTTAGTTTACTTGAAAGGATTTTTATTAGGCTTCTCAATTGCTTCTATATTTAGTTGTTATGGTTTTAAAGGTGTAGTAGGAGTATTTATATACATATTTCCACATCAATTATTAAATATATTTTGTATAATCATATTAGGTATTTACAGTATAATGTTTACAGTAAAATTATTTGAATATATAATGGGAAAAAAGAATAATAATATGAGAAATATGCTAAAAAAATATACAATAATATATATATTTACTATTATTATTTCATTGCTTTCTTCTTTGTCAGAAGCATATTTATTACCTGCACTTATGAAATTAGTAATAAAATTATTTATATAAAAACACGTAATGTGTTTTTTTCTTTGCAAAAATATGATAAAATTATATGGAACGAAGGTGTATATATGAAAAAAGTAGTAATTGGAATATCAGGAGGAGTAGATAGTTCTGTTGCAGCCCTTTTATTAAAAGAACAAGGTTATGATGTAATTGGATTATTTATGCGAAATTGGGATAGTTCTATTAATAATGATTATTTAGGTAATCCAGATTTAAATAATGATATATGTCCTCAAGAAAAGGATTATAATGATGCTTTAGAAGTATGTAAAAAGTTAGACATACCTTTACATAGAATTGATTTTGTAAAAGAATATTGGGATTATGTTTTTACTTATTTTCTAGATGAACTTAAAAAAGGAAGAACTCCTAACCCTGATGTTATGTGTAATAAATATATTAAATTTGATTTGTTTGTAAAAGAAGCTAAAAAACTAGGAGCAGATTATATTGCTACAGGGCATTATGCTAAAGTAATAGATGGACAACTTTACAAAGCAAGTGACAAGAATAAAGATCAAAGTTATTTTCTTGCCTATGTAAATAAAGATGTATTTAAAGATGTTATTTTCCCTTTACAGGATTTAACAAAACCAGAAATTAGAAAAATAGCAAGTGATAATGGACTTATAACTGCCAAGAAAAAAGACTCTACCGGGATATGCTTTATTGGAGAAAGAAACTTTACAAAGTTTTTAGAAAATTACTTACCTAACATACCTGGAAAAATTGTTAATATTGAAACAAACAAGGTAGTAGGGGAGCATATAGGGCTAATGTACTATACTTTAGGGCAGAGAAGGGGACTTAACTTAGGAGGATTTAAAGATAAGTCTTATGTTGCTAAAAAAGATTTGGAGAACAATATTTTATATATTGCTACTGGAGATGAAAATAAATATTTATATTCTAAAGAAGCAATAATTGAAGATTTTAATTTCTTAACAGATAAAAGAATTACTGATTGTACTTGTAAATTTAGATATCGTCAACCTGATATAAAGTGTCATGTTGAATACTTAGAAAATAATAAAATTAAGGTTACTTATGATAATGCTAAAGCTGTAACACCAGGACAATTTTGTGTATTATATGATGGCGATTTATGTCTAGGTGGCGGTATTATCGAAAAAGTATTTTAGGTTACTTGACATAATTTAAATAAATGATAAAATATTAATAGGAGGAATACAATAATGAATGTAGTGGAAAAAATAAATGCAATATTAAAGAAAGCCAATATTTCTAAAGTTAATTTAGCTAAGTATTTAGGGGTATCTAGACAAATGGTATATAACTATTTAGATGGTGAAGATTTATCTAATGTACCTAATGAAAAGTGTCAATTATTGTATAAATTATTAAATGTAAAATCTGAACAAGAGATTATTGATATAGAACTTACAACTGAATATATAGAAGAAGTTGGAAATAAAATATTTACTTCAAAGAAAGTTACAACACAAAAAGATGAAATAATTGAATTAAACGGGTTAAAAAAAGAAGAACAAGAGGTTATTAGTGATATTGTATTCATATTAAAAGAAATGTTAAATGAAGATAAATCAAAAACTTCATTAACAACAATGACTTATTTTTATCATTTTTTACAAGCAATGAGTAATACTAAAGAATTAAAATATATTTTAGGTTATGTTTCTAAAGCAGCAGGGTATATTAAACCACTTGATTTTGCTTATGATGAAGAACATCAATATGTATTTGAAAGTATATTATATTCTGCCATGACGTTATATTCTAATGGTGGTGCATCAAGAACTAAACTCGCTGAATCACATAAACGTTGGGAAATGGAACTTGCTAGAAAAAATGAAGAAAAATTAAGTCGTACTCAAGAATTAAATACTGCCAAAGTAATGGCTTTAAAAGAACTTGGATATACTGAAATAAACGAAAAAAATGCAAGTGAAGTATTTGATAAAATTGCTGAAATTCAATCTAGGAATTTATATTAATCCTAGATTTTTTTATGTACAACTCCCCTATTGTTTTTTAAAAATTTAAGTAGGTGAGTAGGTAATGTTAATTTATCTATAATTTATTGGCTCTGTATTGATTCGGGAAATAATTTTATGGACAATTATATTACTCAAATTAAAATATAAGCATAATAAAACGAATAAATAATTAGTTTGTATCTAAAATTAAAATAATAACATAATAAATTTTAAAAAATTTTAATACAAATAATTATCTTAATTAATTTAGTATAATTTAAATTGTTATATAAAAAGAAGATAGTATTATTCATATAAATATATTTATTATAAATTATATTAAATATGATTAATTATCTATCTTTTTCTTTCAAACTATCTAAGTACGATAATGTATATTATGTTAAGTTCTATAAAATAGAAGAAATGAATAGAGAGAATATACTAAAGTAATTCATTTAATAAATTAGTAAATTCTTGTTCTATTTCATTTAATCTTTCTTTAGTTTTAGCTTCATATCTCATTGTAATATTAGGACCTGTATTAGAAGCTCTAACAACGGCTGATCCGTCATCAAATAAAACTTTAACACCATCTATTGTAAGTATTTTATAATTTTTACTAATACAATATTCTTTAACTTTATTAACAATATCAAATTTTATTTCATCGTTTACTTTCATTTTTAATTCTTTTGTACTGTAATAAGTATTTATGCCTAGAAGTAATTCTGATACATTTTTATTAGTTTTAGATAATATTTCGATTAATCTTAAACCAGCGTATATTCCGTCATCATATCCAGGGAATTTGTCTCTAAAAAATACATGCCCAGAATACTCTCCAGAAAATGGGAAATTGCCCTCTACTGACATAGCTTTAGTATATGAGTTACCTGAACGATAACATACTGGTTCAATACCTAATTTAATTAATTCATCTTCTAAAACTTTTGAACATTTTATATCAAATAATCCTTTTTTGTTTTCTACTTTATTGTAAATATCACGCCATATAATTATCATGTATTTATCAATATCAATCATATTCCCCTTCTCGTCTACTACCCCTACTCTATCGCCATCGCCGTCAAAAGCAATACCAACATCAGCTTGTGTTTCTAATACTTTTTTCTTTAAATATGCCAAATTTTCTTCTACACAAGGATCAGGATGATGATTAGGAAATTCTGGATCAGAATCAGCAAATATAGGAATAAACTCAATGTTAGGATTATTAAATACGTCTTTTGCTACTATACTAGTAGTCCCATTACCACAATCGTATACTACCTTTAATTTACGATTACCAAGTTCTATATTCTTCCATAATAATTTTATATATTCGCTCTTTATATCTTTATTAGTTATAGTCCCATTACCATTTGTAAAATCTTTATTAATAATAGTGTCATATAAATTATATACGTCTTTACCATAAGCATTATGAATACCATTATAACTAAATTTAAAACCATTATATTCTTTAGGATTATGAGATGCAGTAATCATAACACCACATTTAATATTAAGTAAATCCCATCCATAATAATACATTGGAGTAGTAACTAATCCTAGTCTTACAACATTAATTCCTGACTCTGTAATACCTTTTACTAAATTTTTTTCAATAATTGGAGAAGATATTCTATTATCGTATCCTACTAAAGTTTCTGTTTTACCCATTTTTTTTAAATTACTACCAAACGCTCTACCAATTAAATAAGAAACTTCTTCATCAATATCTTCATTGTATATCCCTCTTATATCATATTCTCTAAACATTAATTTATTAACTTTCATTTTATCCTCCATTCTATAAGTTAATTATACCATATTTTATAATATTTTAGTTATCATCTTTCTTTTTATATTCTGGATGATATAAATCATAATTTTCTCTTAATACTTCTCTACTTATATTAGTATATATTTGAGTAGTAGATAAATTAGAGTGTCCTAACATTACCTGAATACTTCGTAAATCTGCTCCATTATTAAGTAAATGTGTTGCAAAAGAGTGTCTTAACATATGGGGAGTAATAGTTTTATTAATTCCTTTTTCTTTTACTATATTATTTAAAATAAATTCAAATCCTTGTCTCGTCATTTTCTTTCCATGATTATTTAAGAATATATTTTCTGTTAAATATTTCTTTTTTAGTAAAGGTCGATATTCATTTAAATATAAACTTAAATAATAGGCACAAACTTCGCCATATGGAACGATTCTTTCTTTACTACCCTTTCCTATGCACCTTACATAATTGTTCTCTAAATCAATATCTTTTAGCTCTAAAGAGCACAATTCACTTACTCTAAGTCCTGTTGCATACATTAACTCAAGCATTGCTTTATTTCGATAATCAAATGGTGTTTCTAATTTAATATCTAATAACATTTCTACTTCTTCAATTGTTAATGTATTAGGTAATTTTCTATAAAACTTAGGATGCTCTATATTAATTGCAAAATCTTTTATATTATGAAATCTTCCTAAATATTTATGAAATGATTTTATTGATACAATTTTTCTTTCAACAGAAGTTACACTTAATTTATCTTTATCTAATTTTTCTAAATATTTATATATATCATCTTTAACTATATTGCTATAATCTTTATTTAAATATTCTAAATACTTAATTATATCTAATATATATGAATCAACAGAATTATCTGCCATATGTCTTTCTGTATATAAATATATTTGATATTTAGTAAGTATTTCTTTATTTTTATCATTAAGTTTATTTCTACTTATATCTATCATAATTACACCCTAATAAAATTATATCATATTCTAATTTTGTTTACAATTAACTATTATTTTGATAAAATACTAAATGGATGTGATAGAATGAATGAACTTTTAGCAGACAAATTAAGACCTACTAAATTAACTGATATTGTTGGTCAAACGCATTTAATCGGAGAAAATAAAATCTTAACTAATTGGGTTAATAACAATAAATTATTTTCTATTATTTTATATGGAAAACCTGGTATTGGGAAGACTTCTATTGCAGTTACTTTAGTAAATGAATTAAATGTTAAATATCGTATGTTAAATGCTGTTATTAATAATAAAAAAGATTTTGATACAGTAATTGAGGAAGCTAAAATGTATGGCGGATTAGTTTTAATTATGGATGAAATACATAGATTAAACAAAGATAAACAAGATTTACTTCTTCCTTATTTAGAAAATGGTCTTATTGTTTTAATTGGAATGACTACTTCTAATCCTTATCATAGTATTAACCCCGCAATTAGAAGTAGATGTCAATTACTAGAACTTCATGATTTAACTAGTGAAGATATTATTTCTGCTTTAAAAAGTGATAAAATAAAATCTATATTAACTGATATTAATATAGATGAAGAATGTTATAAAATAATTGCTAATGCTAGTGGTTATGATTTAAGGCATGCATATAACTTGTTAGAAGTTGCATATTTTACTACTAATGATAAACATATAACTAAAGATGTACTTAAAAATGTTATTCAGAAAAATAATGTTTTTCATGATAAAGATGGTGACGGATATTACAATCTCCTTAGTGCTTTTCAAAAATCTATTCGTGGAAGTGATCCTCATGCTAGTGTTTATTATTTAGCGAGATTAATTATAGGAGGAGATATTGAAGCCATTTGTAGAAGACTTTCTGTTATTGTATATGAAGATATAGGACTAGCTAATCCTAGTATGGGACCTAAAGTAGATGCTGCGATTAATTGTGCTCTTAGATTAGGACTACCAGAAGCAAGAATACCTTTATCTGCAGTAGTAATAGAACTTGCTTTATCTCCCAAATCAAATAGTGCTGAATCCGCAATAGATATGGCACTTAATGATATAGAATCAGGAAATACTGGAGATGTTCCAAATCATTTACATAATGGAAATCCCGAATATAAATATCCTCATGATTATCCTAATAGTTATGTAAAACAACAATATTTACCTGATAAAATTAAAGATAAAAGATATTATTTTCCAAGAAAAAATAAAAATGAACAAATATTAAAAAATATTATGGATAATTTAAAAAAATAACAAATTACAATGGTACATTTTAAATGTTAAAGCATAAAAAAAGAAAACTACAGTTTTAGTTTTCTTCAGACTGTTGACAAATAGGTACAAAAATATCTATTTGTTTTTTATTTTATATAAATTAATAAAAAGTAAGATATTG
>CALVXD010000011.1 GCA_944368815.1 uncultured Bacilli bacterium
AACCCCAATTGAATATAGAACTCAATTAGGGTTTAAATGAATATCTTTTAATTGTCTACTTTTTATTGACAAGTTCAAAAAGATATTTTAAACTATCTTTTTTTTGTGTTATATGTTATACTTTTTATGTAGTAAGAGGTGTATTATGGCATATATAAAATTTAAAGAATTAACTAAATATTTTGATTTTAAAACAGAAACAGAACCTAAAGATTTACCTGATTATGTTATCGAATATTCTTCAAGTAATGAAAAGATAATATTAGGTTATAAGAATAGTAAAGATTATATTTTATTTACAAATAAGAAAATGGTATTATTTGATAGAGACGTAGCAGGACTTTATTATAAAAAAATACATTTTATTCCTTATGAATCAATATCAACAGGAGCAATTAATTTTAAACCAGGTAAAGTTGAAATACTATTATCTTTGGATAGTGGTTATCAAATGCATATTAATTTTATAAATATGGATCATAACAAAAAAGAAAGAATTAAAGCAATTTTTAAAATTATGTTTGAGAATAAGTTATAAAATAATTGACTTAAAAATACAATATGTTATAATATTAATACATTATTTGTTTGAAGGAGTATGTAATATATATTACAATAGAGAACTAGTGGTTGGTGGAAACTAGGTAATAGTATTATTGAAGACATCAAATGTTAAATAAACGTATATCTGCGTTAAAGATTAAAGAGCATACATTCTATGAAATAAGGTGGCACCGCGAGTAATTCGTCCTTATATTATAGGATGTTTTTTATTTTGAAGGAGGAAAAAAGATGAAAACAACAAATAACAATAATTTTAATATTAATAATGTTGGAGAAAATGTTACATTATATGGATGGGTGGCTAAAAAAAGAAATTTAGGAGGACTTATATTTATTGATTTAAGAGATAGAAGTGGTATTATTCAACTTGTTATAAAACCAGAAAATGAGTTTTATGATATGGCTGAAACTTTAAAGAGCGAATATGTAATTAAAGTAGAAGGTGTTATTACTGAAAGAGAAAGTAAAAATACTAATATAGATACGGGAGAAATAGAAGTTATAGTTAATAATTTAGAAATATTAAATACTAGTATTGAATTACCTTTTACAATTACCGATAATACAACAGCACTTGAAGATACTAGACTTAAATATCGTTATCTGGATTTAAGAAGAAATGAATTAAAGACTAAAATGGAAATGCGTCATAAAATTACATTTGCAATAAGAGAATATTTAAATAACTTAAATTTCTTAGAAATAGAAACACCAATATTATGTAAGTCAACTCCAGAAGGGGCAAGAGATTATTTAGTACCTTCTCGTGTATTTAATGGTAAGTTTTATGCATTACCACAATCTCCACAAATATTTAAACAATTATTAATGGTTGGAGGAATGGAAAGATATTTTCAAATAGCAAAATGCTTTAGAGATGAAGATTTAAGAGCAGATAGACAGCCTGAATTTACACAAGTAGATATGGAAATGAGTTTTGTCGAAGAAGAAGACGTTATGAACATTGTTGAAAATTTAATGGCATATATATTTAAAAAAATTAAAAATGTAGATTTAAAATTACCACTTAGAAGAATGAAATATGATGATGCAATTGAATATTATGGTAGTGATAAACCTGATTTAAGATTTGATATGAAAATCCAAAATATTACTGAAATATTTAAAAATACTGAAATAAGTTTCTTTAAAGATATAATTACTAATGGTGGTATTATAAACTGTTTAGTAGTAAAAAATAGTGCTCAAGAATTTTCAAGAAAAGATATAGATAAATTAACAGAATTTGTTAAATCATATAAGGCAAAAGGTTTAGCATATTTAAAAATAGATAAAGAAGTAACAGGAAGTATTAGTAAAGTTATAAGTGAAACTGAGCTAAAAGAATTAAAAGAAAAATTAAATTTAGAAGATAATGATTTAGTATTA
Source organism: uncultured Bacilli bacterium (assembly GCA_944368815.1). Lineage (GTDB taxonomy): Bacteria > Bacillota_I > Bacilli_A > RF39 > UBA660 > CALVVX01. The sequence goes on from CALVXD010000011.1 coordinate 1,954, forward strand.
ATAGTATCTGATAAATATAATATAGTAAAACAATCCCTTGGAGCTTTAAGAATACATCTTGCTAAAAAATTAAATTTAATTAGTAATAATTATGAATTATTATGGGTAGTAGATTTCCCATCATTTGAATATAGTGAAGAAGAAAATAGATATGTGGCATGTCACCATCCATTTACGGCTCCTAAAGATAGTGATGTAGATAAATTACTTACAGATAAAGCACATTGTTATTCAAAAGCATATGACATTGTAATTAATGGTTATGAAGCAGGTGGAGGTTCTATTCGTATTCATGATCAAGAAATTCAAAAGAAAATGTTTGAAGCACTTGAATTAACTGAAGAACAAATACAAGAGAAATTTGGATTCTTTGTTGAAGCATTAAAATATGGAACACCTCCACATGGTGGTCTTGCAATAGGACTTGATAGATTAGTTATGCTATTAACAGAAACAGAAAATATAAGAGATGTTATAGCATTTCCTAAAACAGCAAGCGCTAATGATTTAATGAGCGAATGTCCTAATGTAGTAGATGAAGCTCAATTAAAAGAATTAGGAATAAAAATAGAAGAAAAGGTAGATTATGATAAATAGTCTCTTTTTTTATGGTATAATTTAGATAAGGGTGTGAAATATGGAACTTATAAAAGTTGGAGAAAAAACTTATTATATTAAGAATCCTACTAATATAGGAATATATAAAGTAGATGATAATAATGTTTATTTAATTGATAGTGGTAATTCAAAAGATGCCGGTAAAAAGATATTAAAAATTATTAATGAACAAGGATGGAATGTAAAAGGAATAATAAATACTCATTCCCATGCTGATCATATTGGAGGCAATAAACTTATTGAAGATAGGACAAATTGTGATGTTTATGCATCTAATATTGAACAATGTTTTGTAAAATATCCAGTTTTAGAACCAGCACTATTATATGGTGGTTGTCCATTTAAAGATTTAACAGGAAAATTTTTACAAGCTTTGAAGTCTAATGCAAAAAATATTGAAGAGAGTAATATTTGTGGTATTGAATATATTCCTTTGAAAGGACATTCTATCAATATGATAGGAGTAAAAACTAGTGATGATATCATATTTTTAGGAGATTCTTTATTTAGTAAAGATACAATAAATAAGTATCATGTATTCTTTATTTATGATGTAAAAGAATATTTAAATACACTTTCTTACTTAAAAACATTAAAATGTAAGTTGTTTATCCCATCACATTGTGAAGCTACTAATAACATTGATGAATTAATAGAGTTAAATAAAAATAAAATAGATGAAATATTAGACTTAATTTATGATTATTGTAAGAATAATGTTACATTTGAAGAAATATTAAAATATATTTTTGATAAGTATTCTTTAAATATGGAAGCTTATCAATATGTACTTGTTGGTAGTACAATAAAATCATATCTATCTTATTTATATGATGAAAATAGAATAACTTATGAATTTATAGATAATAAAATGATATGGAAACAAAAAAAGGAGGATAGCTATAATTATGAAAATAGCAATAATGTATAAAAGTGTTACTGGAAACACTAAAAAAATAGCAGAGCAAATAAAAAATACTTTAAAAGATGAAGAAATAGTATATTTTGGAGAACCTAATATAGAAATAGATGCTGATATATATTTTATTGGATCTTGGACTTTTAAGGGAGATGTTGTAAAAGAAGTAGCAGATGTTTTAAAAAATTTAAAAGATAAGAAGATAGCAATTTTTGGAACAACAGGTTTTGGAGGAAGTCAAGAGTATTTTGACAAATTATATGAAAGAGCAAAAACAAATATTGATAATTCAAATCATTTATTAGGATACTTCTACTGTCAAGGAAAGATGCCAATGACAGTGCGTGATAAATATATTGATTTAATTAAACAAAATCCTGAAGATAAGAATTTACAAGTTAGTTTAGATAACTTTGATAAAGCTTTAATGCATCCTGATAAAGAAGATTTAGATAATGTTAGTGCTTGGGTACAATCAATTATAAAATAAGGTGGTATATATGAAATTAATTATAAAAAATTTGAAAAAGAACTTTGAGAAAAAGGAAGTATTAAAAAATATAAATTTTGAATTTGAAAAAGGAAAAATCTATGGATTATTAGGTAGAAATGGCGCAGGTAAAACAACTTTATTTAATTGTTTAAATGAAGATTTACCTACCAACGATGGAGAATTCTTTTTAAAAGATAAAGAAGTAAGAAAAATAGAAGCAGAAGATATTGGATATGTATTATCAACTCCTAATGTACCAGAATTTTTAACAGGAAGAGAATTTTTAAAATTCTTTATTGAAATAAATAAAGATAGAATAAAAGATGAGAAAACAATAGATGAATATTTTGATTTTATGAAAATAGAAAAAGAAGATCGAGATAAATTATTAAAAGATTATTCACATGGTATGAAAAATAAAATGCAAATGTTAGTAAATATTATTGCTAATCCTAGTATCTTATTATTTGATGAGCCACTTACATCTTTGGATATTGTAGTGCAAGAAGAAATGAAACAAATGTTAAAAAGTATAAAAAAAGATCATATTATAATATTTTCTACACATATTATGGAACTTGCTTTAGATTTATGTGATGAAATAGTTATTTTGAATAAAGGTATCTTAGAAAAAATAGATAAGAATGATTTGGATAACACTAAATTTAAAGATAAAATTATTGAGGCTTTAAAGGAGGAATAAAATGATACAAACTTTTATTACATCCTTTAAATTAAAAAATACATATCGTGTTAATAGTATTATATATTCGATAAAAGGTTTTCCTATTATTAATAAGATACTACCTAATAGTTTATATAAGAATAAAGCATTAAAAATATTTGGTAATATAATTAGTGTTTTATGGGAGATAATAAGTACATTTTTATGGAAAGGTCTTTATGTTTGGTTAGTACTTGGTTCTATGACTTTTGCCTATAAAACTAATCAAGTGGATACTTTTTTACATATTTTTGTGTTTTCTACTTTAATTGGAGGTATATTAAATACTTACTTGTTAAATCCAACGAAAGATAAATATTATGCTATTATCTTAATGAATATGAATGCAAATACTTTTGCATTAACAAATTATTTTTATTCTATGTTAAAACTTATAATTGGATTAATGCCATTTACTATTATTTTTGGTTTACTATTAAAAGTTCCATTATTAATATGTATATCAATGCCATTATTTGTTGCCATGATAAAAATTATTGTAATAGGTATTTTTTCTATTCCAGATTTTAAAAAGAATAAAGTTGTTAAAAATGAAAATTTACCAACAAAGAAAGTTTGGATACTTCTTGCAGCACTTGCAATTTTGGGATTTGGACTTCCTTATTTGGGAATTGTACTTAATCAAATTATTTATATTGTATTATTTTTAATAAGCATTATATTAGGGCTTATTTCATTAAAAGAAATAATAACATTTAAAGATTATAAAAAGATATATAAAGTACTTTTAACAAATGAAAACGTTTATGCAGTACAAAATGCAAATAGTACTCAAAATATAAGAGCAAATATTGCTAAAAATATTGAATATGATGGAGAAATTACTAGTGATAAAAGTGGTTTTGCTTATTTTCACGAATTATTTGTAAAAAGACATAGTAAATTACTTACAAAGTCTGTAAAAAAACAAACAATGGTAATAATTTTAGTATTTTTTATACTTTTTATTGTAGTTTTTGTAAATCCTAGTATGAAGGAAAGTTTAAATAGCATTCCTCTTACATATTTACCATACTTTGTATTTATAATGTATATATTAAATAGGGGAACAACCATAACTCAAGCAATGTTTATGAATTGTGATCATAGTATGTTAACATATCGAATTTATAGAACGCCTAAAGTCCTTTTAGGGGTATTTAAAGAAAGATTAAAAACTTTAATAACACTAAACTTATTACCTTCTGTAGCGATTGGATTAGGACTTATGACATTATTATATATAACTGGAGGTACTACTAATATATTAAATTATTTAATATTATTTGTATCCATTAATGCTATGTCAATATTCTTTTCTGTTCATTATTTAGTTATGTATTATTTATTGCAACCATACAATATAAATACAGAAGTAAAAAGTAGTACATATCCTGTTGTACAAACAATTACATATTTTGTATGCTATTATATGATTAATATTAGAATGACTACTTTTGTATTTGGAATAGCAACAATAATATTTAGTATTTTATATTCATTAACATCTTTAATATTAGTATATAAATTAGCACCAAAAACATTTAGAATTAGAGTATAAATATATTGAATCTATGTAATAGTAAATTCTTTTTCAATAATAAATAGGTTATAATTTAATTAATATAAAAAATTTAAGATATTCTAATGAAAATAAAAAAATTCAATAAACTATTAAATTACAATAAATATTTTATATAAAAATTATTCTTAAAGAATAGTTTTTTTCTTTCAATATTGTAAGGTTTAGAATAATTAATTTATGCTATAATATATAGTGAAAATTAGGTGATTTTATGAAAAATATTATGATAATTGAAGATGATGAAATTATATGTAATGAACTTACTAATATTCTTGAAAATTCAGGATATAAAGTAAGTGTATTAACTAATTTTAAAGATTCTTTAGAAGAAATAAAAAAGGTTTCTCCAGACTTAATTTTACTCGATATAAATATTCCATATATTAATGGAGAATTACTTTTACAAAATTTAAGAAAAACTTCTACTATTCCTGTTATTATGGTAACTAGTAGAAATAGTGAAAGTGATGAAGTATTGTCTATGAGTTATGGTGCGGATGATTATATTACTAAACCTTATAATCCTACGATACTATTGTTAAGAATAAATGCTATATTTAAAAGAATAAATGGATATATAGATAATTTAACATATAAAAATTTAAATATTGATATTGGAAAAGGAACAGTAACAAATGGTAATGATGAAGTATTGCTTACTAAAAATGAAATGTTAATATTTTCTTATCTAGTAAATCATCATAATCAAATGGTAACAAGAGATGAATTAATGACTCTTTTATGGAATAATAGTGAATTTATTAATGATAATGCCTTAACTGTTAATATAAGTAGATTAAGAACTAAATTAAAAGAACTAGGGTATGATAATGCAATAGAAACAAGAAAGGGTTATGGTTATATATTATTATGAAATTTGGCAAATATCTAAAAGATAATTTATTTAATATAATATCTTTTTTTACTATCTATATATTTATAATATTATTGTTTATAGCATTTGAAATTGATTTTTCTCTTATAGTATCCATTACATTTTTATTATTTACTTATTTTATAATAAATTTATTATATTCATATTTTCGGAAGAAATATTTTTATAATAATTTAATTTTTAATACTGAAAAATTAGATAAAAGTTATTTAGTCTTAGAAACTTTAAATAAACCTAATTTTTATGAAGGAGAATTATTATGGGACATTCTTTATAATATAAATAAATCAATGAATGAAAATGTAAAAAATTATGAATTACAAGTAACAGAATTTAAAGAATATATTGAACTTTGGATACATGAAGTTAAAATACCTATTTCTAGTTTAGTATTAATGATTCATAATCATAAAGATGATTTAAATAGAAGATTAATTGAACAAACAAAGAGAATTGAAGATTATGTTGAGCAAGTTCTTTTCTATGTTAGAAGTGAAAACTCAGAAAAAGATTATTTAATTACAGAAAACAAACTTTCCAAACTAATAAACAATGTTGCAATTAAAAATAAAGATTATTTATTGGAAAGTAAAATTGATTTTATAGTAGAGAATGTTGATTATACAGTATTAACTGATTCAAAATGGTTAGAGTTTATTTTAAATCAAATAATTAATAATAGTATAAAATACAAGAAAAATAATAATTCATATATAAAACTATTTGCTTATGAAGAAAAAAATAAAATTACCTTAGTAATTGAAGATAATGGAATAGGTATTCCTAGTGCTGATATATCTAGGGTATTTGATAAGTCATTTACAGGACATAATGGAAGAATAAAAACAAAATCTACGGGAATGGGACTATTTATTGCTAAAAACTTATGTAATAAATTAGGTCATAAAATTTTTATTGAATCAAAAGTTTCTGAATATACCAAAGTATATATAGAATTTTCAAAAAATGAATATTATAGTGTTTTAAAATAAGGTTACAAAAGTGTAATGTTTTTATAAGGTAAAACAAACGACAAATCTTAATATTTCATCTAAAATGGATATTGAAAGGAGAAATATTATGGAAAAGATTTTAAAAATAGATAAAATTGAAAAATATTATGGAAGCAGATCTTCTTTAACAAAAGCAATTGATAATTTATCACTTGAAGTAGAAAAAGGAGAATTTGTGGCTATTATGGGAGCAAGTGGAAGTGGTAAGACAACTCTTCTTAATTGTATTTCCACGATAGATAAAGTAACTTCTGGTCATATATTTGTTGGGGGAGTTGATATTACTAAATTAAAAGGTAGTGCCTTAAATAAATTTAGAAGAGAAGAATTAGGGTTTATCTTTCAAGATTTTAATTTACTGGATACCTTAACAGCATATGAAAATATCGCTTTAGCTTTATCTATTCAAAATATAGGAGCAAGTGAAATAGATAAAAGAATTAAAAAGGTAGCAGAAGAATTAGATATTAAGGATGTACTAAAAAAATATCCTTATCAAATGAGTGGAGGCCAAAAACAAAGAGTAGCAAGTGCCAGGGCAATAATAACTAATCCAAAACTAATACTAGCAGATGAACCAACTGGTGCTTTAGATTCTAAGTCTTCGAAAATGTTATTAGAAAGATTTAATTATTTAAACGAAGAATTAGATGCAACAATTTTAATGGTAACCCACGATGCATTTACTGCTAGTTATGCTACAAGAGTAATATTTATTAAAGATGGGAAAATATTTAATGAAATAAATAGAGGAGATGATACTAGAAAAGAGTTCTTTGATAAAATAATTGATGTTGTAACATTGTTAGGTGGAGATTTAAATGATGCTCTTTAAGTTATCTTTAAAAAATATTCAAAAAAGTTTTAAAGATTATGCTATTTATTTCTTTACTTTAATACTGGGAATTTCTATATTTTATGTTTTTAATGCAATTGACAGTCAAACAGTATTATTAGATGTTACAAAAACAACTTACGAAATTATAGATTTAATGGTATATATGTTATCAAGTGTTAGTGTATTTGTCTCATTTATACTAGGATTCTTAATTATTTATGCATCACGATTTTTAATTAAAAGAAGAAGTAAAGAATTTGGAATATATTTAACACTAGGTATGAGTAAAAGGAAAATATCAATGATATTATTTTTTGAAACATTAATTATTGGTATCTTATCATTAGTTATTGGTCTATTTCTTGGTGTTATTTTATCACAATTTATGAGTTTACTTGTAGCAAGTATGTTTGAAGCCGATATGACGAAATTTACATTTGTCTTTTCAGAAAGTGCTTGTATAAAAACATTAATATATTTTGCTATTATGTATTTATTAGTAATGATATTTAACACAGTTAATATAAGTAAATGTAAATTAATAGACTTATTACACGGAAGTAAAAAATCTGAAAAAATAAAATTAAAGAGTCCTATTATTTGTACAATTATTTTTATTATTTCAAGTACTATTTTAGGGTATGCTTATTATCTTGTAACTTTTGGAATTGATAAATTACAAGGTATGTCAGATATATATATTCCAATAATACTAGGATGCATTACAACTTTCTTTATTTTCTGGTCTTTGTCAGGACTATTGTTAAAAATATTTATGAGTATTAAGAAATTTTATTATAAAGGTTTAAATAGTTTTACTTTAAGACAATTTAGTAGTAAAATAAATACAACAGTCTTTTCAATGACTATAATTTGTTTAATGTTATTTGTAACTATATGTGTACTTTCAAGTGCTTTATCAATAAAGAATTCTATGACTGGTAATTTAAATGAGTTGGCTCCTGCGGATGTACAACTTTATAAAGAATTAAATTTAAGTGAAGAAGAATATACTCCTGAACAAATTGCAGATTCTAAATTATCAATTAAAGAAACTTTATCAAAATTAGACTTTGATGTAGATAAATATTATAAGGATATAATAGAATTTAGTATTTATTCTGAAAGTAATATCACTGTTAAAGCAACATTAGGTAGTGCTTACGAAGAGGCTAGTAGTTTATATCCACGACTACTTTATGATAATAAAGAAATGATTGTTCGTTTAAGTGATTATAATAAAATTGCTAAATTATTTGGATTAGAACAATTTACTTTAGAAGATGATGAATATATTTTAATTGCGGATTTTGATGGTTGGATTCCTGTTAGAAATATGGGATTAAAGGCAAATACTCCGATTACTTTATTAGGTAAAAATTATTATCCTAAATATGATGAATGTAAAAATGGTTTTATTGAAATATCTTCTAATCATATAAATTTTGGTATATTTATTGTACCTGATGATGCTGTAAATGATTCTTTAAAAAGTACTAATTATTTAATTGCTAATTATAATGCTAGTGATAAAGAAGGAAAAAGAAAAATAGAAGAGATGTTAATTAACACTGGTAAAAGTGATTATGCAAGTTCAACAACAATAGAAGCAACTACTAGAATATCAATAGCAGAAGCTAGTAATGGTTTAGGGGCCTTAGTAACATTTATTGGACTTTATTTAGGAATAGTTTTCTTAATTTCTAGTGCAGCAATTTTAGCATTAAAAGAACTATCAGAATCATCTGACAATAAAGAAAGATTTTATATGTTAAGAAAAATAGGAACAGATGAGAAAATGCTTAATAAAACATTATTTAGACAAATCGGAATATTCTTTCTATTTCCTTTGTTAATTGCTATAATACATTCAATATTTGGAATAATGTTTTGTAATTATATACTTTTAACATTAGGTAATGATCAATTATTACCATCAATTATAATGACGGCAATATTTATTGTTATAATATATGGAGGATACTTTTTAATTACATATCAATGTAGTAAAAATATTATTAAAGATAGATAGTAGGAAAGGGATGATAAATATGGGATATATAGAGTCTATTAAAACCGCAATATTTATTTTCCCTTTTATTGCTTTTATTTTTACTCTTCCTTTTATTTTGCATCAATATCATAAATATGGTTCAATTCATAAATTAAGAGTATTAATAATTTATTCTTTTATTCTTTATTTAATTACTATTTATTTTTTAGTAATACTTCCTCTTCCTGATATTAATAGTGTTACTGCACCGGTCGGTGATACTATAAAACTAATTCCTTTTTCCTTTATTAATGATTTTATAAGAGAATCATCTATTGTATGGAATAATCCGAGTACATATTTAAAAGCATTAACAGAACCTTGCTTTTATGTTGTAGCATTTAATATTTTAATGACAATACCATTTGGAATGTATTTAAGATATTATTTTAAATGTAGTTTGAAAAAAGTACTATTATATAGTTTTCTATTAAGTTTATTTTTTGAAGTTACCCAACTTACAGGTTTATATTTTATATATCCTTATCCATATCGTTTATTTGATATTGATGATTTAATTCAAAATACTCTTGGAGGAGTTTTAGGATATTTATTAATGGGAATTTTAGACAATTTTTTACCGACAAGAGAAGAAATTGATAAAGAAGCTATAATAGATGGTACTAAAGTATCAGGACTTAGAAGAATTACTTTGTTTTTCTTAGATTTATTTATATATTTAATCTTTGTAATTATAATAAATATATTTACTAAAAAATCTATATATATTGCTTTTATTCTTTATTACATTTTAATACCATTTATCTATAAAGGTAAAACATTAGGAGGAGCTTTCTTAAATGTTAAGTTAGAATTTCCTAATATTAGGCTATTAAGATTAATATTAAGAGCAGTGTTTATATATTTGTATTATTTTGGTATTCCATATTTATTTATGTTTATGATTACTAATCTATCTAATTATTTAAAATTAAATGGTATAGAAGAGGTATATTTGTTTTTAATATCTATATTTATTGTTATGTTATTTTATTTAATAAATATAATTATTGTGTGGAAAAATAGAGTAATATATTATGATAAATTTTTTAAAGTTAAGTATGTAAGTACAATTAATAATGAAGAAGAAATAGTGGAAATAGAAGAAGAAAGTAATTAATATTGTTAAAGTTAAATATATTATCTAATAAATAGATTGCATATTTTTTTGTTAAAAAAAATCTTTTCAGTGAAATAAAATATTTATTATATATGTTATAATAATATAAAGGAGAAGATGTTTATGAATACAATGAAAAATGTTTTTTGGGGAATCGCTTTGGTTATTTTTGGATTAATATGGGGACTAAATGCCCTTGATATTACTCGCATTAATATATTTTTTGATGGGTGGTGGACTTTATTTATTATTGTTCCTTGTTTTATTGGTTTATTTAATGAAAAAGAAAAAACAGGAAATATAATTGGATTAGTAATAGGTATTGCTTTATTATTATGTTGTCTAGATTTATTAGACTTTAATATTATTTGGAAGTTATCATTTCCTACAATCTTAGTAATAGTAGGATTATCATTTATTTTTAAAGATAGTTTAAACAACAAAATAAATAAGGAAATAAATAAAATTAATAAAGAAAATAATAGTGATAATGAATATTGTGCAACTTTTTCTAGTCAAAATGTATATTTTGATGATGAAGAATTTAAAGGAGCAAATTTAACTTCTGTATTTGGAGGAGTAAAATGTGATTTAAGAAAGGCAATAATTAAGGAAAATCAAGTAATTAATTGTTCTGCTATTTTTGGAGGTATTGATATTTATGTTCCAGAAAATGTTAAAGTAAAAATTAAATCAAATTCTATTTTTGGAGGCATTTCCAATAAGAGAAAAGAGGTTTCAAAAGATAAAGATGAAAAGACAATTTATATTAATGCTACAATTATGTTTGGAGGTATTGATATAAAATGACAAGTGTTCAAAAAGTTATAAAATATTGTGCAATAGCATTTGCCATTTTATTAGTTATAAATATTGTATTTGGAATATTATGGTTAGTTGGATCCTTAAGCGGTGTCTTAGGTCTTACTAGTAATGATAATAATATTATGGAATATATGGAAGTAATAGGAAGTGAAGAAACTACTGTAAATAAATTAAAAATAGAGTTAGGTTTTACTTCTTTAGAAATTAAAAGAGGAGAAGAATTTAAAGTAGAAACTAATAATTCAAAAGTAAAATATAAAAACAACCATGGCATAATTAAAATAGAAGAAGAAAGTAATTTTTGGAATTATAAATTAGGGAATACTGATAGTAGCGTAGTAATATACATTCCAGAAAATATGAATACTTTACAAGAAGTAGATATTGAATCATCTGGAGGAATAATTAATATAAATAATTTACAAATAAATAAATTTCATTTAGAACAAGGAGCAGGAAAAGTTCTAATAGAAAATTTGGTTGTTATAGAAAAAGCAGATATTGAAGGCGGAACAGGTAAAATGGATATTTTATCTAGTAGTTTTAATAATTTAGATTTGAATTTAGGAGTAGGAGAGTTTAATTTAAATGCTATATTAACAGGAAATAATGAAATAGAATCAGGAGTAGGAAGTGTTAATATTAACTTAATAAATGGTTTAGAAAATTATAAAATAAGAGCGGAAAAAGGATTAGGATCTATTAAACTAAATAATGAAGAAATATCTAATGATGAAGTATATGGTAATGGAAACACTAATATTAATATTGAAGGTGGAATAGGAAGTATTAATATAAATTAATGGTTGGAGGATGTATGAATAAACGTTTAAAAATAATTTTAATAGTTATTTTGGGAGTTATTGGTTTAATTGTAATTGATACATTACAAGCGTTATTATTAAAAGGTAATCCAATATTAAGTTTTAAAGTAGAATTAGAAGATGATGATAGTTATGCTTATAAAGGGATTTTTATGGATACATATTATTGTGTAAAAGAAGAAGATATAGTATTAGTAAATAGGTATTTGAAATTTTCTAAATTTACTTGTCCAATTGATAATGATGAAATGGAAGAATTAGAAAAATATTTAAATACAGTAAATGATGGTTCAATGAGTATTAAAGAAGGAACATTAACAAATAGTGGTCTTACTCTTATAATTACAAATTTAAGTAATGATGAAATAATATTGGGAGAAGAATATAGCATAGATAAAAAAGAGAATGGTAAATGGAAACCATTAACTCCAATAATAGATAATTATGGATTTAATGCTATTGGATATATATTAAACCCTAATAATAATTTTGAATCAAATATTGATTGGAAAGGACTTTATGGAGAACTCGAAAGTGGCGAGTATAGATTAATAAAAAATGTTAATGATAAATATGTTTCAGTAGAATTTAAAATTGGTTAATACTGATTTTAAATAGAAGATAATATTAAATTAGAAAAGAATAACTAGTTAGTTTGAATGATAAAAATATTATACAAATAAGGAAGCATTGGTTATGCCTTGAAATATTTTCTGTAAAAACAAGCTATTACATTATGGAAAAAGGGAAAAAATTTATGATTTAAGAAAAAATAGGAAATTTTATTGTATAACTTAGAAAAAATAACACAATAAGAAATGGGAGAATTATTAGGGAAATCGGATTGTATTATTAGTAATTAGAAAATGGTATAAATTAGTCAGATTTATCTTTATTTAAACATTTATTAAAGTGATGTTAAAACTCTTTGACAAAGTTCCTAAATGTTTTGATAGATAATTTAATTTATTTTATTTATAATTGTTTGTGAAAGGAGAAGATAATATGAAATTAGGAGATAATATTTTAAAATTAAGAAAAGATAACCATCTTTCACAAGAACAATTAGCAGAAAAAATTAATGTAACAAGACAAACTATTTCTAATTGGGAGTTAGGAGAAACTTCCCCTAATCCAGAGCAGTTAAAACTACTTTCTAAAACATTAAATGTAAGTATTGATGAGCTTTTAGATAATGATATAAAAGGAATAATTGAAAAAAGAGTATCTAATACAGAAAAGTTAGCGGGTATCATTATAAAAATTTTAAAAGCATTTGGGATTTTTATAATTTTATATTTTGTACTTATGATTGTAGCTATAGTTTTATTTATGGTAATTCCTAATGAACCATCAGTAGAAAAAATTTCTTCTACAATGTATTGTTCTATTGAAGACAATGAATATGAAATTACAATTGGAAGTGATAATTATTTTGATTGTCCAAAATGTACTAAGGATATGACTGTATATTTAAAAGATATAACTGATTGGGCTAATATTGAACATAGTATTGAAAATATCGAAAAATATTTCACTGATAATGGTGGAAGTTGTAAATAGGGAATTTGAGATTTAAATATCTATTAGTCTTTACTAATAGATATTTATTATTATAGATAAATGCTAAACTGTAAATAAAAAATATTATTTAATTTTATTATCATTGCATAAATTTATATTGAGAAGGAATGATATAATGGAAGATAATTATCAAAAAGCCTTAAATAAAATTAAAAATGATATAAAATTTTTAAAGTTTTCCAGTTGCTGTGATAATAGAAATGTTAATGGAGTGACAGGCCCTACTGGTCCTCAAGGAATTGGTGTAACTGGTCCAACTGGACCAACAGGACCCCAAGGAATTGGTGTAACTGGCCCAACAGGTCCAACTGGCCCTCAAGGAATTGGTGTAACGGGCCCTACTGGGCCTACCGGATCCCCAGGAATTAGTATAACAGGCCCAACAGGCCCAATAGGTCCAACCGGAGCCACTGGTCCAATAGGTCCAACGGGAGCAACAGGAACTGTTGAACCAAATCCATATAATTTATATGTACTGTCTAACGCAGGACCAGGCGGAGATGGAAGTCAACTTGCACCATTTCAAACTATAGAGCAAGCACTAGCAGTAGCCCAACCTAATGGTATTATAAATGTACTTAGCGGCACATATTCTATTACGCAGCAAATTGCTTTAAATATACCTGGACTAATATTAAAAGGAAGAGCAGGAACATTAATTTTACTTCAAGCTTCGTTGGTACCTTTTTTATGTAATAGTGATAATATTACAATTAATGGATTTACCATGACTAGTGATAATCCTTATCCCGTTGAATTTATACAAATAGGGGGAAATAATAACCAAATTTTAAATTGCCAAATTTATGGTCCAAACCAACCCGGCGATTCTTCAACATGGGTAGTAAATAGGGGATTTGTTACACAAAATAGTATAACTAATTTATTAGTTAGAAATAATATTTTTCATACTTTGCGACAATCTGCTTATTTAAATCCTAATTCGACGGGAACAATTATGGATAATGTTACTTATAATACTCGTGGTTTTGTCGTGGATCAAGCATCTTTCTTATTTTCAGGAAATTCTTGGGGAATACCAGAAAATGCTGTAGATATAGCTTTACTTGCAGGAACTCAAGTAGGAGCACCATATGATCCGCTTACTGCATTAGAAGAAAGCAATAGTAGTGCCACAATTAGTGATCAAAGATAAACTGATGTTAATAAATATAGTATTTATGAAAAAACAGATGCTTTTGTAGAGAGGCTTGAAAAGTAATCAAAAAAATTAAAATGTATGTAGAAGAAATGATAATATGAAAACATTATTTAAAATAACTAAATGACTTTTAGTTAATATACTTGCTTTTATTGTAAAAACAAACCCTACACTTTAAGTGTAGGGTTTGTCAGGCCGTTGACAAAGTCGATTTTTCAAATCGGCTTTGTCAATCGGCTTTTTATATTCCCCACTTTAATATAAAAAAAGAACAATTTTAGGAAATTATCATCTAAAATTATTTGATTTTTAAAGTTTTACTCCCACTTTTGAAAATTCAATTTTTAGATTTTTTCAAAAAAGGTAGTTTGTCAACAGTCTGACAAACCCTACACTTTAAGTGTAGGGTTTGTTGATAATATATCTTCCACATTTTTAAAAGTTTTTATTATATATTTTTAATATAAATTTTTTTTAATCGCCACCAAAAATATCAAATATTTCTCCAATAAAAGACTCTCTTTTCTTTTTTGAAGGTTTGTTTTTACTTTCATTATGATATTTTTCTTCATTATGATATTTTTCTTCATTATGATATTTTTCTTCATTATGAATATCTTCATTATGATAATTTTTATTATGATTTTCTTTTTCTAAAAGTTTATCAAGTTCACCACGGTCAAGCCATATACCTCGACATTCGGGACAATAATCAATTTCTATTCCATTTCTTTCACTCATTAACAATGTTGTATCTTTACAAACAGGGCATTTCATAATATCATTCCTTTCAAAATTATTATAACATGCTATAGCATTTGTTTGCAACTTGTTTTTTTAGGTAATTTTAATATTAATACGTTCTATTATATTGACAAATGTTATATACTGTTATATACTATATATAACAGTTAAGGAGGAAATATGAAAATAATAATTAGTAATAGTAGTTCTGTTCCAATTTATGAACAAATAAAGAATGCTATCATTAATCAGATAATGAACGGTGAACTAGAAGAAGAAGAAGCATTACCTTCAATTCGTTCTTTAGCTTCTGATATCAAAATAAGTGTTATGACAATAAAAAAAGCTTATGATGAATTAGAAAGTGAAGGATATATTGTATCGATTCAGGGAAAAGGAACTTTTGTAGCCCCTAAAAATACAGAACTGGCTCGGGAACAAGCACAAAAAGATATTGAAGATAATATTCAAAAGGCAATTGATATTGCAAATAGATTTAATATAACTAAAAAAGAGATAATAGATTTAATAGAAATTTTTTATGGGAGTGATAACTAATGACAAATATAATAGAAATTAAAAATTTAGTAAAAAAATATGATAATAGATTTACACTAGGAAGTATTGATTTAGAAATACCTAATGGAGTAATTGTTGGTTTAATTGGAGAAAATGGAGCAGGTAAAACAACTCTTATTAAATCTATATTAAATATTCTAAAAATAGATGAAGGTAATATAAAAATATTTAATAAAGACTTTAATAAAGAAGAAAACACTATTAAAGAAGATATTGGGGTAGTACTTGATAATATGTTTTTTCCAGAAATATTAACTCCAAAAGACATAAATATTGTAATGAAAGATATTTATAAAAAATGGGATGAAGAACTATTTAAAAAGTATTTAAATGACTTTGGACTTAATATTAATAAACAAATAAAGACAATGTCTAAGGGTATGCGAAAAAAATTAGAAATAGCAACTTCTTTATCACATCATCCAAAAATTTTAATATTAGACGAACCAACAAGTGGACTTGATCCAGTAGTTAGAAATGAAGTATTAGATATATTTTTAGATTTTATTCAAGATGAAGAACATACCATTTTATTATCAACTCATATTACTAGTGATTTAGAACATATTGCCGATAAAATCATCTTCATTAATAAAGGAAAAATATTATTAGATAAAAATAGAGATGATTTACTAGATAATTATGGAATATTAAAATGTGATATTGATTCATTTGATACTATTTCTAAAGAAGATATAATTGTTTATAAGAAAAATAAATATAATTATGAAATATTGGTAGATAATATAAGTAAAATTAAGAAGAAATATAAAAATTTTATAGTAGATAAAATAACCTTAGAAGAACTTATGGTTTTAATGATTAAGGGGGTAAAATAATGCTAGGATTAATTAAAAAGGATTTGTTAATTATAAAAGGAAATATAAAAGTAGCTATTTTATTTGTTATAGTTTTTGCTTTTATGGCTAGTGATGGTAATGATGTCTTATATTTTGTCCCTGTATTTTTAAGTACAATGTTATTTATGAGTACTTTTAGTTATGATGACTATAATAAATGGGATGCTTATGCTTGCACATTTCCTAGTGGAAGAGCAAATATTGTTAAGGCGAAATATTCTGCTAGTCTAATATTAACATTTGTCGCTATTATAATTACTTATATATTAGGAATAGTAATGGGAAGTTTTAATAATAATTTAGACTTTTCCAAAATAAATTCCATTATATGTGGTGTATTATTTGCAATGATTTTATTACAATCAATTATGTTTCCATTACTGTTTAAGTTTGGAGCGGAAAAAGGAAGAATTGGACTATTTATAGGAATTGTTTTAATATCTTCATTACTAGGATTACTTTTAAATTCATTAACAATTAAAATACCTGGAAATGTAATTAAAACATTTAATGATTACTGGTTTATAATTTTACCACTTATAATGATTATAATGCTATTTATTTCTTATAAAATATCAAAGAAAATATACTTAAATAAAGAATTTTAATGTTAAAAAAACGGGCAATAATTCAATAAAAAAGTTATTGCTTTTATTTTTATAATATATATAATTATATTTAAGGAGATGATTATTTTGAGTATTGGTAAGAGATTATATGAAGCAAGAAAGAATGCTGGATTATCACAAGAAGAAGTTGCAGAAAAATTAAATGTAGCAAGACAAACTATCTCTAAATGGGAACTAGATGAGACAATACCAGATTTAAAACAAGGAGAAGCACTTAGTAAAATATATGGTAAAGAAATTAGTGAATTAATTAATGAAGATGAGTATAAAGAAATAAAAGAAGTACTTAAAAATACTAATGAGAAGAATGTAGATAAAATAAATTGGACAAAGGTATGGAGTAAGAAGTATCCTGTATTAGGCACATATCAAAGTGTTGTTGATGTAGATAAGTATGTAAAAGAAATAAGTAGATTACTTACTATGTTAGAGACTGAATATAATTATAATAAGTTAGATGCAATGTTAGTTTTAAAAGATATGCTTGCACACACTTGGAAGGATAATAAATAATGATAATAGAATATAATGAAAAATATAAAGAAGAAGTAAAAAACTTATTAGTAGAATTACAAGAATATATTGTTTCTATTGATAAAGAAAAATATAACATTATAACTAAAGAATATAGGGATATATATTTTAATAAAACTATGGAAGACATAAATAAATATGAAGGTAAAATGTATTTATATAAAGATAATAATAAAATAATAGGTCTTATTGTGGGACTTATAAATAATTTAGAAGAATGTACTTATGATTTTAAATGTCCTAAAAGGGGAAGAATAACAGAACTTGTAGTATCAAAACATCATAGAAAAAGTGGTGTAGGTAGTATTCTTTTACATAGTATGGAAGATTATTTAAAAAGTGTAGAATGTAAAGATATATTATTAGGAGTCTTTGCTTATAACGAAAATGCAATTAAATTTTATGAGAAAAATGGCTATCATATAAGAATGCTTGATATGACTAAAAAAGATATATAAAAGGATGATGTATATGCAAAAATTAACTTTAAAATTAGATTGTTCAGTTTTTTATTGGAAAGATTTAATTATTTATTTACCATCTTTAAAAGGAGTTATTTTAGTTAAAATAGATAAAAACAATTCAAATATTTATGTAGAATATGATAGTAATGTTATTTCTTTAAAAGTATTAAAATACGAAATATTATATTGTTTAAATTTATTAAAAACGCCTTCAATTATTGGATTTGATAAACATTCTACATGTATGATATCAAAAAAAATTGTTATAAAAGACTTATGCTGTGAATATTGCTTGAAAGGTATGATTGAAGATTTACTAGAAACAGAAGGAATTACAAGTGCTTATACTGATTTTGACTATATTAATAAAAAGGATGTAAATATTTATATTACTTATGATACAAATTTATTATCTTTGCAACAAATAAAGAAAATAGAAATGTTATTAAATAATAGTTGACATTTAAATTAAGTTATTTTATAATTAAATTAGGAATTATTCCTAATTTTAGAAGGTGACACTATGAATAACTATTCAAAACAAAGAGAAATAATACTAAATGTTATTAAAGATATGCATACTCATCCGACGGCTGAAGAGATATATGAAAAAGTCCATGATGTAGATGAAAAGATAAGTAAAAGTACTGTATATAGAAACATTAATATTTTAGTTGATAATGGCAAAATACGTAAAATTTCTATGCCGTCTGGTTCAGATAGATATGATTATTTTCATAAAATACATAATCATATTGTATGTGAAAAATGTGGGAAAGTATTTGATTTTAACTTTGAAATACCTAAAGAATTACGAGAAGTAATAAATAGTCAATTACATAATAAAATTACTTTAACAGATAATATTAAAATAAATGGAATATGTAATGATTGTATGGATTCTTCTAAAATTAAATAAATTAAAAGGAGGAAATAAGAATGGAATTAGAAAGTAAAGAAATAGTAAATAGTATGCCTAGAATAGGGGATGAAGCTCCTCATTTTGAGGCTAAAACAACACAGGGAGATATAAAATTTCCTGAAGATTATAAAGGAAAGTGGGTAATTTTATTCTCACATCCTGCTGATTTTACGCCAGTATGTACTACTGAATTTATGACATTTGCAAGTATGCAAGAAGAATTTAAACAAATGAATGTTGAATTAATTGGATTATCTATTGATAGTATTTATGCGCATATTGCATGGTTAAGAACTATAAAAGAAAAAATAAAATGGAATGGATTGGAAAATTTAGAGGTTAAATTTCCTGTTATTGAAGATATAAAAATGGAAGTTGCTAATAAATTTGGAATGATTTCTCCAAAAGAATCAACAACTCAAGCAGTAAGAGCAGTATTCTTTATTGATCCAGAAGGTATCATCAGAACAATTATGTATTATCCACAATCTCTTGGAAGAAACTTTGAAGAAATTAAAAGAGTTGTACAAGGATTACAAAAAGCAGATAGTGAAGGTATTGCTACACCTGCTAACTGGAAACCTGGTGATGATGTAATTATGCCTGCTCCTGGTTCTTGTGGTTTAGCTAAAGAAAGAGTTGAAAGCACTGATGCTGAGACATATTGTTTAGATTGGTTTTTATGTTTCAAAAAAGAGCATAAATAAGAAATTTAAAAGGTATATTAAAATTTGTTAATATATCTTTTTTTGTTTTATATAAGGATAAAATAATTAAATTTTATGCATTTAATAAGTTTTGAATAAATTTTGAGAATAATTTTATAAAACTGTTGACAGTTGAATAGTTATTCATATATAATATAGTAGAGTTGAATAAATACTCAACTAAAATGTAAAAGGAGAATTTGTATGGCAAAAAATGAATTTATATGTGATTGTAACGCAATTCATAGGGATGTTGTAGATAATACATCTAAAAATATGTTAGAAGCAGATACATTTAATAGGATTGCAGATTTTTTTAAAATTTTAGGGGATACAACTAGAGCAAAGATTTTATTTGCTTTGGATCAAAATGAAATGTGTGTATGTGATATTGCAAATGTTTTAGGGATGAGTAAATCATCTATTTCTCATCAATTAGGTACTTTAAGAAGAAGTGGAATTGTTAAGTGCAGAAAATCAGGTAAAGAGGTTTTTTATATGTTAGATGATGATCATGTAAAAAAAGTAATTGAAATGTGTATTGAACATATAGAACATAAAAAATAAAATTTGGAGGTCAAATAATATGGAAAGTAATTTTAAAATTATGAATTTAGATTGTGCTAATTGTGCATTAGAATTAGAAAGAGCAATTAAAAAAATAGATGGTATAAAAGATGTTAATATTAATTTTATTTTACAAAAAATGAAACTAGAATATGATGAAGTTAATAAAGAAAATATAATTTTAAATGTTAAAAAAACAATTAAAAAAGAAGAACCTGATGTAATATTAGAAGAAATGTAAAAGGAGATTATGAAAATGAATAAAAAAGTAATTAAAATTATAGTAGCTCTTATATTATTTATAATTGCCTTGGTTTTAAACTTTAATAATGAGTTAGTAAATAATATAATATATATTATAGCTTACGTTATAGTAGGATTTGAAATTGTAAAAAAAGCAATTAAAAATATTATTAGAGGAAAACTTTTTGATGAAAACTTTTTGATGACTATAGCAACATTAGGGGCATTTGGAATTGGAGAATTCCCTGAAGCTGTAGCAGTTATGTTATTTTATCAAATAGGAGAATCATTTCAAGATTATGCAGTCGATAAATCAAGAAAATCAATTACAAGTTTAATTAATATAAGACCAGATTATGCAAATGTTGAAAGAAATGGTAAACTTTTAAAAGTAAATCCTGATGATGTAAAAATTGGTGAAATAGTTGTTATTAAACCCGGAGAAAAAATCCCTTTAGATGGCAATATAATAGAAGGAAGATCAAGCATTGATACTAAAGCGTTAACTGGTGAATCTTTGCCCAAAGATGTAGTAGAAGGAGAAGATGTATTAAGTGGATGCATAAATTTAAATAGTGTTATCAAAGTAAAAGTAACTAAAGAATACGGTGAATCAACAGTAAGTAAAATATTAGACTTAGTTGAAAATGCAAGTAGTAAAAAATCAAAATCAGAAAATTTTATTACAAAATTTGCCCAATATTATACACCAATTGTAGTTATTGTTGCAGTATTTCTTGTGGTATTACCAACACTTATTATAAAAGATGCAGTATTTTCTGATTGGTTATATAGAGCTTTATCATTTTTAGTTGTATCATGTCCTTGTGCTTTAGTTATTTCTATTCCTTTAAGTTTTTTTGGCGGAATCGGAGGAGCCTCTAAAATGGGTGTACTAATAAAGGGAAGTAATTATTTAGAAGCCATTGCTAACACAGAAATAGTTGTATTTGATAAAACAGGAACACTAACTGAAGGTGTCTTTGAAGTCCAACAAGTTAATGCAATAGGTATTAGTGAAGAAGAATTGTTAAAGCTTACGGCATACAGTGAGAATTATTCTAATCATCCAATTGCGGCATCTATCAAAAAGGCCTATAATAAAGAAATTGATGAAAAACAAATTATAAAAACACAAGAATTATCTGGGCTAGGAATTGCTGCAAAAATAGGTAAACAAGATGTATTGGTAGGAAATGAAAAATTGATGGATGAAAAGCAAATTAAATTCACAAAATGTAATGATATAGGAACTACTTTATATGTAGCAATAGATAAGAAGTATGTGGGATGTATAGTAATTGCTGATAAAATAAAATATGATGCAATTAAAACTATTAAGGAACTTAAGAAAAATAACATCAAAAAAATTACAATGTTAACAGGAGATAAAAAAGAAGTTGGTGAATATGTTGCGAAAATGCTTGGAATAGAAAAAGTTTATACTGAACTATTACCAGACGGTAAAGTAGAAAAAGTAGAAGAACTTATGAGAGAAAAAAGTGAAAAAGGAAAACTTGTATTTGTAGGAGATGGAATAAATGATGCACCAGTTTTAGCTGTTTCTGATATTGGTATAGCAATGGGAGGATTAGGATCAGATGCTGCAATAGAAGTAGCTGATGTTGTCTTTATGACAGATGAACCATCTAAAATAGTCGATACCATTTATTTATCAAAGAAAACAATGAGAATTGTTAAAGAGAATATAATATTTGCTATTATGGTAAAAATGCTTGTTTTAGTTTTAAGTGCATTGGGAATATCAACTATGTGGGAAGCCGTATTTGCAGATGTTGGTGTTTCGGTAATAGCCATTATAAATGCTTTAAGAGTATTAAGAATTAAAAATAAATATAAGATAGATAATAAGTAATTTTTTATTATTTATATATAATAACTTATGATATAATATGAAATATCTAGATATCTATTTAAAAGTTAAAAATGTTATTTAAACAATAATATGGAAAGGAATTGATGATTTATGAAAGAATTAACTTTACAAGTAAATGGTATGATGTGTACAGGATGTGAAAACAGAATAAAAAATGCCGTAGGAAATATCGATGGAGTTAAAAGTGTAATTGCAGATCATACTACAGGAAAAGTTACTGTAATTACAGATAATGATTTATCTAAAGAAGTAATTAAAGAAGCTCTTGAAGATATTGGATATGAAGTTGTTGGAGAATAAAAATGAAAAAGATAATTTTATCTATTGATGGAATGACTTGTTCCGCTTGTTCAAATGGATTAGAAAAATATTTAAATAAACAAGATGGAATTAAAAATGCTTCAGTAAATCTAGTAATGGCAAACGCTAGTATCGAATATGATGAATCAAAACTTACTCAAACCAAAATAGAAGAATTTGTTAAAAAGGCCGGTTTTAAAAGTTTAGGGGAATTTAAGAAAATAAATACTAATAAAAAGAACAAAAAAGAAAAAGTTAAATTTATTATATTTACAGTTCTTGCTATAATTTTAATGTATATTTCTATGGGACATATGATAAATTTACCGGTAATTCCTTTTCTTGATCCTCATAAATTTACAACAAACTATATGATAGTATTACTAGTATTTTCTATATGTTTTATAATTTATGGATTTGATATTATAAGAAATGGATATAAAAATTTAATTTATAAAACGCCTAATATGGATACATTAGTAGGAATTGGAGTTATTACAAGTTTTTTATATAGTTTATATAATATGTATTTAGTATTTAAAGGTAATACTGATTTAGTTATGAATTTATATTTCGAGTCTTCCAGTATAGTTATCTATTTTATAAAATTAGGAAGATATATAGATAGATTAAGTAAAGATAAAACAACTGAAGCTATTCAAAAGTTAGTGAAAATAACACCTAATACAGCTGTAATAAAAGTTGATGGAAAACTAAAAAATGTAACCTTAGATGAGATTAATAAAGGCGATATATTAGTTTGCAAGTCAGGAGAAAAAGTTGCTGTAGATGGAGAGATAATAGAAGGTAAAGCTCATTTTGATGAGTCATT
Source organism: uncultured Bacilli bacterium (assembly GCA_944368815.1). Classification (GTDB taxonomy): domain Bacteria; phylum Bacillota_I; class Bacilli_A; order RF39; family UBA660; genus CALVVX01. The sequence continues at coordinate 25,885 of CALVXD010000011.1, forward strand.
TATAACTGGGGAAAGTAAACCCCAAGCCAAAGAGATTGGGAATAAAGTAATTGCGGGAAGTTTAAATTATGATGGTTATATTGAATATAAAGCAGAAAAAATTGGAAAAGATTCAACGGTATCGGAAATAGTAAAATTGGTTGTAGAAGCAACTAACACAAAAGCTCCTATAGCCAAAGTTGCCGATAAAGTATCAGGATATTTTATCCCAATTGTTATAATTATAGCGATAGTAACATTTATAATATATTTAATTATAGGTCAAAGTTTTGAAACAGCAATAACAACATTTGTAACAATTTTAGTTGTTGCTTGTCCTTGTAGTTTAGGTCTGGCAACCCCTCTTGCCATTATAGTAAGTGAAGGATTATGTGCTAGTAATGGAATTTTAATAAAGAAAAGTGAGATATTAGAAAATGCTCAAAAAACAGATGTAATTATTTTTGATAAAACAGGAACTCTTACATATGGTAAGTTAAAAATATCAGAAATTAGAAACTTTAGTGATATGAAAGAAGAACAACTTTTACAAATAGTAGGAAGTATAGAAAGTAAAACGACGCATCCTATAGGAAAAGCTTTTGTAGACTATTTAGAAGAAAATAAAATAGAAAAATTAGAAGTTAAAGAATTTGAAAACATAACCGGTTATGGAATCATCGGAAAGGCAAATAATCAAAAAATAATTATTGGAAATTCTAAAATTTTAGATAATTATAATATTGAAAATAAATATAAACAAGAAGAAAAAGAACTAGCAAGTAAAGGAAATAGTATTGTTTATGTAGTACAAGATAATAAAATAATATCTTTAATAGGAGTAAATGATATTATAAGAACAGAAACTAAAGAGGTATTAAGAAATTTACTCACTATAAAAATTGAACCAATAATGGTAACAGGAGATAATGAAGATACTGCTAAAGTAATAGCAAAAGAGTTAGGAATAACCAAAATAATAGCAGGTGTATTACCAAAAGAGAAATCAAATATAGTTAAACAATTACAAAAGGAAAATAAATTTGTAATGATGTGTGGAGACGGAATAAATGATAGTCCTGCTTTAGCGATTTCTAATATTGGAGTAAGTGTAAATAGTGGAACAGATATTGCAATGGATTCAGCTGATGTAATACTTACAAATAATAATTTAAATAGTATTATAAAATTAATTAATATAAGTAAAAAAACTATAAAAAATATAAAACAAAATTTGTTTTGGGCATTTTTTTACAACTCTTTAATGATACCAATTGCTATGGGATTATTAAAACCATTTGGAATTTTTATAAATCCAATGATTGCAAGTTTAGCTATGGTATTAAGTAGTATTACAGTTATATTAAATACTTTAAGATTAAAAAACATAATAAAAAGAAAATAGCTATTTAATAATAATTAAATTCAATGTTAATATGCATTGCTTGTAGCAACGGACAGTTCTTTATATAATGGTTATAAAGAAAGGAGAAGTTGTAAAATGTTAAAAGATAACATTAAAACAATAAGAAAATCAAAAGGACTTTCGCAAGAAGAACTGGCAATAAAATTAAATGTAGTTAGACAAACAATTTCTAAATGGGAACAAGGTTTGTCAGTTCCTGATGCAGAAATGTTAGTGTCAATATCAGATGTCTTTGAAACACCTGTAAGTGCATTACTTGGAGAAAATATTTCTGAATCTAAAACAGATAATTTAAAAGCCATTTCTGAAAAATTAGAGATAATAAATTTTCAATTATCGCAAAGAAGAAATGAAAGAAGAAAAATAATTCATTGGACTTTAATATCACTATGTATAATCATAATAATTATTTTTATATCATTAATTTTATTAAATAGTCCATACCTAAATTGGGATTATGAAAAACCAGAAAATGCTGTTTTAGGAGTTACTTTTCATTCTTTTGAATGGTTATTTATTAGAATATCTCCAATTATCTTTATTGGATTAATTATTGGTGTTTTCTTGACAAAAAAAGAAAAATAATTTGTAATATTTTTTTACTAAATTTTCTAAATGAAAAAGAATAGCTTAATAAGTGATATGATATGAACATCGTTTCTATGTTTAAGAAACGGGTTCATATCAATTTTATTTATTTAAAAGTTATAATGTTAATTAATGGTAATTAATAAAAACCCTTTCAAAGAACAAATGTTCGTGGTATAATTATTATGGTGATTGATGTGGAAAAACTATATATATGTATTGATTTAAAAAGTTTTTATGCTTCAGTTGAATGTGTTGAAAGAAAATTAGAACCATTAAATACAAATTTAGTTGTCGCTGATGAAACAAGAACAGATAAGACAGTTTGCTTAGCAGTTAGTCCATCTTTAAAACAATATGGGATAGGGGGAAGAGCAAGATTATTTGAAGTTAAACAAAAAATAGAGGAAATTAATTATCAAAGAAGAAAACTAAATAATTATAAAAATTTTATTGGTAAGTCATATTTTGACAATGAACTAAAAAACAATAAAGAATTAGAGTTAGATTTAATTATAGCGCCACCCAGAATGGCTTATTATATGAAATATAGTACTGATATATATAATATTTATTTGAAATATATAGCTCCTGAAGATATCCTTGTTTATTCAATTGATGAAGTATTTATTGATATTACAAATTATATTTCTCTTTATAAATGTACCCCCAGACAATTAGTTACTAAAATAATTAAAGATGTATATGAAAAAACAGGTATTACTGCAACTGCGGGAATAGGTACAAATATGTTTTTAGCTAAAGTAGCTATGGATATTGTAGCTAAAAAAAGTAAACCAAACGAATTTGGAGTTAGAATTGCGGGTTTAGATGAAATGACTTTTAGAAAAAAATTATGGGATCATAAGCCAATTACTGATTTTTGGAGAGTAGGAAAAGGAATAGCAGATAAACTTGCTAAAAACAATATGTTTACAATGGGTGATGTTGCTATGTGTTCGCATTATAATGAAGATTTATTATATAAATTATTTGGAATAAATGCTGAGTTATTAATTGATCACGCCTGGGGATATGAACCATGTACTATTTATATTGCCAAAAGTTATAAACCTACAACAACTTCTCTTAGTTCAGGTCAAGTTCTCCATTTACCTTATGATAATAAAAAGGCAAGATTAATAGTTAGAGAGATGGCTGATAATTTAGCATTAGATTTAGTAAGCAAAAAATTACTTACAGAACAGTTAGTAATGACGATAGTTTACGATATAGAAAATTTAACTAATCCGTCTATCTCTAATAAATATTTTGGGGAAATAACAATTGATTCATATGGAAGAAGAATTCCTAAACATTCTCATGGAACAATTAATTTAAATCAGTTAACATCTTCTTCTAATATTATTACAGAAGGATTTATAAATTTATTTGATAGAATTTCTAATCCAATATTACTTGTTAGGAAATTAAATTTATCAGTAAATAAATTAATTAGTGAAGATAATAAAAAAAATCAAAAAGTAATAGAACAAATTGATTTATTTACAAATTATGAAGAAAGAGAAAAAAGAAAAAAACAAGAAATAATTAATGAAACTAAAGAAAAAGAAATACAAAAAGTTATGCTAGAAATAAAAAATAAATATGGTAAAAATGCTATTTTAAAAGGAATGAATATTATTGAAGGAGCAACAACCATAGAAAGAAATCAGCAAATAGGAGGGCATCATGAATAAATACGATGATATAATAAATTTACCACATCATGTATCTAAAACAAGAAAGCCAATGACAATGTATAATAGAGCTGCTCAATTTGCTCCTTTTGCAGCCTTAACTGGATACGATGATGCCATAAAAGAAACATCAAGATTAACAGATAAAAAAATTGAAATAAGTGATGAACTTAAAAATGAGTTAAATCAAAAAATAAAATTTATAAGCGATAATATAAAATTAAAACCTAAAGTAACTATTACATATTTTGTTTACGATAATAAAAAAAGTGGAGGTGTTTATAAAACTATCTCCGGTAATGTAAGAAGAATTGATGAAGTAGAAAAATGTTTGCTTTTTACTAATAAGTTAATAATATATTTTGATGATATTATAAGCATTGTTATTTCTTATAACAATATTGATATTTAATGGCTTTATAATATTTAATATATTAAAGTATAATTTTATTACATAATATTTACTAAAGGTGATTCTATGTTTTCAAAAAATATTCATAAAAGAATTAAAATAGTACTTTTATTAATTATTTTTTGCTTTATATTAATAACATGTAAAGTCTTTTATATTCAAGTAATAGATTATGAAAAATTAAGTAATCTTGCCAGTTCTTTGTGGAGTAGAAATTTACCAATTGAAGCTGATAGAGGGCGAATATTTACAAGTGATGGTACGGTAATTGCCGATAATTTAACGACAGTTAGTTTAGTTTTAATTCCCAATCAAATAAAAGATAAGGAAAAGGTAGCAAGTGACTTAGCAAATATATTAGGAGTAGATGTTGAAGCAATAAATGAACATATTTATAAAAAATCATCAATAGAAAGAGTACATCCTGAAGGAAGAAGATTATCTTATGATATTGCTGATAAAATAAATGCTTTAGGATATGATGGAGTTTATTTAGTAAAAGAATCAAAAAGATATTATCCATATGATGATATGTTATCCCATTCACTAGGGTATGTTGGTATTGATAATCAAGGACTTAGTGGATTAGAACTTGAGTATGACGAATATTTAACGGGAGCAAGTGGAGCAATTCAATATTTTTCGGATGCTAAAGGTCAAAGATTAGAAAGAAGTGAAGTGTATGTAGAACCACAAGATGGAATGGATATATATTTAACAATTAATTATAATATACAAGCATCAATTGAAAGAGAACTTAATAATGCTATGACAAAATATAATGCTGCTGGTGCTTGGGCGATCGCAATGGACCCTAATAGTGGTGAAATCTTAGGAATTGCTTCTAAACCAGGATTTGATCCTAATAATTATCAAGATTATTCAATCGAAGAAATCAATAGAAATTTAGCAATATGGGCCAGTTACGAACCAGGTAGTACATTTAAAATAGTAACTTTGGCATCTTCTGTTGAAGAAGGAGTAGTTGATTTATTAAATGAACATTTTTATGATGGTGGCTCTGTTACAGTAGAAAATGCTCGAATAAAATGTTGGAAAGCAGGAGGACATGGTGATCAAACATTTTTACAAGTAGTACAAAACTCTTGCAATCCGGGGTTTGTTGAACTTGGTCAAAGATTAGGTAAAGAAAATTTATTTAAATATATTGATAAATTTGGATTTGGTAAAAAAACAGGAGTAGATTTAAATGGAGAAGGAACAGGTATTTTATTTTCATTAGATAGAGTAGGCCCTGTAGAACTTGCGACATCAGCATTTGGTCAAGGTGTATCTGTTACAGCTATACAACAAGTTGTCTAATAAATGATACCCTTACTATTACTAGAGGAATAAATAGTAAATACACTAAAAAATA
>CALVXD010000012.1 GCA_944368815.1 uncultured Bacilli bacterium
ATGATAACACAAAATTACATCTTTTATTTTGTAAATTAAGCAAAATAGATGACTTTTCGTAAGAAATTTGGTACAATCAATATAGTTGGGTGATATTAATGAAAAAAACAATTAGAGACTATAATTTAAATGGAAAAAGAGTAATAATTAGGTGTGATTTTAATGTACCTATTACTGACGGTAAAATAGATGATGACAATAGAATTAGAATGAGTCTAGAAACAATTAATTATGCAATTGATAATAATGCTAAAGTAATATTATTATCACATTTAGGTAAAATAAAAGAAGAAAGTGATAAAGAAAAGAATAGTTTAGAAATAGTTAGTGTTAGATTATCTGAACTATTAAACAGAAAAGTAATATTCTCTCATGATACAAGAAGTGAAGAATTAACTAAGTTAGTAAATGATTTAAAAGAGAAAGATGTACTTCTTATAGAAAATACTAGGTATGAAGACTTAGATGGAAAGAAGGAAAGTTCATGTGATATGGAACTTGCTAAATATTGGGCTTCTTTAGGAGATATTTTTATAAATGATGCTTATGGGACATGTCATAGGGCGCATGCATCAAATGTTGGTATTGCTAAGTTACTTCCTAATGGCTTAGGATTTCTTGTTGAAAAAGAAGTAACGAAGATTGATTCAGTATTAAATGAAGATACTCATCCATTTATAATAATAATGGGTGGTAAAAAAGTAAGTGATAAAATACCTATTATAAAGAATCTAATTAATAAGTGTGATTTATTATTAATTGGAGGAGCTATGGCATTTACTTTCTTAAAAGCAAAGGGATATAATGTAGGTAATTCAATAGTGGATGTAGAAAACGTTTCGTTTTGTAAAGATATGTTAGAAAAATACTCTGATAAAATTTTATTACCAATAGATATTATTAATGAAAATAAAGAAAACGTTAAAATAGAAGATATAAAAGATGATATTGGTTATGATATAGGAAGAGGGACAATAGAATTATATTGTGATAAATTAAAAAATGCTAAAAGAATTATTGTTAATGGACCAATAGGAATGTTTGAAGATAAAGATTATGCAAATGGTACTAGAAAAATTTATGAATGTATAACTGAAAATAATATTAAAACAATAATTGGGGGAGGAGATTCTGCTTCTTCAGTTAAGAACTTAGGTTTTGATGGAAAATTTTATCATATATCAACAGGAGGTGGCGCAACACTAGAATATTTATCAGGAGAAATTCTTCCTGGAATAAGTGTTATTGAAGATGAAGAAGAAGATTTACATTAATTTAATAACAATAATTGTTGTTGTAGCGTTAGTTTTAATTGTTTCATTAAATTATGATTTTGATTCAATTATGTATCATATTGTTAATATGAATATTTTTTGGTTTATTGTGGCTATTGTTGTTATGATGATATCAAGACTAATTATAGGTATTTGTTCTTATATGATGGTAAAAATTAATGGAGAACATGTAAGTATTTGGAAAATGATTCAAATAAATTATATAATTCCTTTTTTCCATGGTATAACTCCTTTTTCAGGGGGAGGTCAACCAATGGAAATATATTATTTACATAATGAGGGAATTAGCAAAACTAAAAGTACTAATATAGTTCTTCAAAATTTTATTCTATTTCAAAGTGCTTTAATTATATTAAGTACAATTGCTCTTTTATATAATAGATTATTTAATTTATTTCCTAGTGATAGTGTTATGCGTAGTTTGGTTACATTTGGTTTTATAATTAATTTTTTAGTACTATTATTTAGTTATATGTTGAGTTTTTCCAAAAGGGTAAATAAATTTATTTTAAATAAAGGAATTAGTTTTTTATCCAAAATAAAAATAATTAAAAATGTTGATACAACCCGTGAAAAATTAAATAATTATATAAATAAGTTTTATACGAGTGCTGCTTTTTTAAAAAAACAAAAGGGCAAAGTAGTAATGGTTCTTTTATTAAATGTTATATCGTTAATAGTACAGTATAGTGTACCTTATGTGGTAGCAATAGGTATGGGTGTTAGTAATATAAGCTTTTTACCTATAGTAGTGGCTACAACCTATGTTATGATGATAGGATCATTTGTTCCTATTCCAGGTGGTACAGGAGGAATAGAATATGGTTTTGTTTATTTTGTTGGATATATTATTGATGAAACAGGACTTGTTACAGCAATTATGTTAATATGGAGATTGATATCTTATTACTTTTCTATGGTAATTGGAGCAATTACATTAATTTTTTATAGAAAGAAGGAAAAAGAATGCGAATAGGAATATTTACGGATAGTTATACTCCTTTTATAAATGGAGTTACAACAAGTGTTCTTATGTTAAAAAAAGGATTAGAGAAAAAAGGACACACGGTTTATGTTGTAACTGTTAATAGTGAGAATATGAAATATAAATTAGAAGAAAAAGGTAAAGTATTACGTTTACCTGGTATTCCTATTGGAATATATGATTATAGATTAACAGGAATATATCCTTTAAAAGCAATTAATATTATAAAAAAATGGAATCTTGATGTAATACATTGCCAAACAGAATTTGGAGTAGGAACTTTTGCAAGAATTATTGCTAAACAATTAAGTATTCCTTTAGTTCATACTTATCATACAATGTATGAAGATTACATTCATTATATAACAAAAGGATACTTTAATAGAACGGGAAAGAAAATTGTTGAATATTTAACTTTATTCTATTGCGATAAGACTGCGACAGAATTAGTTGTACCTACTAAAAAAGCTTATGAACTTTTTAAAGAAAAATATAAAGTAGATCGTAATGTTTATATAGTACCAACAGGAATAGAAGTAGAAAAATTTTATTTAGAAAATAATAAAGGATTAAATATAGTAAAGAAAAGAGAATCCTTAGGATTAAAAAGAGATGATTTTGTAATATTATTTGTAGGTAGAATTGGTAGTGAGAAAAATGTTGAACTATTACTTACAAGTATGCGATATATTGTTAATAATTGCCCAAAAGCAAAACTCTTAATAGTAGGAGATGGACCAGATTTAAATAAATATAAAACATTTGTTAAAAAACAGGGACTAGAAGAAAATATAATATTTACAGGTAAAGTACCGTGGGAGAGTATTGCTGAGTATTATTTAATAGCGGATGTTTTTACAACAGCATCTAAAACAGAAACCCAGGGACTTACAGTAATTGAAGCAATGGCGGCATCCCTTCCTGTTGTATGTATAAATGATGAGAGTTTTACTAATACAGTAATAGATAATTTAAATGGTAAGATATTTAAAAACAAAAGAGGATATAAAAAAGCAATTATTGAACTATATAATGATTCTAAAGAATTAAAAAGATTAAGTAAACAAGCAAGAGTATCAGCAGAAATGCATTCTTCTAAATATTTTGTAGAAAGTATCCTTGATGTTTATAAAATAGCAATTAAGAATAAACCTAAGACAATTATTCCGTTAGTAGATAAAATAAAAAATATATTAAAAAAGGATGATAAAGATGAAGAAGATAATAGTTCTAAATCATAAAATGACTTTGTTATATGATGAAGTATTAGAGTATATAGTTAAATTAAATAATATTGATACTAATAATGATATAATAGTATGTCCTAGTAGCATTTATTTAGAAAGTTTTATAAATTATTGTAATTGGGGAGTAGGTAGTCAAGAGATGCATTATGAATTATCAGGAGACTTTACTGGAGAAATATCTTCTTTGCAATTAAAATCTATGGGTATAGAGTATGTTATTGTTGATGAAGAAGATAATGAAATAGCCAATAAAAAAGTAATTGCAGCCTTAGAGTCAAACATTATCCCTATCATATATTTAAATGATAATAATAGTAGTGTAGAAAAATTACATAATACTTTTAAAACTATTACTAAGAATGTAAATAGTTATGAATTTATTATATTAGCATATCACAATAATAAAGAATTAAACTTAACGGATGTGGAAGAAAAAATAAAAGAACTTAAAAATATGATAAAAGTAAATAGTAGTAAAGACATAACTATTATATACAGTGGAGATATAAATAAAGATAATATAAATAAAATATTTAGTATAAAAGAAGTTGAAGGAGTAATATTAGGTAGTATTTCTAGTAGTATTAACGAAGTAGAAAATATAGTTAATAGTATAAATTAGAGAAGTATGGCTAATTACTTCTTTTTTTCTTTCTTTTATGTTATAAATCGACAAATATAAACACGGACTAAATATATAATAGTAATAGAAAGTGAGGAAGAAAAAAGAATGAAAAAGATAAGGGTTTTAATGATTGATGATAATGTTAATTTAACTAAAATGGTTGAGGAATATTTTAGTGATCATAAAGAGATAGAAATAGTAATGAAAGCACATGATGGAGGAGAAGGACTTAATTTAATATTAGATAAAGAAGGGGAATATGATTTAGTACTTCTTGACTTAATAATGCCTAATAAAGATGGATTATATGTATTAGACGAACTAAAGAAAAGAAATATTACTAAAAATATAATTGTAGCTACTTCATATAATGCACCAGAAATGATTAGAAGAGTAAGTGAGTATGGAGTTAATTATTATATTTTAAAACCATTTGAACTTGTAGACTTGGAAAATAGAATATTAGATGTCTTTAAAGTAGTAAAAGGGGGAAGTATAAACTTATATCACAATAATTTACAAATATCTATAACAAAGATGTTACATGAACTAGGAATGCCTTCTCATATAAAAGGATATCAATATATAAGAGAAGGAATAGATATGATTTATAATAATCCTGATATGATCGGTGGAATAACTAAAGAAATGTATCCTGATATTGCAAGTAAATATGATACAACAGTATCACGTGTTGAAAGGGCAATAAGACACGCGATTGAAGTAAGTTGGAATAGAGGAAACTGGGACTTTATGGAAGAAGTATTTGGTCATAGTGTTGATATTGATAAAGCGAAGCCTACGAATAGTGAATTTATTGTTACGATAGCGGACAAATTAAGACTAGAATATGCAAAGGAAAAGGCAAGATAATTTGTCTTTTTAAATTAGAAAGGATTTTAATATGATAAAGAAAATTAATATAATAACTACAAAAAATGATTTTAGTAAAATAGCAAAAAATGGATGTATAGTATGTAAAGAAAATAATTTTGTATATCTAAGTATTAAAGATACTTATGTTTGTGAAAAATGTAAAAGTAGTTATGCTTTTGAAAATAAAGGTATAATTAATATGTTGTTAGAAGATGGAGAAATTAGAATATATAAAGGAAGGACAGGATTAATTGATGATGTTAAAGTAGATAGAATAATAGAAACAAAAGTTATTAAAGATAATAGATCTAAAGTAAAAAAAAGAGTTTCTAATAGGTAAGTACTTAGTAATGAGTACTTTTTTATTGCTTTTTGTAACGAACAAATGTATTTAAAATATAAAAAAATAAATTTTTTCACTAAAAGTAAGTAAAACGCAATTTTTTTTATCAATAATATATATAGAGGGGTATCTCAAGAAAGGGGGTGCAGTTTTGGTTGAAGAAAATAAGAAAATAATGAAATTATGTTATGACATAGCATTTAAATCAATATTTATAAATTGTACAAGCATACTTTATAAGATGATTAGTGATATAACAGGTATAAGTATAAATGAATTAAATAAAGATGCTACTATCTTTAATAGTGAATTAGAACTTAAACATGTAAAAAGTAAAAGAATGCTTAGTGATTTAGTTATACTTTGTAATAATAAAATTGTAAATATTGAAATAAATAAAAGTTATCGTTCATGGACATATAATAGAAACTTTAGTTATCTATGTAATATATATTCAAGTATGTTAAGAAAAACTAGTAGCTATTATGAATTTGATAATTATAAGTTATATCAAATAAACTTTAATATAGGTAAAAATACCCCTTGTACTTATAGTAAAGATATGATTGTTGATACAAAAACATGCAAGATAGCAACAAGTATTTTGAAAATATATAATATAAATATAGATAAATGCTATAAGTTTTGGTACAATGAAAAAAAGAAAGAAAATATATCTAAAGTAATTAAATGGGGAGCATTGTTTAATGCTAGTACTATTAATGAAATAGAAAAAATAACGAAAGGAGGGCTACTTATGTTTAATAGTAGAGAAGAATTAATTAAAGAAATAAAAAAGAAGAATGGCATGTTTACTTTAGAGAATCTTTGGGATTATGAAGCTGAAGATAAGAGAATTGAAAATACTCTTAAAGAATATGGATACCGTAAAGGAATGAAGGCTGGTAGAAAAGCGGGAATGAAAGAAGGAATGAAAGAAGGAATGAAAGAAGGAATTCTTCAAAATCAGAAACAAATCATATTAAATATGCTTGACAATGATTATAGTTATGATGAAATTTCTAAAATAACAGGAATAAATAAAGATAAAATCGCAAAACTAATTTAAGTAACTAGAATAAGAATAGAAAAAGTTCTTATTCTTTTATTTGAATTTGACATAGTAATATTTTTATGTATAATATATAGCGTAAACAAAGGGGGGAGTTTATGGAATTAATTAATAAGAATATTGTTAATAATAGACACTTTAAAATAGTAGAAAAGGTAATAAGAAATATACTTCATAAAAGAAAGAAAGATACTGTATATGAAGCATTTAAATCTCACTTAATTTTTTTAGGTGAATCTATAATGAAAAATTATTTAGAAAAAACAGGACTTATTAAAGATGAAAGCTTTAAAAAAATTAGATTTAGTTCTGGAAATTTGTCTGATAAAATTTTAGGAAGTCATTATGAAGGTAATATAGTTATAGATGAAAAAGTAATAGAAGGATTATATAATGGAAAACTTGAGATGTTAGAAGCTTTCTTTCATGAACTAAATCATTTTAAAATATATTGTGATATAGAAGTAGGAACTCCGAATATATGTTTATATAGAATATTAAAAGAAAAATTAGCAAGAGAAAGTATTGATAAACATGATAGAAATTATTATTATGCTAATTATTCATTATATTCTGAAGAGATATATGTAGAATTTCTTGCATTAATGGATTTTTTTAAGTTTATAAAATTAGTTGATCCTAAAAGGTTTGATTCAGTTTTTGATGAATTAAGAGAAGCAACAAGTACTAGGTTAAAAGATATAATAAATAGATGGAGTAATGAAACTAGAAATTTATATAGAGTGATTAATTTTAATAATGATTATGTGAATATTAATGATATTTTTGATTTACAATTAAGAGATAATAAAAAATGGTTAGAAGAGTATCCACTATTAAAAATAGAATATTATATAGATGAATGTGGAAATATAGTTAAAAGAAATATTGGAGAATTAAGAGAAGTATTAAAAATAGAAACAGATAATAAAAGGAAAGAATTTATTTGTATGTTAATACTAAACAAAATGGATATTGAAGATTATTATCCAGTAATTGATCATATTAATAACGATGATATAAAGATCCCACATAAAAAAATTAAAAAAGATGTATATACATTTGCTAATTTAAGTAAATGTTTATTTTTGTATCAAACAAATTTAAAAATATAAATATATAGGTATAGTGATAGATATAAAAAAATGACACTCACTAGATTTATGAGTGTCTAACACGATAAATTTTAGGTAGACATTCAATGTAGCAAAACTGAATGTTCCTTTTTTATTTTATGTAAATTTCTCTTACGTATTCATAGTAACATAATTGTAAAAAAAAGTCAAAGAAAATACTAAAAAATGCTTGATTTTCATATAATTATTTGGTACAATATTGAACGTATAACTGGCTTAGATGTGCAAAGTTGCTGATACACCCGGTTAAGTTGTTAAATACTTTTAAGGAAAAATCAGGTAATTTGCTCGGAGCAAGTCTATACTAGATATAGGCGAAGGGAGGACAATAGAAATGTCAAAAGTGAGTATTAAACTTAAAGCTTATGAACACAGCATCATTGATAAAGCTGCTGCTAAGATCGTTGATACTGTTAAAAGAACAGGCGGAGAAGTTAGTGGACCAATCCCACTTCCAACTGAAATTCAAAAATATACAATATTAAGAGCAGTTCATAAGGACAAAGATTCAAGAGAACAATTTGAAAGACGTACACACAAAAGATTAATTGTCATCAATAACCCAAGTAAGGAAACTGTTGAAGCACTTCAACATTTAGATTTACCAAGTGGTGTTGATATACAAATCAAATTATAGGAGGAAAGAGAAATGAAAGGAATCTTAGGTCGTAAGATCGGGATGACTCAGGTATTTGCTAAAAATGGTAAATTAACTCCAGTTACTGTAATTGAAGTTGAACCAAACGTAGTAAGTCAAATCAAAACAGTAGAAACTGATGGATACAATGCTATTCAACTTGCTACTGTAGATAAGAAAGAAAAAAGAGCAAACAAACCTGAAACAGGTCATCTAAAAAAAGCTAATGCAACACCTAAGCGCTTCTTAAAAGAAATTAGAGGTGTTGATGTTAGTAATTATACTTTAGGTAGTGAACTTAAAGCTGACATCTTTACAGAAGGAGAAATGGTTGATGTAACCGGCACTTCTAAGGGTAAAGGATTTCAAGGTGTTATTAAACGCCATAATCAATCACGTGGGCCAATGGGTCATGGTAGCCAATACCATCGTGGTGTAGGTTCAATGGGTACATTGTTACCAATGCGTGTTTTACCAGGTAAGAAATTACCAGGACATATGGGAAATGAACAAGTAACTGTTCAAAACCTAGAAGTAATCAGCATTGATTTAGAAAATAACGTTATCTTAATTAAAGGAAATGTTCCTGGACCTAAAAAATCTATGGTACTTATTAAGTCAGCAATTAAAAACGAAGGTAAAGTAAATGAAAAAGTTGAACTTATTACTTATGAAGTTGAAACACCTGCAGAAGAAGTTCAAGCTGAAGTAGAAGAAACTGTAGAAGAATCATCACAAGACGAAGTTAAAACTGAAGAGTAATAACTATATATATAATATAGAAAGCAATTTGTGATGAATAAAGGAGGATTTAAATATGTCTAAAATAGAGATGTTAAACCTAAATGGTGAAAAGGTAAAGGATATTAAATTAAATGATAACGTATTTGGAATAGAACCTAATGATGCTGTACTTCATAATGCTATTGTACTTTCAATGGCAGGAAGAAGACAAGGAACACACGCAACTAAAACAAGAGATATGGTTTCTGGTGGTGGAAGAAAACCATGGAGACAAAAAGGAACAGGTAATGCTCGTCAAGGAAGTATTCGTGCTCCACAATGGCGTGGTGGTGGTATAGTATTTGGACCACAACCAAGAGATTATTCAAAGAAAATGAATAAGAAAGAAAGAAGATTAGCATTAAAATCTGCTTTATCATACAAAGCTATTGATAGTGAATTAGTAGTAGTAGAAAATATTACTATGGAAACTAACAAAACAAAAGATATGCTAAACTTATTAACTAAATTAAACTTAGTTAACAAAAAAGTATTAATGGTAGTAGAGGAACTTAATGATAACATTTGCTTATCTACAAGAAACTTAGGAAATGTTAAAGTTGTATTACCTGAAGAAGTTAATACTTATGATGTAATTAATGCTGATAATATGTTAATAACAGAAAAAGCATTAGAAAAATTAGAGGAGGTGCTTTCTCGTGAATAATTATCGTGATATTATTTTTGCACCTGTAATAACAGAAAAAGCTGCTAACTGTGCAGAAGAAAATAAAGTTGTGTTTAAAGTAGACCCAAGAGCTAACAAAACACAAATTAAACAAGCAGTTGAAAAAATCTTCAATGTAAAAGTTGAAAGTGTTAATACTGTAAATGTACATCCGAAAAAAAGAAGAGTAGGAAAATATACAGGTATGACTAATAAATACAAGAAAGCTATCGTTAAATTAGCTAAAGGAAGTACTATTAGTTTCGACTAATAAAAGGAGGAAATCAGAATGGCAATAAGAATATTTAAACCAATTACTAATGGTTCAAGACAAAGAAGTGTCTTAACTAGCGAAGAAATTACCAAGACTACTCCTGAGAAAAGCCTTGTGGTAACTAAGAAAAAAACTAATGGTCGTAACAACCAAGGTAAAATCACTGTAAGACATCGTGGTGGCGGTGTAAAAAGAAAATATCGTTTGGTTGATTTTAAGAGAGTTAAAGATGGAATTACTGCAGTAGTTGCAAGTATTGAATATGATCCAAATAGAAGTGCTAATATAGCATTAATTAACTACAAAGATGGTACTAAAGCTTATATTATAGCTCCAAAAGGATTAAAAGTTGGAGATATAGTAGAAAGCGGAGAAAAAGTAGATGTTAAAATTGGTAATGCAATGCCAATTGCTAACATTCCTGTTGGTACTGTAATTCATAATATTGAACTTAGACCTGGTAAAGGTGGTCAACTTGCTCGTTCAGCAGGAGGATCTGCTCAAATCTTAGGACGTGAAGATAAATACGTATTAATAAGATTAGCAAGTGGAGAGACTAGAAAAATCTTAGGAACATGTCGTGCAACAATTGGTGTTGTAGGTAATGAAGATTACGGACTTGTAAAAATAGGAAAAGCAGGACGTACTCGTCATATGGGTATTAGACCAACTGTTCGTGGTAGTGTTATGAACCCTAACGATCACCCTCATGGTGGTGGTGAAGGACGTGCACCAATCGGTAGAAGTGGTCCAATGACTCCATGGGGCAAACCAGCACTTGGATATAAAACTAGAAAAAATAAAAAAGAATCAAATAAATATATCGTTACACGTCGTAATAAATAATAAAGAAAGGATGAGTATAAATGGCAAGAAGTTTGAAAAAAGGACCTTATGTATTTGATAGATTACTTAAAAAGGTTCAAATGTTAAACGAAACTGGTAAAAAAGAAGTTATTAAAACTTGGTCTCGTCGTTCAACAATTTATCCTGAATTTATTGGACACACATTTGCTGTACATAATGGTAAAGAATTTATTCCAGTTTATGTAACTGAAGATATGGTTGGACATAAATTAGGAGAGTTCTCATTAACTCGTAAATTTGGTGGCCACGGCGCTGATAAGAAATAATTTCTATAAGGAGGACTATAATGGAAACAAGAACAGAAGCTAAAGCAATAGCTAAAACTGTTAGAATTGCTCCTCGTAAAACTCGTTTAGTAATCGATTTAATTAGAGGAAAAGAAGTTGGGGAAGCAAGAGCAATATTGTTTAACCAACCTCAAAAAGCAGCTAGAGTAATTGAAAAAGTATTAAACTCAGCTGTAGCAAACGCAGTTAATAATTATAATTTAAAAGAAGAAAATCTATATGTTAAAACTTGTTATGTTGATGAAGCTTTAGTTATTAAAAGGCCTAAAATGGATTCACGTGGACACGTTGGAAGAAACGATCATAAAACAAGTCATATAACAATAATTGTAAGTGAAAAAAATAAGTAAAGGAGGAGTTATTGATGGGACAAAAAGTTAATCCAAATGGACTTAGAATTGGCATCAATAAAGACTGGGAAGCAAAATGGTATGCAAATAAAAGTGACTTTTCTAAATACTTAAATAATGATGTTGAAATTCGTAAATACCTAAGCACTAACTTTAAAACTGCTGGTATCTCTAAAATTGTTATTGAAAGAAATAAGAAAAGATGCGAAGTATTTATATATGCTTCTAAACCAGGAATCATTATTGGACAAAGCGGAGTTGAAATAGAAAAAGTTAAAAAAGCTGTTTCAAAATTAGTTAACGAAGATGTTCAAATTTCAATTGTTGAAGTTAAGAACCCTGATTTAGATGCAAGGCTAGTTGCTGAAAATATTGCACACAATATTGAAAATCGTGTATCATTTAGAGTTGCACAAAAGAAAGCAATTAGAAACACAATGAAGGCTGGAGCTAAAGGAATTAAAACTTTAGTATCAGGACGTTTAGGAGGAGCAGATATTGCTCGTGGTGAAGGTTATTCTGAAGGAACAACTCCACTACATACTTTAAGAGCAGACATTGATTATGCAACAGCAGAAGCTGATACTACATATGGTAAAATTGGTGTTAAAGTATGGATTTATAAAGGTGAAATCCTAAACAATAAAAAGGGAGGTAATTCTAATGTTAATGCCTAAAAGAACAAAACATAGAAAAACTTTCCGTTTAAAATACGAAGGAAAAGCTAAAGGTAATACAGAATTACATTTTGGTACATATGGTTTAATGGCTAAAGAAGGAGCTTGGATTACATCACAACAAATCGAAGCTGCTCGTATAGCTATGACAAGATATATGAAACGTGGTGGTAAAGTATGGATTAATATATTCCCTAACTTATCACTTACTAAAAAACCTTTAGAAACTCGTCAAGGAAAAGGTAAAGGAAATCCAGAAGTTTGGGTTGCCGTTGTTAAAGAAGGAAAAATTATGTTTGAAATAGGAGATGTTACAGAAGATGTAGCAAGAGAAGCATTAAGACTTGCATCTCATAAATTACCTATCAAATGTAAATTTGTAAAAAAAGAAAGTGGTGAGAATAGTGAAAGCTAATGAAATAAGAAAAATGACCACTGAAGAGATAAACAAAAAAATTAGTGAAAATAAAGAAGAACTATTTAACTTAAGAATGAAACAAGCAACAGGTTCTTTAGAAAATCCAGGAAGAATAAATACTCTAAGAAAAGATGTTGCTAGAATGAAAACAATTCTTAACGAAAGAGAAAATCAAGGTTAAAAGGAGGAAATGTCCTTATGAATGAAAAACAAAAACGTGAGTTAATTGGAATCGTTGTAAGTGATAAAGCAGATAAAACAATTACAGTAAAAGTAGAAACTTATAAAAAAGATCCAAAATATGGAAAAAGAGTTAAATATACTAAAAAATATACAGCTCATGACGAAAACAATACTGCTGGTATTGGTGATAAAGTTCGTTTAGTTGCGACTAGACCATTATCTAAAACTAAAAGATATGAATTAGTAGAAGTAATTGAAAAGGCTGTAATTCTATAATCTCTTTAGTTGGAAGGAGGAAATTATAATGGTACAACAAGAAACCCTTTTAAAAGTAGCTGATAATTCTGGTGCTAGAGAACTATTAGTAATCAGAGTTCTTGGTGGAAGTAAAGTAAAAACTGGTAATATTGGAGATATAGTCGTTGGTACTGTAAAAAAAGCTACTCCTAACGGAAATGTTAAAAAAGGTAAAGTAGTTAAAGCCGTAATCGTTAGAAGTAAGTTTGGAGTTAGAAGAGAGGACGGAAGTTATATTAAATTTGATGATAATGCATGCGTTATTATTAAAGATGATAAGAGTCCTGTTGGAACTCGTGTTTTAGGACCAGTAGCTCGTGAACTTAGGGATAAAGATTTTACAAAGATCATAAGTTTAGCTAAAGATGTACTATAATCCATTAGTTTAAGGAGGAAAACATATGAAACTAAAAACTGGTGATAAGGTCGTTGTTATTGCAGGAGCAAACAAAGGCAAAGAAGGAAAAATCACTCATGTGTTAGAAAATAGAGTTGTAATTGAAGGAGTTAATATTGTAAAAAAACATATTAAACCAAAAAACAACAATGGAACTGGTGAAATCAGAGAAGTTGAAGCACCAATTCATGTATCTAATGTTATGTTGATTGATCCAAAAACTAAAAAAGCAACAAAAATTAAATACGATTTTGATAAAAATGGTAAAAAAATTAGAATTGCAAAAAAATCTAATGAAAAGATTGACTAATTTGGAAGGAGGGTGGCAGTAAATGAACCGCCTAGAAGAAAAATATAGAAATGAAGTTGTTCCAAGTTTAATTGAAAAACACAACTATAGTACTAAAATGTTAGTACCAAAACTAGAAAAAATAGTTGTTAATATGGGTGTAGGAGATGCTGTAGCTAATTCTAAAATGTTAGAAGCTGCTGTATCTGATTTAGAGAAAATTACTGGACAAAAACCAGTAGAAACAAAAGCCAAAAAATCAATCGCATCATTTAAAGTAAGAGAAGGACACAAAATTGGATGTAAAGTAACTTTACGTGGAGAAAGAATGTATACATTTATGGATAAATTAATATCTATTGCACTTCCACGTGTAAGAGATTTCCATGGTGTTTCACCTAAGAGTTTTGATGGAAGAGGGAATTATACTTTAGGTATTAAAGAACAATTAATTTTCCCTGAAATTAATTTTGATGAAGTAGTTAAAGTAAGAGGAATGGATATTGTATTCGTTACTACTGCGAAAACTGACGAAGAAGCGTTTGATTTATTAAATGAACTTGGAGTTCCTTTTAGGAAATAAGGAGGAATAAGATGGCAAAGAAATCAATGATTATTAAATCACAAAGAAAACCTAAATTTAAGGTTAGAGAATACACTCGTTGCTCTAGATGTGGAAGACCACATGCTGTTATGAGCGAATTTGGTGTTTGCCGTATTTGTTTTAGAGAACTTGCTTATAAAGGACAAATACCTGGTGTTAAAAAATCAAGTTGGTAATCAACTATAATAAAAGAAGGAGGGATTTTAATGACAGATCCAATCGCAGATATGCTTACAAGAATTCGTAATGCTAATCAAAATAGAAGCAAAGAAGTCATAATACCATCTTCAAAAATGAAATTAGAAATAGCTAAGATATTAAAAGAAGAAGGTTTTATTGAAGAATTCAAAGTAAATAATGAAAGCGTTCAATCTACATTAACATTAACTTTAAAATATGGTCACAATAAAGAAAGAGTAATTACTGGACTTAAGAGAATTTCTAAACCAGGACTTAGAGTATATGCTAAGGCTGAAGATATTCCTAGAGTATTAAATGGATTAGGAATTGCTATTATATCTACACCAAAAGGAATTATGACTGATAAACTTGCTCGTAAGAACAATGTTGGTGGAGAAGTAATTGCTTATGTATGGTAATTAGGAGGTACTTATAATGAGTCGTATCGGAAAAAGAGTATTAACTATACCTGAAAATGTTAATGTTGAAGTTAATGGACAAAAAGTTAGAGTTTTAGGACCTAAGGGAGAGTTATCATTAGATTTAATTAAAACTATTGAAGTAAAAATAAATGATAAAGAATTAACTGTTGAAAAATTAAAAGAAGATAAATTTACAAACCAAATGCATGGGACTACTAATGCTAATATTGCTAATATGATTAAAGGTGTTAGTGAAGGATATAAAAAAGCATTAGAAATAGTTGGTGTAGGTTACCGTTTTAATGTACAAGGTAATACTTTAACAATTAATGCTGGTTATTCACACCCAGTTAAAATGGAAGTACCTTTAGGTATTACTGTAAAAGCAAATAGCAATACAGAAATAGAACTTGAAGGTATCGATAAATGTGCACTTGGAGAATTTGCTGCTAATATAAGAAAAGTTAGAGCACCAGAACCATATAAAGGTAAAGGTATTAAATATGTTGGTGAACAAATTCGTCGTAAAGAAGGAAAGAAAGCTTCTAAATAATAAGTAAAGGAGATATGCTTATGATAAAAAAAGTTTCAAGAAATGAAATGCGTTTAGAAAGACATAAGAGAATTAGAGAAAATTTGCATGGTACAGCAGATAGACCTAGACTTAATGTTTTTAGATCAAACGCTAATATTACAGCCCAAATTATTGATGATGATAAGGGAATAACTTTAGTAAGTGCATCAACATTAGAAAAAGAATTAAAAATTACTAATGGTGGAAATGTAGAAGCTGCTAAGAAAATTGGTGAAGAAATAGCCAAAAGAGCTAAAAAGGCTAACATTACTAAAGTAGTATTTGATAGAGGTGGATACCTATATCATGGACGTGTAAAAGCTTTAGCAGAAGCAGCACGTGAAAATGGATTAGAATTCTAAATAAGGAGGATTACTTATGAACGAAAATGTTAAAGAACAACCACGTAAATTTAACAAAGAACGTAAACCACGTAATAACAATACTAGACCTGTTAAAACATTAGAAGAAAAAGTTATTGATATTAATCGTGTTACTAAAGTTGTTAAAGGTGGACGTATATTTCGTTTTGCTGCTATTGTTGTAGTAGGAGATAGAAAAGGTAGAGTTGGCATTGGAACAGGTAAAGCTAAAGAAATGCCAGACGCAGTTAAAAAAGCAACACTTGCTGCTTCAAAGAATCTAATAAGAGTTGAATTAATTGATAATCGTACTATTTCACATGAAATTACAGTAAAAGAAGGAGCTGTTAAAGTTATGTTAAAACCAGCTGCTGAAGGTACTGGAGTTAAAGCTGGAGGTCCTGTACGTGATGTACTAGAACTTGCTGGTGTTAAAGATGTCCTTTCAAAAAGTTTAGGAGCTAGCACAAAAGTTAATATGGCAAGAGCTACATTAAAAGCATTAAAAGCTCAAAAGTCACCTAGTCATGTTGCTGCTTTAAGAGGAAAAACTGTAGAGGAGATTTTAAACTAATGAAATTACATGAATTACATCCTAATTATGGTTCTGTTAAAGTAAGTAAAAGGGTAGGACGTGGACCAGGAAGCGGAAACGGAAAGACTGCTGGTAAAGGACAAAAAGGACAAAATGCTAGAAGTGGTGGCGGAGTTAGACCTGGATTTGAAGGAGGACAATTACCACTATTTAGAAGATTATCAAAAAGAGGATTCAACAACTATAATTTTAGAACAGTTTATGCTACAGTTAATGTAGGAGACTTAGATAGATTTGAAGAAGGTACTGTTGTTACACCAGAACTTTTAAAAGAAACTGGTTTAATTAAAAAAGAGTTAGACGGGGTTAAAGTTTTAGGTAATGGAGAATTAACTAAAAAACTTACTGTTAAAGCTGCTAAATTCTCAGATACCGCTAAAACAAAAATTGAAAATATTGGTGGAAAAACTGAGGTGATTTAGATGTTTAAAACACTTAAGTTGTTGTTTAGTCCTAAAAACAAAGATATAAGAAAGAGAATTGGTTTTACATTACTTGGATTATTAATATTTGCAGTAGGTACAACTATTCCAACTCCTGGTACCGAAGGAGCTATATCTAATTTAGGACTATGGCAATTATATGATGTTATTGGAGGAGGAGCCCTAAAGAATTTTTCAA
The DNA here is from genome assembly GCA_944368815.1 of uncultured Bacilli bacterium. Taxonomy (GTDB): domain Bacteria; phylum Bacillota_I; class Bacilli_A; order RF39; family UBA660; genus CALVVX01. The sequence continues at coordinate 17,064 of CALVXD010000012.1, forward strand.
TATTTGCTCTTGGTGTTATGCCATATATTTCAGCATCTATTATAACAGGGATTCTTCAAATGGATATTATTCCATATTTTACAGAACTTAAAGAAAGAGGACAAGAAGGAAGACAAAAGATTAATCAAATTAATCGTTACTTAGGTTTAGCAATAGCATTTTTACAAGGATTTGCAATGGCATTTGCCTTTGTAAAAGGTGGAAGTACTATTGATTACCTAACTATTGCAGTTATATTAACTGCAGGTACTGCTTTCTTATTATGGTTAGGAGATCAAATTACTTCTAAAGGAATTGGTAATGGTATATCATTAATCATTATGGGTGGTATTATATCATCTATACCTAAAATGTTTATAGATACTTTTAATGCCTTAATAATAGATACATCATCATCATTATTTATAGGTATTATTAGTTTTATAGTGTTTGTACTTTTCTATTTAGCAATTATAGTTGGAGTTGTATTTATAGAAAAATCTGAAAGAAGAATTCCTATACAATACTCTAATCAAACAACTAGTGCTTATGGAGCAAAACAAAATTATATACCATTTAAATTAAATTCAGCCAATGTTATGCCAGTAATATTTGCATCAGTAATATTTTCTGTACCAGCATTTATTGCAGGTTTATTAGATAGTAGTAATGGATTTGTAGTATTTGTAAATAAATATTTAAATTATACTACACCAGTTGGATTTGTAATATATATTGTTGTAATATTCTTCTTTAGTTTCTTTTATGCATTCTTACAAATTAATCCAGAAGAACTTGCAAAGAACTTAAATAGACAAGGTGGATATATTCCAGGTATTAGACCAGGAAAGGAAACAACAACATATATTAAAACAGTGTTATCAAGAATTACATTATTAGGTTCTATATTTATTGCAGTAATAGCAGGACTTCCAATTATATTTAGTAGTTTCTTATCTACTAACTTACCATCAAGTGTAAGTATTGGAGGAACGGGAATCTTAATTGTAGTTGGAGTAGCACTAGAAACATATAGACAAATAGAAAGTAGTTTAATAAATAGAAATTATAAAGGAGTTAGATAATGATGAATATTATATTAATTGCACCACCTGCTGCAGGAAAGGGTACACAAGCTAAATTACTTAGTGAAAAATATAATATTCCTCATATATCAACTGGGGACTTACTAAGAGATGAAATAAGTAAGGGAACAGAATTAGGTTTAAAATTAAAAGAAACAATGGATAAAGGGGACTTAATCGATGATGCTACCATATTAAATCTTCTAAAGGAAAGATTAAGTTTATCTGATTGTAATGATGGTTATATATTAGATGGTTATCCAAGAAATGTTAGTCAAGCAGAAGAGTATGAAAAATTACTTAGAAGCTTAGATAAAGATATTGGTAAAGTAATATTCTTTGACATAGAAGAAAAGTTAGCTTTACAAAGAACTGTTAGTAGAATTGTTTGTCCTAACTGTGGAACTAGTTATAATCTTTTAGTAAATGATTTAAAACCAAAAAATGATGGAATATGTGATAAATGTGGAAGTTCTTTAAAAGTACGTAGTGATGACACTGAAGAAGTATTTATAAAGAGATTCGAAACATTTATTGATAAAACAAAAGCTTTAAAAGATTTTTACCAAGAAGAAGGCAATTTATATATTATAAATGTTGATGAAAATAAAACTGTTAATGATATATTTAATGAAGTAGTGAAGGTATTAGAAAGTTAATATGATAAGTATTAAAAGTGAATACGAGTTATCTTTATTAAAAGAAGCAGGACACATTGTGTATTTAACTCATCAATATTTAAAACCATATATAAAACCAGGAATAACTACTAAAGAATTAGATAAATTAGCAGAAGACTTTATTAGAAGTAAGGGAGCAACACCGTCATTTCTTAACTATAATGGTTTTCCAGGAAGTATATGTACTTCAATAAATAATGAAGTAGTTCATGGAATACCCTCTAAAAGAAAGCTTAGAAATGGTGATATAATAAGTATTGATATTGGTGCTTGTTATAAGGGATATCACGGAGATTCAGCTTGGTCTTATGGAGTAGGAACTATTTCTAAAGAAAAAGAATACTTACTAAAACATACAGAAGAATCTTTATATGTAGGACTTAATGAAATAAAACCAGGAGCTAGAATTGGTGATATAGGTGCTGCGATAGAAGAGTATGCTAAATATCATCATTTAGGAGTTGTTAAGGAATTAGTAGGACATGGAGTAGGTAGTCACTTACATGAAGATCCAGAAGTTCCTAATTATGGTAAAAGAAATACAGGTCCAGTTTTAAAAGAAGGTATGGTTATTGCTGTTGAACCTATGTTAAACTTAGGTACAGCTGAAGTATTTATCTTAGATGATGATTGGACAATTATAACAGGTGATGATAAACCATCAGCGCACTTTGAACACACAGTTGCAGTAACAAAAGATGGTTATAAAATTTTAACGGGAGATGATAATTGTGGCTAAAAGCGATGTAATTGAAGCTGAAGGTAAAGTAACAGATTTGCTTCCAGGAGGTAAATTTAAAGTAGAGCTTCCAGGAGGATATATAGTAGAAGCCCATGTTTCTGGTAAAATGCGCGTAAATAATATACGTATCTTACCAGGTGATACTGTGGTTATGGAATTGTCACCTTATGACCCAACACATGGGCGCATAATCTACAATAAAAAGTAAAAATAGGAGGAATTAAGATGAAAGTAAGAGCGTCAGTTAAACCTATGTGCGAAAAATGTAAAGTAATTAAACGTAAAGGCAAAGTTATGGTAATTTGTGAAAATCCAAAACACAAGCAAAAACAAGGTTAGTATTAGGAGGGAAATAATATATGGCACGTATTAAAGGTATAGATATACCTAATGATAAAAGAATTGAAATTTCACTTACTTATATCTATGGTATAGGAAGAAATTTATCTAGAACTATTCTTAAGGATGCTAATGTAAATTTAGATACAAAAGCAAAAGATCTTACTGAAGAAGAATTAGGAAGAATAAGAAAAGAAGTAGATAAATATTTAACAGAAGGTGAACTTCGTCGTGAAGTTAACATGAATATTAAAAATAAAATGGAAATTGGTTCTTATCAAGGAACTAGACATAAGAAAAACTTACCTGTAAGAGGACAAAGAACTAATAGAAATGCTCGTACTCGTAAAGGTAAAGGAAAAGTAGTTGCTAATAAGAAGAAATAATAGGAGGATAGTTGTATGGCAAAATATAATGCAAGAAAACGTAAAGTTAAAAAGAATGTTCCACATGGTCAAGTACATATTAGCACAACATTTAATAATACAATTGTAACTATTACTGATAATGATGGAAATGTTATTAGTTGGGCTTCATCAGGAACTCAAGGAATTAAAGGTAGTAAAAAATCTACACCATTTGCTGCAGGTATGTCAGCAGAAGCTGCTGGAAAAGAAGCCGCTGCAATGGGAATGAAAACAGTAGATGTATTTGTTAAAGGATTTGGTCCAGGACGTGATACTGCAGTTCGTTCATTACAAAATGCCGGACTTGAAGTTAAAACAATTACAGATGTAACACCAATTCCACATAATGGATGCCGTCCACCAAAAAGAAGACGTGGATAATAAGAAAGGAAGTGTGTTAAATTGTTAAAGTTTGAAAAACCAAATTATAAGGTAAAAGAATATATTGAAAACGATCATTATGGAAAATTTGAAATAGAACCATTAGAAAGAGGATTTGGTACAACTCTAGGAAATGCACTTAGAAGAGTTATGTTATCTTCTTTACCAGGAGATGCTATTACTAGTGTTAAAATTGATGGAGTAGCTCATGAATTTCAAAAAATTGATGGAGTTATTGAAGATGTAACAGCAATAGTTTTAAATTTAAAGAGTGTAGTTATTAAAAATCATTCTAAAGATGAAGAAAAAATAATTAGATTAAAAGCAAATACCGAAGGTGTAGTAACAGCAGGAGATATAGAACCTGATGCTGATATTGAAATATTAAATCCTGAACAAGTTATTTGTACTTTAGTAGAAGGTGGTTCTATTAATATGGAAATGACTTTAGGTAGTGGTCGTGGATATACAAGAGCAGAAGATAATAAGAAATTAATGGGAGACAAAATTAAAAATAACGTTATTGCTATTGATAGTTTATATTCTCCAATTGAAAGAATTAATTACGAAGTAGAATCAGCTCGTGTAGGACAAAATAACAATTTTGATAAACTAATATTTGAAGTATGGACTAATGGATCAATCACTCCAGAAGAATCTATATCTTTAGCAAGTAGAATACTTATTGAACATTTTGAAATTCTAGCAGATTTAAATGAAATTGCTGATGAAACAGGACTTATGATATCTAAGACTGAAGATCCAAGTCAAAAAGCATTAGAAACATCTATTGATGACTTAGACTTATCAGTAAGAGCATATAACTGCTTAAAGAGAGCGGGAATGACAACTGTTCAAGATTTAACAGATAAAACAGAAAATGAAATGATGAAAATCCGTAATTTAGGTAAGAAATCATTAAAAGAAGTTATAGATAAAGTTAAAAGTTTAGGTTTATCTTTTAGAGATGAAGATTAAGTTAGGAGGTAAGAATTATGGCTTATAGAAAATTAGGAAGAACAAACAAACATAGAAGAAGTATGTTAGCTACTTTAACAAAACAACTAATTGAAAATGAAAAAATAGTTACTACTGAAACAAGAGCAAAAGAAGTAAGAAAAAGTTTTGATAAAATGGTTACTTATGGAAAAAAAGGTACTCTTGTATCAAGAAGACTTGCACTAGCTTTCTTACATAACGATGAAGCATGTGTAAATAAAGTATTTAACGAATTAGCACCAAGATATAAAGATAGAAATGGTGGATATACTAGAATAATTAAATTAACTGAAAGAAAAGGAGACAGTGCTTTAACTGTTATCTTAGAATTAGTATAAGGTAAGCATTGCTTATCTTTTTTTGTATTGGGGGTGAAAAATGAATAATACTATAAATTTTAATAATGTTAAAATGATTAATGAAATAAAAGAAATAATATTAAATAGTAGACAAAAAATTTCTTATGAAGTTAATAATGAAATGCTTATTGCATATTGGAATGTTGGGAGAATAATAGTAGAAAATGAACAAAATGGAAATATAAAAGCTGAATATGGTAAACAAGTTATAAAAGAATTATCAAAAGAATTAAGAAAAATATTAGGGAGTGGTTTTTCAGTTAGTAATTTGTTTAATATGAGAAAATTTTATATTACATTTCCAAAATTCCAGACACTGTCTAGAAAATTAAGTTGGTCGCATTATTGTGAACTTTTGAGTATTGAAAATACTGATGAAAGAAATTTTTATGAAAAAGAGTGTATTAATTCTAATTGGTCTGTTAGAGAATTAAAAAGACAACTAGAGACATCTTTGTATGAAAGATTGTTGCTTTCAGAAGGTAAAAATAATAAAGAAAAAGTTTATAAGTTATCTAAAGAAGGACAAATATTAAACGCTCCAGAAGATGTATTAAAAGAACCATATGTATTTGAATTTTTAGATATTAAAGAGCCTAAACCAATATTAGAAAAAGATTTAGAAAGAAAATTAGTAAAGCATATGGAATAATTTTTGCTTGAGTTAGGGAAAGGATTTATGTTTGTAGGAACTCAGCAAAGAATAACCTTGGGAAATATTCATTATTATGTTGACATGGTATTTTATAATAAAATATTAAAATGTTATGTTTTAATAGATTTAAAAATAGGACAAATGAAAGCAGAATATGCTGGTCAAATGAATATGTATTTAAATTATTATAATGCTGAAATTAATGATGAATATGATAATAAAGCAGTAGGAATTATTTTGTGTAAAACAAAAAAAGAAGTAGCAATGGAATATGCATTAGGTGGCCTTTCAAATAATATATTTGCTTCAACTTATACATATTATATTCCTAATAAAGAACAATTAATTAGCGAAATTGAGAAAGTCTGGAATTAGATAGTTTTTATGGGGTGAATTTTATGTTTGAGAAAATAGAAGAACAATTAGAAATAAATAAATTAAATAAAGATATAGATAGAAAAAAACAAGAATTAGAAGAATTAAAACAATTATTACATAGTAAAAGAGATATGTTAGAAAGAAATTCTCAATTTAAAATATATGATTTTATGAAAGTTATACAAGAACTAATTAATCTTTGTTTTAATGAAAATTATAGTTATAAAGTATTAATATCTAAAAAGAATAAGAATACTAATAATTATTATTATGTATTAACTAAAATTACTGATATTAATTGTGAAAGTGATGAATTCTGGAATGAAATAGAAAAAGATAATATAATAATATTAGGATCTAAATCAACAAAATTAGAACCTACTAAAATATCTTTTATAACAAAAAAACAAGATAATTTAGTTAAGTTTAATGTAAATATGAATTCTTTATATTTAAATACAATTTCATCATTTATGGAAGAAGTTATAGCAAATAAAATTAACGGTAGTTTTATAAGTCTATCTAATGAATTAAATAAATATTTAAATAAAAATATAAATAGAAAAACAAAGAAAAAAGTATAAATTAATAATTACCTTTCATAATAATTATGAAAGGATGATTATTATGAGTGAAACAAATGAATTATTATTATATATTTATCAAAATTGTAAAATGGGTAGTGATACTTTAACTACTTTAATTAATACTATTAAAACTAAAGATAATAAGATAAAAAAAGTATTGGAAAGTGAAATAAAAGAATTTGAAAAATATATAAAAGATAGTGAAAAATTACTTAAGAAAAATAAAGTAGAAATTAAAGAAAAAGGTGTAATGGCTTCAATTGGTTCTTATATGGGAATTAAGATGGAAATGATAAAGGATAATTCTGATGGTAGAATTGCTGATATGTTAGTAAAAGGAATGACCATGGGAATAGTAGATATTACTAAAAGATTAGATAATTTAGGAGAAGAAGCCGATAAAGAAGTAAGAAAATTAGCAGAAAAATTAAAAGAATATGAACAAAGTGAAATAAAAGTATTAAAATCTTATTTATAGGAGATGTTGTATGAAAGCATTAATAACGGGTGCTTCATCAGGAATGGGTAGAGATATGGCTAAATATTTAGCTAGTCTAGGTTATGACTTGATTGTAGTATCTAGAGATAAAGAAAAATTAAAAAGTATTTATAAAGATGAAAAAGTAAAAGTAACTATTATTGATATGGATTTAACAAATACTGATAATTGTATTAAATTACATGAAATGTTAAAAAAAGAAAATATTGATATATTAATTAATAATGCAGGATTTGGAGATGCTGGTAAATTTACTAAAACTAGTTTAGATAAAGAATTAGAAATGATTGATTTAAATGTTAAATCTTATCATATATTAACAAAGTTATTTTTAACTGATTTTGTTAAAAGAGATTATGGAAGAATACTTAATGTAGCATCTATCGCAGGTTTTATGTATGGACCATATATGGCTACTTATTATGCTACTAAAAATTATGTTGTAAGTTTAACATTAGGTATTATTAGAGAATTAAAGAAAGATAAGTCAAAAGTAAAAGTATCTTTGTTTTGTCCAGGACCAGTTAGAACTAACTTTAATAATGTTGCTAATGTTAAATTTAATATAGGATCCATTAGTAGTGAATATGCAAGTATTTATGCAATAGATAATATGTTTAAAAACAAAGAGGTTATTGTGCCTCCGAATATGAAATTAGCTAAATTATTAGTTAAAATAGTACCATATAATATAGTTACATTAATTAATTCTTATGTTCAAGAAAGAAAGGTAAAATAGGGTATACGAATACTCTATTTTTATTAATGACTTTTATATATATTTTTGATACAATATTTATAGAGGTAATACTTATGAAGCGTATACTTATGAATAAAAATACCGAAGTAATGGTATTAGAATATAATACAATATTAAAAGGTTTTGATAAAATATATGAAATAAAAAATATAGAATTTTCACCGGTTATTTTATATAATTTATATATTAATAATAAAGATGACAATGTATTATTAGAACAATTAACTGAATGGTTTAAAGGTAGAGGAATTCCATCTTGGAGAGATGATTTGGATTTATTACTAGCAAAATTAAATATTTCTACACCAACTATATTATTAGATAAAGCATTGGGATTGTCTTTATCAGATCAATATTGGATAAAACCATATGATTCTAAAATAGAATATAAAGATATTAATTTTTTTGATCATGATTTTAAGGATTCTGATTTTACAAATGCAACTTTTTCTAATAATATAGAATCAAATACAGAAATAAGTTTAATTTCTCCCAATAATACTACAGATGGTAGATTAAAGAAAACTTGGATAATAGAAGATGGTAAAAGATACTTATTAAAAGGGGGATATAAAAATGAGGTTATGCAACCATTTAATGAAGTATTGGCTACTATGATTTGTAATCGTTTAGGATTTTATCATGTTCCATATACTATTAGTATTGTTAATGATACTATAGTTTCAAAGTGTGAATGTTTTATAGATAAAAATACCGAATTAGTAACAGCATATCAAATACTTAATAATAATTGTGATAAAGAAGATGCATATGAAACATATATTAAAATATTAGAAGAAAAAGGAATTAATAATGCACGTGAATCTTTGGAAAATATGTTTATTTTAGACTATATTATGCTAAATGAAGATAGGCATCTTAATAATTTTGGTATTATTAGAAATGTTCAAAATTTAAATTGGATAAGTGTAGCGCCTATATTTGATACAGGACAATCATTAAATATATTAGATTATAATGATGAAGAATTAATAATTAATGGAGATGGTAGATTCTTTTATAAAGTAGATAACTTTGATACATTACTAAGTCATATAAAAGATTTAAAGAGATTGGATTTATCTAAATTAGAAGGAATATGTGAAGAGTTTGAAGAATTATTACATAAATATCAAAATATTACTAAAATGACAGATAGAAGAATAAATAAAATATGTACTTTATTATTTAGTAGGATAAATAAATTGAAAAGAATAATTGAATCTAGTTAAAACATGATGTATTTAAAAGTCCTTAGAAAAACGTGATGAAGTTATTGATAATTTGCTTGTATATTGTTATGTGATATAATTTATCTATGATTAAAGGGGCATAATTCTAAAATATAAAAAAATTAATACTGAAATGTTTAATTTATATTGTAATATAGGAAAAATGATTATGAGAATACAAGATGGTGATAAAAGAGTAATTTATGTGAATATGTAATTGAAAATTTATTAGAAAAAAAACAAAAGAGTTTGGGAAAGAATTTTTAAAGAGAAATTTAGAAAAAATGAGAAAGTTTTATACATATTTTTCCAAAGCGACAACTGTGTCGTCGCAATTAAGTTTGGTATATTACTTTTGATAAAAATTATGAGTTGATATATAATATTTACCATTTCTAGGAAAAATATAACATTATTCCTAGAAATAGTAAATTATACTAAATAAAAAAATAATTATTACTTAATAAAGAAAGGAATTAGTATGTTAGATAGTTGTAATTTATGTCCAAGAAATTGTAGTGTTAATAGAAATAATAATGAAATAGGTTATTGTGGTGCCTCTAACCAGATGGTTATTGCTAAAGCATATTTACATATGTGGGAAGAACCTTGTATATCAGGTAATATTGGTTCAGGTACTATATTTTTTTCTTATTGTAATTTAAGATGTATTTTTTGTCAAAATTATAGTATTAGTACACTTCATAAGGGAAGTATAGTATCAGTAAATAGACTTAAAGAAATATGCTTAGAATTACAAGAAAAAGGGGCTTTAAACATTAATTTAGTGACTCCTACTCACTATGTACCATTAATAGTAGAAGCTTTAAAATTAGCTAAAAAAGAAGGTTTAACTATACCTATAATATATAATACTAGTTCTTATGAAAATATAAGTACTATTAAATTATTAGAGGGTATAGTAGACGTTTATTTACCAGATTTAAAATATTATAATGATATATATGGAATAAAATACTCTAATTGTCATAATTATTTTAAATATACTAGTAGTGCTATAGAAGAGATGTATAAACAAGTAGGGAAGTGTGTATTTGATAATAATGGTATTATAAGAAAAGGTGTTATAGTAAGACATTTAATGTTACCAGATAATATAGAAGATAGTAAAAATATAATTAATTATTTATATAATAAATATAAAGATAATATATATATTAGTATTATGAATCAATATACTCCTTTAAGAAAATTAAAATATGATAATTTAAATAAAAAAGTAACTGATATAGAATATGATGAACTTATTAATTATGCATATGATTTAGGAGTAAGAAATGCTTATATTCAAGAAGGAGAAACACAAAAAGAAAGTTTTATACCAGACTTTAATAATGAAGGAATATAAATAAAAAAATACCAACAAAATGGTATTTTTTTTATCTACTAGATACTCTACGAGTAAATCTATTATTAAGTTTTTTAGTTGCGTTTATTACTTCGTTATTACTAATTACAAAGTTTATTTCTTTTAATAAAGAACCAGCTTTATTAGCGTTTTCTTCTGATATATCTAATCCTTTAGATATAGATCCTTTATCTAAAGATTTTACATATAAATAACATAAGAAATATTTAATAGACATATTTTTATTTAATAGTTCAATAGTAGTATTTATATCACTATTTAATAAAGAATTATTAAATTCATTATCTTCAATTTTTTTATTATTAAATAAATATAAAACATAATTTTTAAGTAATAAACCATTTAAAGTATTATTGTTTAAATTTGATTTTCCCAATAATAAAGAGTTCTTAAATGCTAAAATTTCAGCACTTTCTTTATTTCCATATTCATTAACGTATTTTGTTAACAATGAATTTAAATTTATTTCTTCATTACTAGGAAAACATAATAATAATAAATCTCTTTTATTCATTATATCCCTTCTTTATAATATCTTTTTTATCTATTAGATACTCTACGAGTAAATCTATTAATAGTTTTTTTTCTAGTTATTGCTTCTTCATTACTACTTGTTACATAATTTATTTCTTCTAATAAAGAACCAACTTTATCATAATCTTTTTCTTGTAGTTTTAAGAATCTAGTATTAATATCACTATTAATATATATATAAGATAAAAAGTACTTAACAGAAGCATCATGATTTAATAATTCCAAAATAGTAGCAATATTGTTATTCAATAAAGCAGAATTAAATCTACTGTATTCTATTGTTTTATTTTTAAATAAATATAAAACGTAATTCTTAAGTAATAAACCATTTAAAGCATCATTATTTAAATTTGTTTTTGTTAATAATAAAGAATTTTTAAATGCTAATATTTTAGCACTTTCTCTATATCCATATCTATATGTATATTCAGTTAATAATGAATTTAATTTTTTCTCATTATCACTAGGTAAACATAATGCTAATAAATCTCTTTTATTCATAATATTCCTCCTTTTTAGTGAGGTACTTATAATAACACTTTTTTTTCTAGGTTAATTTAAGTTAGGAAATCCGAAATGGATATCCGGATTATTTAATTGATAAGCAACAAAGTGAAACTTTGTTGAGTAAAATATTGTGATGATATGAAATAAAAAATCAAGAGTCAAGATGAACTCACATTGTTCGCTCTTGATTTTTTATTATCATATCTTTCATATTTAATTCTTCAATTGGAATATGATGTAAATTTAAAAGTTCTAATATTTCACTTCCTAAATTTTCTTCTAATAATTGTAAGGGAGTTTTATAGTCCTTAATAGGTCTAGGGTAATTATTTAATCGATTAATAATATCAAAGATGTCTTTACTGGATAATTCGGTTATATCAAAACCTTTTTTTATTAACCATCTAAGTAGGATATGATTATTTTCTATATGCGGTTTTTCATAAGAAGCATAAGTATGAGTATAATATACTTCCATTCTTTTTTCTAAATCAGGAAATATAGAGGTTTCAAGTATACTAAAATTGGTAAATTCAGGGCCGTTATCGGGAATTACTTTTTTAAATAATATATAAAAATATCTTTTTAAATGTTTTTCTAATTCATCTAATTTTTTACCTATTTCTTCTTGTGTTTTAAACGGTATTTTAAAACCGATCATTAAAGAAAAGCAAGGAATCATTATTGTAAATATAAGTTCTCCACCTTTAATACCTTCTACTGTATCAAATTCAGCGATGCCTAAAGGTCTATTTTCTTTTTCTTCTATGGATAAATTATCAATACTTCTTCCGTTTAATTGATGACCTTTTACAGTATTTCTTTTTATTGTACTAGTTCCGTATCGAACTCTAGATACTTTGTTTCTTAGATCAAGATTACAACAGTCAAGAAGTCCTTTATCGATCCAACTATACAAAGTAGGAGTAGATATTTTAAACATTTTATATTTATCAGGTAAAGTATTTAAAATAACATCAGGAGAAATACCATTTTTAATTCTATCGGATATATAATCTTTGAACTCTTGGGGAACTCTATCTGCTTTTGTATCGATTCTAGAAACTTTTTGGACAACATTATGCATTTTTATGGCTGTTTCAGCATGATACTTTATTTTTACTTTTTTGCATTTTAAATAAAGTTCACATCCATTACAAACATGAGGACTTTTCTTTAGAAAATCACAGTCATTTTCTACTTTATAATTAGGACATACTTTAACAGCATTATGACAATATTTACATTGTGAACATTTTATTTGATCAACAATTTTATCACATAAAAATTTTTGATGACAATTATCTTTGTTTAAACAATTCGAACATTTTCTAGCAACACCAAAATAAGAAGAATAATTTTTTATTTCTTTTCGAATTGTACTTTCGTCTTTATCAAGAAGTCTTCCAATTTCGGAAATATTTTTTCCTTCATTTAAATAAAATTCAATATTTCCTAATTCCAAATTAGTCAAATTTTTGTTAGAATAATTACGACCCATATACATACCTCCAATTACATAATTTTCTGAACAAAAATATTGTATCAAAGGATCATGTATATGGGTATTTTTATTTCGGATATCCAAATTTAAATTTATATATAATTCGGATTTCGATATTTTAATGAACACACTTGTAAATGTCAATTTTTTTTGTAGGTTTTTGGTAAAAAAATTTGTAGGTTTTTGGTAAATTTAGAAAGTTGTTTT
>CALVXD010000013.1 GCA_944368815.1 uncultured Bacilli bacterium
TTGTCACTTTTTATTACTATCATTTTTACTAATTATTTGTTCTAATAATTACTATCATTTTCACTAATTATTCACAACTAATTTAAAAAAAATAAAAAAAATTTAAACTTGTTGTTTTTTTACATAAATTATGGTATTCTTATTATTGTAGAGGTGATACTCGTGGAAAAACATAAGGTAATTGGAACTATAGTAGGAGTGTTAGCATTTATTGCTTTGATAGCAGGTTTAACCTATGCATGGTTTACATGGACAAGCGGTAATACTATTTTAGGGGGAACAACAGAATGTTTTACTATAAATTATGTAAATGGTCAAAATATATCTGGTGAAATAGTTCCTTCAGCAAATTATACTGGAGGGAAGACTACTACTGTTCAAATAGGAATAGATGCTGATTGTAATATAGGTGGAACAGGAACAATTAAATTAACAACAGATAGTGGTACTGGTACAGCAATAGATTTAAGTGGCGGAGCAGTAAAATATGCTGTTTATAATGGTGATACAGAAGTAAAAAGTGGTAATGTAATTGCAGGTACTGTGGATTTGGCAACAGTAAACTTAACTAAGTCACTGGTTACTTATACTATTTATGTATGGGTAGATGGTGCTATAGTTGATAACTCTTATGTAGGAAAGACATATTCAGGTTATATACATGCATCTGCAGAACAAACTCATGAATAAATATCTTTTTAGATATTTTTTTTTATGATATAATCTTAATGTGGTGATACTTTATGGGATATATAAAATGTAATTTAAAAAGGACGATTTATTTTAATGAAATAAATAATTATACAGTAGCAGTAGTAAAAATAAAAGATACTGATATAAAAGAATTAGAAGATAAACAACATGTTCATATAGTAGGTACTTTACCAGAACTTAATTATCGTACAACATATAAGTTTTATGGAGAATACACGAAACATAATAAATATGGAGATCAATTAGAAGTAAGTACATATGAAGTAGAAATACCTACAAAAGAAGAAGAATTAGTAGGCTTCTTATCTAGTGATATGTTTCCAATCGGAGAAGTTACTGCTAAAAAGATAGTAGATAAATTTAAAGATAAAACACTAGATGTAATATTAAATGATAAAAATAAATTATTAGAAATACCTAGATTAACCATTGAGAGAATTAATAAAATTCATGATATATTAACTGATTATCAAGGATCTAGTAAAATAGTAATGGAAATGACTAGTTTAGGATTTAATAATAAAGAAGCTATGAATATATTAAAAAAATATGGAAATAGTTCTTTAGATAAAATAAAAGAAAATATATATAATTTAATTGATGATATGGAATTTAGTTTTAATATAATTGATGATATAGCTAGTAATATGGGAATTATTAAGACTGATGATAGAAGGATGGAAGCTTTTATCATATATGCAATGAAAGAATTATGCTTTAATAATGGTGATACTTATTTATATATAGATGATATATATAATTATATAAAAAATAAAGATAAAGATAAGTTAGAAGAATTACTTATATTATTAAATAAAAAAGGTAAAATAGTAATAGATAATGATAAATATTATTTAAAGAGTTATTATGATGCTGAAGAATATATTATTTATAGATTATGTTATTTAAATGATATGAAAAAAAATAAAATAAAAGATTTAGAAGATAGTATTAGTAGGTTAGAAAAATCTAATCATATAACTTATGATAGTGTACAGAAAGATGCAATTATGAAGGCACTTAATAATAATTTAACGATAATAACAGGAGGGCCAGGAACAGGAAAGACTACAATTATTAGAGCAATAGTATATTTGCTTAGACATGAGTTAAAAGCAAAAGTAGATGATATTGCATTACTTGCTCCGACTGGTAGGGCTGCTAAAAAGATGATGGAGACTACTAATATTCCAGCATTTACTATTCATAAATATTTAGGATGGGATAAAGAGAGAAATACTTTTATAGTAGACGAGTATAATCCTAATCCTGAGAAATATATAATAATAGATGAAGTTAGTATGATTGATACTGTTCTTACGTCTTCTTTATTAAAAGGAACAAGAAGAGACATTAAATTAATTTTAGTAGGGGACTATTATCAACTTCCTAGTGTTGCCCCAGGTCAAGTTTTAAAAGACCTAATTGATAGTGATATGATTGATGTAGTTAGATTAAAAGCACTATATAGGCAAGGTGAAGAATCTTATATACCAATACTGGCACATGAGATAAAAGATAAAGATTTAAGTGAAAGTTTTCTTATGAAGAAAGATGATTATAACTTTTTAAATTGTAGTAACGAAGAAGTTATGTTATATATAGAACAAATAGTATTAAAAGCAATAGAAAAGGGATATACTGATAAAGATATTCAAATACTTGCCCCAATATATAAATCATTAAATGGAATAGATAATTTAAATAAACTTTTACAAAATATATTTAATAAGGAAGATGCTAAAAAGAATGAATTAGAATTTAGTGATGTAACATATAGAGTAGGAGATAAAGTATTACAGTTAGTAAATGATCCTGATAATAATGTTTATAATGGTGATATTGGTTATATTAGTGCTATTATTAATTCTAAGAAAAGTGTTAGTAAGCGAAATGAAATATGGGTAGATTTTGATGGCAATGTTGTTACGTATACACCAGATAAGTATATAAATATAAGACATGGTTATGCTATTAGTGTTCATAAAGCTCAGGGTAGTGAATTTCCAATGGTTATTATGCCAATTGTAAATTCTTTTAATCGAATGCTTTATAACAAACTTATATATACAGCAGTTACTAGAGCTAAAAAAGTACTTATGTTAGTTGGAGATCCTAAATCATTTTTAAATGGTGTAAATAATGAGAGAGTAGAAATAAGAAAGACTACTTTAAAAGATAAAATTATAAATAGATATTGCAATTTGGAAAAATAATGTATATTTATATAAAACTTCTTTATAATAATAATGGTATATTAATACCTCATATATTCTAAAGGAGATGATACTTGTGAAAATGAAATCAAGCATAGCTTTAATAATGGCTGGAGTAGGAGGAACATTATTATATCAACAAGTAAAGAATGGTAATGTTCAAAAGATGATGAAAAAAATGATGAAAGCCGAAAAGAAAGCAATGGATAATTTAGAAGATATGATATAGTAAAAGTGGATACTTAGGTATCTACTTTTTATAATAAAAAAACACAGTGTTACTTTAGTTACATGATTGTTTAAAAAATTTTTGTTAAGTATTTTTTGATAGTTGTTTTTTCACCTATTGTATAAAAATTTCCAGCATTTATTAAAATTTATATTATATAATAATAGTAATAATTTTGTTCGTTTTGTATTAAGAATTAATCTTTACTATGAGTATAATTAAATTTTATAAAATATTAAAAATAATATGGTATAACTAATAATTAGTAACTTTATCATAATTAATACATTCATTTAAAGTATTATAATATATGCAAAATACATTTTTATAAGTGGAAAAAATTGATTTAAAAGTTATATGTAATAAAGTTTTTGTTGATTTTTTTTAAATTTATATAAAATTCTTTTTTCTCTATATTATGAATAGAAAAAATAGCAAATTGCTTCTTTTGAATAAAGTTTAGACAAATATAATTAAAATTTATTTAATATGAATATTTTCGTTTACTTAAATACTAAAATATGCTATTATTTAATATAGAGAGGGGAATCTAATTATGGAGAAGCATAAAGTAATAGGTACTATAATAGGGGTACTTGCTTTTATTGCATTAATAGTGGGAGTAACATATGCATGGTATACATGGCAAAATAGTAATAATACAAATGTGACGTTTACTGTTAGTGGAGCAGATATAACATTTGATGCTGGAAGTGATGTTACTAGTTCAAGATTAAGACCAGTGTCAACAAAAGAAATAGGGGTAGAAAAAGGTTATGCAATAGAAAAAATAATTACAGCAAGTAGTCCTGTAACAGTATATTTAAATTTATATTTAACAATAGAAAATTTACCTGATGAATTAAAGAATGAGAGTTTTAAATGGGAAGTATATAACAATAATAATTTAGTAAGTATTGGAAATTTCAAATATAATAGTTTGGGAGATAAAATAACAATAGCATCTAATCAAAAAATAACAAGTACAGTATCAACATATAAGTTATACATATGGATAGATGGAAATATGTCAAATCCGAGCACGATGCAAAATCAAACATTTAAATTTTTATTAAGTGCCGATGCAACAGATGAAGAGCCTTTACCATCATTTATAACATTAACTAAATTAGGATTAAAAGTAAGTGAAGGTAGTCCAGACTTTAATAAAACTGCTCAAGCAAGTTGTAGTGATGAAACCACTTGTGAGACAACAAATGGAATATATGAAGCAGAAGATGATTTGGGAATATCTTATTATTTTAGAGGAGCAGTGGAAAATAATTATGTTAAGTTTGCTGGCTTTTACTGGAGAATAATAAGAATAAATGGAGATGGAACTATTAGAATGATCTATGATGGAACAAGTGCACATGCAAATGGTGAGTCTAGTGCTGATAGGCAAGTAAGCACTACACCAGTTAATGCTAATTATTATAATGATAATGCTTATGTTGGATATATGTACGGAACACCTGGTAGTAGTACATATGAAGATACACATGCAAATATAAATGATAGTACTATAAAGACTGCTAATGACAATTGGTATAAAACCAATATAATAGATAATGGTTATAGTCAATATATTGCTGATGCAATATATTGTAATGATCGAAGTTTATCAGAGGGAACAGGAATTGGGACTACCGCTACAAGTTATATGGCATTTAATAGACTTTATACTAATAAAACGCCGACTTTAAAATGTGCTCAAAATGAGGATAAATTTACTACATCTAGTAGCCTAGGTAATGGTGATTTAACTTATCCAGTAGGATTAATTACAGCAGATGAAGTCGGATTAGCAGGAGGTTCTGATAGTGTTTCTAATAATAAAAAATTTTATTTGTGGACTGGTCAAGGTTATTGGACTATGTCACCTTATCATTATGAATATAGTTTTGAACTTGAGAGTTCCCGTAATTATATTGTTAATTTAAGT
Organism: uncultured Bacilli bacterium; assembly: GCA_944368815.1. Lineage (GTDB taxonomy): Bacteria > Bacillota_I > Bacilli_A > RF39 > UBA660 > CALVVX01. The sequence continues at coordinate 5,105 of CALVXD010000013.1, forward strand.
GGAAGGTTGAGTCCATATACTACATCATCAAATTTAATATATTTAAAGCCTGTAATATCACTAAAATCCGACATAATATTTATAGGTAATGGAACAATTAGTTCTCCTTTTGAAATTGTATCTTAATGATACGTAATCTACAAATAATTTTGTAGATTATTTTTTTATGTTATTTTATAATCATATAATTTTTTATATTTTGTAAAGTATTAGATTTTAATTATATTTATTATTTGTAATTATTACAATTAAAATAAGTAAATATCCACTTGTAATTTATTTTTAATTATTATATAATTTATATAGTATTAGAATAAAGGGTGATAGTATGGCTAGTATGTCTTCTTATTTTATTAAAAATGTATTTGATGCTAAGTCTAATAAAGCGTCTTTTGTTAAGGGAGAGAAGTATCGTTTTACTGTACTTACAGAAAGACTTATTAGAATGGAATATAGTCCTAGTGGTGTATTTGAAGATAGACCAACGGAACTAGTTACATTTAGAAATTTTGCTCCGATTAATTTTAATGTGACAGAAACTGAATCATTATTAGAAATAAAGACAAAATATTTTACACTAGCATATGTTAAAAATAAACCCTTTGTAGGTAATAAAATAGCAACAGGTAATACTTTAAAAGTTAATTTAAATGATAGTGATAAAGAGTGGTATTATGGTAATCCAGAAGTAAGAAATTTTGGAGGAATAAACTATTCTCTTGATAATTTTACCGGTAATTTAAAACTTAATAAAGGATTATATTCAATGGATGGATTTACTGCGATTGATGACTCTAATTCACTAGTTTTAAATGGAGAAGATAATTTTATAAGTAGAGAAAATCCTGAGACTGATGTTTATTTATTTGTATATCGAAGAGATTTTGGTCAATGTTTAAAAGATTATTATGAACTTACTGGTTATCCATCTTTAATACCTAGATATGCTTTAGGTAACTGGTGGTATAAGAATGAAAGATATAGTACTAATGATATATATAATGTTATAAATAAGTTTGAAGATAATGATATACCTTTATCTATTATGGTACTTGGAGATAAATGGCATGATAATACTAATAATTTTGCATTTGATAGTAATTTAATAGATGTAGGTAATGTTATTAATTTTTTAAGAAGTAAAGACATAAAATTATCAGTTAAGATAAATCCGGAATTAGGAGTAGGGCCATCTGATAGGATGTATCCAGAGATGAGTAAATATTTAGGAGGGACTAGTAATTTATCACTTCTTCCTTTAGATATGACTAGACTTGCATTATATTTTAATTTGTTTGTAAAACCGTTACAAAGTCAAGGGATAACTTTCTTTAATATTGGGTATAATGATCCTAAAAACTTAACTAATTTATGGATGCTTAATCATTACCATTATACAGAACTTCCTTTAATATTAGGAACGAGAGGACTTATATTATCTCGAAATAGTATGATAGCACCACATAGGTATCCTGTAATATACACTGGAAGAACTAATGCAAGTTGGGAAACTATTAATGCTATTCCTTACTATAATTTATCAGCTTCTAATATTGGTGTTAGTTTTATAGCTCATGCATTAGGAGGCTTTCACGGTGGTGTTGAGAGTAGTGAACTTTATATGCGCTATATTGAGTTAGGTACTTTTAGTCCAATATTCTTGCTTGCTAGTGACGGAGGAAAATATTACAAAAGGGAACCTTGGAGATGGAACCAAATGAATCTTGGAGTAATTAGAGAATATATGCAGCTAAGACATAGACTTATTCCATATTTATATAGTGAAAGCTATGTATATCATAAAACCGGTGCTCCAATAGTTCAACCATTTTATTACAAGTATCCTAGAATATATGATGAACCATTATATAAAAATCAATATTTCTTTGGTAGTGAAATATTTGTAGCTCCAATTACTAAAAAGAAAAACCCTGTTATGAATAGAGTTGTTCAAAGAATATTTGTACCGGGCGGTATATGGTATGACTATATAAGTGGTAAAAAATATCCTGGAGATAAATATTATATGAGCTTTTATAAAGATGAAGATTATCCAGTATTTTGTAAAGCGGGAGCGATTATTCCTCTTTCTAATGATCCTGGAACTAATAATCCAATTAATTTAGAAGTACATGTATTTCCCGGTGCTAATAATGTATATAATATGTATGAGGATGATGGACTTACTGATAATTATAAAAATGGAGACTATTTAATTACTAATTTTGAATATCGTTATGAAAAGGATAATTATACTTTGACAATCAGACCACTTGAAGGAAGAAGTGGATCAGTACCAAATACTCGTAATTATAAAATTAGGTTTAGAAATATTAGACAATGCTTGGCGACAGCTTTCTTTAATGGGACTCCTGTTCCTGTTAAAACATATATAGAAAAAGCCGATTTTATAGTAGAAATTAACAATATTCCTGTTATGGGAGCTTTAGTAGTTAATTGTAAAGGAAATAATGCAGAAATAGAAGCAGTTAACTTAATTAATGATGATATTGCTAATATAATTGATGACTTAGAAATTGAAACAACGTTAAAAGAAAAAGCTGATGCAATTATGTTTAGTGATATGACTATTAAAAAGAAAAGAATTGAAATTAGAAAATTAAGAAAATATAAATTAGAGCCAAAATTTGTAACTTTATTTTTAAAATTACTTGAGTATCTAAAAGAAGTATAGTATAATAACATAAAAACGGAAAAAAGAAGTAGTAATAATTAGGATTTTTATAGAGAATAAGTGGTTGGTGGAAACTTATAATGAATAATTATGAACTTGTCTTTTTAGTTGTCTTATGACCGGGTAATTACGTTATAAATAAAAGTAATAAGGTAGGATGGTACCGCGTATATACGCTCCTAGAGATAGGGGTGTATTTTTATATGATATGGAGGATTTTATGTTAAATATAGGAATATTAGGAGTTATATTAGAATATTTAATTGTATTTACAATAATATTTATTGTTAATTATTTTTTATATGTTAGAAAAAAGAAAAGACTTAATAAAAATAAAATGCCTGTAGAGTTATTTTATTTAATTAGCATGTATAAACTTGATATTAAAAAAATTAATTATAAGAAATTCTTATGGATATATTCATTTGTAAATACATTTATTGTATCTACAATATATATAATAGTGGTATATCTAGTAGAAGGATTCATATGGCAATTATTAATAGGAATGGTATTATTAATCTTACTTATTATAATATGTTATGGACTTTTAGGAAGATATTATCAAAAGAAAGAAGGAATAGACAATGTATAATTTTAAAAGTATAGAAGAAAAGTGGCAAAAATATTGGGAAGAAAATGAAACGTTTAAAACTGGAGAAGACTATAGTAAAAAGAAATTTTATGGTTTAGTAGAATTTCCTTATCCGTCAGGTGCCGGTATGCATGTTGGGCATATTAAAGCATATTCAGGACTTGAAGTAATTGCTAGAAAAAGAAGAATGGAAGGATATAATGTATTATTTCCAATTGGATTTGATGCATTTGGACTTCCGACAGAAAACTATGCAATTAAGACAAATATTCATCCAAGAATAGTTACTGATAATAATATAAAGAATTTTACTAATCAGTTAAAAAAAGTAGGTTTCTCATTTGACTATGGAAGAACAATAGATACAACAGATGAGAATTATTATAAATGGACTCAATGGATATTTTTAAAATTGTTTGAACATGGACTTGCATTTCGTGATAAAACTTTAGTTAATTATTGTCCATCTTGTAAAGTTGTTTTATCTAATGAAGACTCACAAGGTGGAAAATGTGATATATGTCATAACGAAGTTATTCAAAAAGAAAAAGATGTATGGTATTTAAGAATTACAGAGTATGCTGATAAATTACTTGAAGGACTTAAAGATGTTGATTATTTGCCAAGAGTTAAATTACAACAAGAAAATTGGATAGGTAAGTCAACTGGAGCATTTGTTACTTTTGATGTTGAAAATATAGAAGATAAATTAAAAGTATATACAACTAGACCTGATACTTTATTTGGAGTTACTTTTATGGTTATCGCTCCTGAACATCCTTTAATAGATAAGAATAAAGATGTTATCGAAAATATGGATGAAATATATAAATATAGGGAAGTTGCTAGTAAGAAGACAGAATTCGAAAGAACACAGTTAGTTAAAGATAAAACTGGAGTACTTATTAAAGGAATTCGTGGAATTAATCCCGTTAATGGTAAGAGTGTACCCATTTATATATCTGATTATGTAATGATGGGATATGGAACAGGGGCTATTATGGCAGTACCTGCTCATGATGATAGAGATTATGATTTTGCTAAGAAATTTAACATTGATATTATTCCTGTAATTAAGAATCCTAGTGATGATACTCTTCCTTATATAGGGGATGGAATAATGATTAATTCAGAATTCTTAAACGGAATAGATAATAAAAAAGATGCTATTAGTAAGATGATTGAATTTTTAAAGGAAAAAGGTATTGGAGAAGCTGCTACTCAATATAAGATGAAAGATTGGGCATTTAATAGACAAAGATATTGGGGAGAACCTATTCCTATTGTTCATTGTGAACATTGTGGTAATGTGGCTGTACCTTATGAAGAATTACCTTTAAGACTTCCTAAAATAGATAATTTTGCTCCAGGAACTGATGGAGAAAGTCCACTTGCTAAGATAGATAGTTTTGTTAATTGCAAATGTCCTAAATGTGGAAGAGACGCTAAAAGAGAAACTGATACAATGCCACAATGGGCAGGATCTTCTTGGTATTATTTAAGATATATTGATCCACATAATGATAATGAACTAGCAAGTATGGATAAGTTAAAATATTGGTTACCAGTTGATTGGTATAATGGTGGTATGGAACACGTAACAAGACACGTTATATATTCAAGATTTTGGCATCATTTCTTATATGATATTGGGGTAGTGCCTACTAAAGAACCTTATGCAAAAAGAACTACTCAAGGATTAATTCTTGGACCTGACGGAGATAAAATGAGTAAGAGTAAGGGAAATGTAGTAGATCCTAATGAAGTAGTAGATGTATATGGAGCAGATGTTCTTAGAACATATATCTTATTTATGGGTGACTATGCACTTGATTGTCCATGGAATGATAATGCTATTAAAGGTGTAAGTAGATTTTTAGATAAAATATATAATTTAAAAGATAAATTAAATGATAAAGAAGGCTATACAAAAGAATTAGAAGTAATAATTAATAAAACAATTAAGAAAGTAAGTGAAGACTATGAAGCAATGAAATATAATACTGCTATATCTGAACTTATGAAACTTGTAAATAGTTATACTGATGCTAGTAGTATATCAAAAGATGATTATATGGTTTTAATTAAATTATTACATCCAGTTGCGCCACATATAACTGAAGAACTAAATGAAATATTAGGTAATAAAATGCTTGTAGAAAACTCTAGTTGGCCTACATATGATGAAGATAAAACTATTGATGATGTTATTTCGATTGCAGTACAAGTAAATGGTAAAGTAAGAGATACTATCCAGATTAAACAAAATGAAAGTAAAGAAAACGTTGAAAAAGCTGCAATGGAAGCAAGTAATGTTATAAAACATACTGAAGGAAAAGAAGTAGTTAAAGTAATTGTTGTTCCAAATAAGATTGTGAACATTGTCGTAAAGTAGATTAGAAATATTAGAAAATAATATTTCTTTTTTTTCTAGTTTTTGGTATAATTATTATACTAAGGAGTTGGTAGTGTGGATGCAATTATTATGAATAAAATAGATAGAGGTTGTTTACCAACGGCTGCTAAATATGTAAAGGAGCAGTTAATTGGAGCAATTATCAAATTTGTAGATTATAATGATGCAACAGCTTTTTCTGATGATTATGGGGCACGAAAACTTATTAAAGAAGTAGGACCAATGCAAATGAAACAAGCACTTTTAGAACACGTTGTTAAATTAGAAGCTATGGTAGGTATATCTAATATTAGATTTGTTTATGACTATAGCAAAGATTATAAAAATCATTCAATTGGGGAAAGTGAACTTCGTATTTTAGAGACATTATCTAAATCTATTGATACAATAGTAAGTGGAGATCCAATAAAGGAAGCCTTAAATATATTAGATAAAGATGGTGTAGCATTATTTAATATAGTATCTTCATTTGTGGATTATCGTTATATAAAAGCAAAAGCAAGTGCACTAGATACTTCTTATTTAGAAGATGAAGACTATAAAAGAATTATTTGGAAGATTGATGAGTATTTTAAAAAGAATGTCTAGTTGTTGTCAAATCTATTGCTAAAAAAAAGAATGTGTAGTATTGTAATAATATAGGAGAGGGAGTTGATAAAGTGATTTATCCATCTATTGATAAAATACTAAATATTGTTGATTCTAAATATGCACTTGTATATATTGCATCAGATAGAAGCAAACAAATGACAAAAACAGGATATTATCAAATGAATGAAAAAGATTATAAATGTAAAAGTAATATTGGTAGAGCTTTAGAAGAAGTTTATAATAATTTGATAAAAGTAGATAAAAGATAGTGAATGCTATCTTTTTTTGTGTAAAGTTTTAATGAATTTATGTAAAGTACAAGTAATCTGGTTATTTTTTTATCAATAATATATATGAAGGGAGGTGTTTTGGTTGAATAATATTATAAGGCTTGATAATGAATTTAAAAGGATAAAAGCATTAGGATGGGTAAAAAGTATAACAAATGGAAGTTCTGGTGTAGGAATGACTTTTGAGTATTTACTTGGAAAAGAATTTGATAATGAAGGATTACCTGATTATGAGGGAATAGAACTAAAAGCAAGAAGATGTTATACTAAATCGTTAATTAATTTATTCAATGCTAACCCTAATAGTAAAGAAAAAGTTTCTAAATATTTAGTTAATAATTATGGGTATCCTGATTATATGTATAAGTCTTGTAATGTACTATATGCTGAGGTTGATACTTTAGAGAAAAGAAAGGCAGGAATGAATTATAAGTTTATATTAAAAGTGTTTAGGAAAGGTAAACGAGTTAGTTTATGGATTTATGATAAAGATGATAATATAATGGATGGTACTACTGTTTATTGGACTTTTGATTATTTAAAGAATAAACTTGAAAATAAATTAAAACTACTAGCGGTTGCCGTTGCTAGTAGAAAGTTTATTGATGATATAGAATATTTTCATTATTTTACTATAAGTTATTATCAGTTAAAGAATTTTAATTTTTTCATTGATTTAATTGAGCGAGGTATTATTTCTATATGTATTAAAATAAGTGTTTACCGAAGAGGAGATAAAATTGGTACTATGGATGATAAAGGAATATCTTTTAGAATTAAATATGAAGATTTGGACAAGTTGTTTACTAGAATAAGAATAGAAAAAGATACTTATAAAAATTAAGTATCTTTCTTAATATATATAATAGTTATTAGTATTTGCCTTTAGCAGACGGTCAAGGAAAAGTGGTAAAAAGGAATGCTTGGGGCAAAAAAAAGAGACTCGTTAAAGTCTTAATTCATAAATGGTCGGGAAGACAGGATTTGAACCTGCGACCTCTACGTCCCAAGCGTAGCGCTCTACCAAGCTAAGCTACTTCCCGATAATGGTGGAGAATGAGGGACTCGAACCCTTGACCCTCTGCGTGCAAGGCAGATGCTCTAGCCAACTGAGCTAATTCCCCACGACATGTTAAATTATATCAGTAAATAGGGCATCTGTCAACCCTATTTTAGAAAAAAATTAAAATAAATGGATAAGCTCAAGTTGGACTAGAGTATCTGCACCAAGAGACAAGTCTTTTATATTGATTCTATATATCTATTGGCTTTATCGGTTACCATAGGGATATAAAATAAAAATACATACTTTAATATAATATATGAAGATAAATTAAAATAATTAAAAAAAGATTAGTATATTAAATTTATTTTTCTTTATTTGGTACTAATCTTTTAACTTTATATTTTATATATTCTTTAGTAGGTTGTTTCATAGGAGCTATATGTGTTTCTGAGTAAGGAATTTTTTGATAATTGCTTTTAGCTTTTAATTCTTTTAGTTCTTTAGTTAATGTTTCAACTTTATATGAATCTGCTTCAATTTTATCACTTGTTTTATTTGAGTTTTGGTAACTATTTGATAAAAAGCCATATGCAGTAGTAACTATAATACATGGAAGACCTATAATAGTTCCCATCATTATAGCTGATATAAATGAACTGTTGCTAATTGCATATAGAAAAGAACTTACAAATATAATTAGCATTAAATCAAATAAATATAAATTTTTTTGCATTTTTTTTCTTGATTTATAGCGGTTTAATATGTTATTATTTTCTCCAATCCTTTCATTTAATGTTTCAATTTCATTTTCTTTCATTAATATTTTCTCAATATTATCGTTAGACTTTACTAAATCAATTCTTCCTTTATCACTAGATACAATATAGTCAGTATCATTTATTTGAGTATATTCTTTATTCATATGTAGTCCTCCTTTATGTGATTTATAATATAATAAAAATAAAAAGTAGTCAATATAACTTTAATTATATTATTTATTTTAAATTTTATTTTGTTTTTTTTTTAATTTTAGTGTAAGTTTGTATTGATTCTTGTATTGGCTTAAGGGTAATTGATTTACTTGTTTTAATTTTTAACATATTTAAGATATTTAATTCTTTAGATAATTTATCAATTTCTTCACTATCCATATTAATATCATATAATAAATCTTCTATATAGTTTCTATTTTCTCTTTTAGATCCTAGGATAAGATTAGAAATATTCCTTAAAGATAGTAAAATAATTGTATCAAGTATTATTGTTGTTATTAAATCTTTTGAAATTATTAATATACACATTGCTAATATTAAAGATATAAAATCTGTTATTTTATTAACTTTTTTTCTACTTTTTTCTTTATTTTGTAATTTTTTTAATTGGCTATTTAATTCTTCTTTATCTTCTTCAGCATTTTTTAATTTTTCTATTATTTTTAATTTTTCTATTTCTATATTATCTTTTTCTATAAGATTTAATTGCCCATTGTCTTTTGCAATAATATAATTACCATTACTTAATTTTATAAAATGATTATTCATAATATTTGACTCCTCGTATAATATTTTTTGTAAGTGAAAAAGATCACTTATATTAACTATTTTTTATTTATTCTATTTTATAAGTAAAATAGTTAAAACTTTGGATTATTTATACCCTTGTGTTATTATATCTTTCGAGATGTAATAACTAGGATCTATTCTATTTACTCCTGTAACCCTTAATGGTGTTTACTATGAAAGAATGTTTCCCTACTTATTAGTCATTATCCTTCTAACTCAGATGATGTTTCTCTTTTAAGTTTAATCGCAGCAAATTATCCTTAAACAAAGATGTATTCTTATAACGAGGTTGTTGTCATACTTTTAAGCAAGGGTATCTATAGTCTATTACGTTTCACAAAATCCATAAACGAAAGGTGGTGATATTTATGCAAAACTGTTTATTCATTGGTGTTGATGTTGCATTAAAAGGTAACCAATTTTGTGTTATGAACTTTGATCAACATATTTATTTCAACCTTAAATTTCCCAATAATCCAGAAGGAAATAATATGGTCATTAACAAAATTAAAGACATTGAAGAAAAATTCTTTTTTGAAAAAATCATTATTGTTATGGAATCAACTGGAGTATATTCTTTTCATCCTGCTTGCTATTTATCTTCTAATGAATATTTAAATAATTTTCATACAGAAGTTTATCAAATCAATGCTTGTGATTTTGATAAATATAAGAAAAGTTTCCATGATTTAGAAAAAGAAGATGGTATTGATGCTTATATTCTTGCCGATTACGCGAGGGTTGGCAGAACTAAGTCTTTATACCCATTTAAGGGTTCTCAATACATTGCACTTCAACGTCTTACAAGACAAAGATATCATATTTGTAAAGAATTGATAAGAGAAAAAACATATATTTTAAATAATTTATATCTTTCTTTCTCTGGTTTGATTTCTTTAGACAAAAATGACTTGCCTTTTTCCAATTTGTTCGGTGCTACTTCTTCTGCTTTCTTAGAAGAATTTGAATCTCCCGATCAAATTGCTGAATCTTCTGTTGAAGAACTTATTAACTTTATTTCTGAAAAAAGTAAAAATCATTCATCTAATTTAGATGATAAAGTTAATGCTTTAAATAAGGCTATAAATGCTTCATACAGATTAGATCAAACTGCTTATGAACCTATTAATATAGCTATTGCTTGTTCTTTAAATACTATTAAATTTTACCAACAGCAACTTAAAAATATTGATAAAACTATTTTAAAAACGGCTTTAGGTTTAGATTCTAATACTTATCATACCTTACTTTCAATTCGTGGTATTGGTAAAGTATATGCTGCTGGCATTATGGCTGAAATTGGTAATATTGATAGGTTTTCACATAATTCAAAACTCGCAAAATATTCAGGTCTTTATTGGAAAAGAAATCAATCTGGAGAATTTGATTCTCAAGATAAGAAGTCTTCTAAAAAATCCAATAAATATCTACGATATTATTTAGTTGAAGCTGCTGCTTCCTGTGTTAGACAGAACTTCCCATTTCTAAAAGAATATTACAATGTTAAATATAAAGAAGTTACTAAACATCAACATAAACGTGCACTCGTTTTATCTGCTCGTAAACTTGAAAGATTGATTTTTGGATTGCTGCGAAAAAATCAATATTACAAACCAATTGACTCAGTTCAAATATCAAAGAACGGTTCATAGTTATCATAAATATGACTGTAGGGCTAAAGCCCGAAAGGAATATTTATGATAACGAACATCTGTTTTAGTCTGCGACTAAAACCTTTTTGGCGTGGAATAATTTATTTGATAAGGCAGCAAACTATTCAAAATATCTGCCAATTTTTAAAAATTTACCTATTGACTTTTACCAGATGTTCTTTCATCAAAAACTATACTATAGTAATGAAAATAATTTGTCAAATTACTATTACTATAATTATAAGTGCTTTAATTTTTTTACTTAATTATCTTTTTTTTAGTTTTAGCGTAAGTTTGTATTGGCTCTTGTATTGGTTTAAATACAATAGATTTATTAAACTTTAATTTTAAATTATTTAATTGATTTAATTTTTGTGATTTTTTATCAATTTGTTTATTATAATTTTCAATAGTATCTAATAGTTTTTTTATATCTTTTTTTCTTTGATTTTTAGAGCCAAATATAAGATAAGAACTTGATCTAAAAAGAGAGAAAAAAACTATATTAAGTATAGTGGTTGCTATTAAATTTTTGGAAATAATAAAAGATATTGTTGCGACTATTAGTGATATAAAATATATGATTATATTAATTATTTTTCTATCTTTTTCATCTTCTTGTAATAAATTTAAATGGTTATTACTTTCATTTCTTTTCTCTTGAAGATTATTTAATTCATCTTTTGTGTTTAAAATATCTTTTTTAATATTTTTTTTTCTATTAAATATTGTTGCCATTTATCACTAAAAATAGTTGCTTCATCACTAATTAATGATGTAAAATTTTTATCCATAACATTAGACTCCTTTCAATGGAAGATATATTATAATAAAAAAAGGAATTTGTCAAATATACTATAATGTACTATATAATACATATACAAATAATAATATAAAATATTTTCTTTTAAAATTAAATATGATATAATGTATTGGCGAGGTGTTATATATGAATGATATACAAAATAAAGCAATAACTAAAAGAGATGTTGATTTTGCAAAATGGTATACGGATGTTGTTAGGGCTGCTAAACTAGCAACATACTCTAACACAAAAGGGTGTATAGTATTTGAACCAAATGGATATGCTATTTGGGAAAAAATGCAAAGTGTACTAGATATTGAATTTAAGAAAACAGGGCATCAAAATGTTTATATGCCACTTTTGATACCGGAAAATTTAATGAATAAAGAAGGAGAACTTATAAATGGTTTTGCCCCAGAAGTAGCGTGGGTTACTATGGGAGGCCAAAAAGAATTGGATGAAAGATTATGCATAAGACCAACTTCTGAAACTTTATTTAGTGATTATTATTCTACAGTAGTAAAATCATATCGTGATTTGCCTAAATTATATAATCAATGGTGTAATGTTCTTAGATGGGAAAAAGAAACAAGACCATTTTTAAGAAGTAGAGAATTCTTATGGCAAGAAGGACATACAGTACATGAGACAAAAGAAGAAGCAGAAAAAGAAACTTTACAAATGCTTAATGTATATAATGATTTTTTTCATAATTATTTAGCTATTCCTTCGATTGTAGGTAAGAAGACCGATAAAGAAAAATTTGCAGGAGCAGAATATACATATACAGTAGAATCTCTTATGTATAATGGAGTATCTTTACAATCAGGCACATCACATTATTTTGGTCAAAAGTTTTCTCGTGCTTATGATATAAAATTTGTAAATAGAGAAAATAAATTTGATTACGCATATCAAACATCATGGGGAGTATCTACAAGGATGATGGGAGCTTTAATCATGGTTCATTCAGATGATTATGGGCTTGTACTTCCCCCGAAGATTGCCCCAAGACAAGTAGTAATTATTCCAATTAAAGAAAATGATGAAGTAAATAATTTAGCAAATAAATATTTTGAAGAACTTAATAAAAATAATATTATTTCATATATAGATAATACTAATAAGAGCGCAGGATTTAAGTTTGCTGAAGCAGAAGTCAATGGTATTCCTGTTAGAATAGAAATAGGTCCAAGAGATTTAGAAAACGGTAAAGTAACTATTGTTAGAAGAGATACTAGAGAAAAAATAGAAATAGATGTTAATTCAGATATAGTAAGTATTGTTAATGATTTAATGGAAGAAATACAAAACAATTTATATAATAGAGCATTAGAAAGAAGAAATAAACAAACTTATATTGCGCATAATTTAGAAGAAATGACTAATATTATGAATGAACATCCAGGATTTATTAAAGCAATGTGGTGCGGTAGTCCTGAATGTGAAACAAAAATAAAAGAAATAAAAGGTACTAAATCAAGATGTATTCCTTTTGAGCAAGAACATATTGATGATAAATGTGTTTGTTGTGGAAAACCAGCTCACGAAATGGTTGTTTGGGGTATACAATATTAAATTGTTATGATATAATTTAGATAGTTTGGAGGTTAATATGGAAACAGCAGTATTAATAATATCAATTTTATTAATTGGATTAGTATTATTACAAAGTGCAAAAGCAGAGTCAGCTTCACAAATAATTCAAGGTGGAAGTTCTGATTTGTTTTCAAATAGAAAAGAAAGAGGAGCAGAATTATTTATAAGCAGATTAACTATGCTTCTTGGTATGGCATTTTTTGTGCTATGCTTATTTATATCATTTAGATAGACTTAAAAATATTTAAGTCTTTTTCTAATTAGGAGGACGAAATGAAAGAAGGAATAATTGAATTACTTAAACAAAATACATCGTTAAATATAATAGATATAAACGATATTTTAGGACTAAATACTCCAGTAGAGTTTAGTGAATTACAAAAACTAGTAAACGAAATGTGTGAGGAAGGAATTTTATATCATAGTAATAAAGATAAATACTTATTATTTGAAAATAGTCATTTAGTAAAAGGAAAGTTACAATTAAAGTCTAGTGGTTATGGATTTATCTTGGGAACAGGATTAGAGAAAGACATTTATATTAATGAAAGAGATATAAATGGAGCATTAGATGGTGATATTGTTGCAGTAGAAGTTACTAACAGAAGAGATTTTGAAGGGAAAATAGTTAAAATATTAAAGAGAAATGATAAAGTAATTATTGGGGAAGTAGTAGTTAAAGACAATAAATTCTATGTAACGACTAATAAAGGTGGTAGTGATATATATATACCTTTTGATAACTTAAATGGAGCAGTAGAGGGCCATAAAGTAGTAGTAAAAAGAGATGAAAAAAATAGAAATATGGGAGAAATAGTTACTATAATAGGACATAAAAATGATGTTGGAGTAGATATTTTATCATATGTATATGAATATGGATTTAAACCAAAATTTCCTGATGAAGTAATGTTAGAAGTAGATAATATCCCTGATAGTGTATTAGAAAAAGAATTAGAAGATAGAATTGATCTAAGGGATAAGAAAGTATTTACAATTGATGGGGCTGATACTAAAGATATAGATGATGCAATATTTTGTTATAAAAATGATGATAATACTTACACCTTAGGTGTTTGTATTGCCGATGTTTCACATTATGTAAAAATGGGAAGTAAGATAGATATAGAAGCATATGAAAGAGGAACTAGTGTTTATCTAGTAGATAGAGTTTTACCAATGCTTCCACACAGATTATCTAATGGTATATGTTCTTTAAATCCTGAAGTTGATAGACTTGCATTATCTTGTATTATGAAAATAGACAGTAAAGGTAATGTTATTAATTATGATATATGTGATAGCATTATTAGAAGTAGAAAGAAAATGACTTATGATGCTGTTAATAGTATATTGGAAAAAGATATTGTACCAGAAGGTTATGAAGATTTTGTAGATGATTTAAAAACTATGAATGATTTATCCAATATTCTTAGAAATAAAATGATTGCTCGTGGATATATTGATTTTGATACTAAAGAAGCAAAAATATTAGTAGATGAGAAATGTCACCCTTATGAAATTAAGTTAAGAGAACAAAGAACTGGTGAAAAATTAATTGAAAACTTTATGATTGTTGCTAATGAAACAGTTGCGTCTTCAATATATTATAGAAGTGATAGAGTTCCTGGAATATATCGTGTTCATGATAGACCAAATGAAGCAAAATTACAAAAATTTATGGATTTCTTATCTACCCATGGTTATAGTGTTACAGGTAAGAAGAAAGGTAAAATATCTGTAAAGGATTTAAGAAATATAATTGATCAAATAGAAGATGAAAGAGTTAAACCTATACTAAATGAGTTATTAGTAAGAGCAATGGCTAAAGCTGTATATTCTGAAGAAAATATTGGACACTTTGGACTTGGTAGTAAATGCTATAGTCATTTTACTTCACCAATTAGAAGATATCCGGATTTAATATTACATAGATTAGTAAAACTTTATAATGGAGATTATAATTATGATTTAATTGATTACTTTAAAAAAGAATTATCTGTAATGTGTGAACATACTTCAGCAAGAGAAAGGGATGCTGATTCTTGTGAACGGGATGTTGATAAAATGAAAATGGCTGAGTATATGGAAGATCATATTGGAGAAGTTTTTGAAGGAGTAATATCTGGAGTGCAAGAATTTGGTATTTTTGTAGAACTTCCTAATTCAGTTGAAGGTTTAATTAGAATTGAAGATTTACCAGGTTATTATACATTTAGTGAGAAAGCTATGACTTTATATGACAAAAAATCAGGACGTAAATTTGGTTTTGGTGATGAAGTAAAAGTAAAGGTAGTAAAAGCATCAAGAGAAACAAGTACTGTTGATTTTGTGCTTGTAAAGGAGTTGGAGAGAAGTGAAGAAAGTAACAAAACGAAAAAGAAAGTTAAAGGTAGGTAGAATATTAATTGCTCTTACTATATTAGTAATAGCAATTATAGGAATATACTTTTTAGTAATTAAATTAACTAATAATAATACAAATAATAATGATGTAATTGCAGGAGATAAAAATCAGGGAACTGGAGTTAAAGAGGAAACTTATAAATTATCAATGGTAATGGTTGGAGATAATTTAATCCATTCTAGTATATATAATGAAGCAAATAGAAATGCTAATTATGATGGTTATGATTTTAAACCAATGATTACAATGATTAAAGATAAAGTGAAAGGTTATGATTTAGCGTATTATAATCAAGAAACTATTTTAGGAGGAAGTGAATTAGGACTTTCTGATTATCCAACATTTAATTCTCCATATGAAGCAGGAGATGCGATGTTAGATGCTGGATTTAATATGGTATCACTTGCTACTAATCATACAATAGATAGAGGAGAAAAAGCAGTTCTTAATTCATGTGAATATTGGGATTCTAAAACTGATGTTTTAACTGCAGGTAGTTATTGTAGTGAAGAAGACAGAAATGAAGTAAAAGTAATGGAAAAAAATAATATTACTTATACAATGTTAAATTATACTTATGGTACAAATGGTATTGCTATTCCTAAAGGTAAAGATTATTTAGTTAATGTTTGGCCAATGGACTATAATGCTGACTATGGAGTAGGATATGAGGCATTTAAAGAAACTGTTAAGAAAGATGTAGAAAGAGTAAGAGATAAAGTAGATGTATTAATTGTAGCAATGCACTGGGGAGTAGAATATACACATACTCCAACTAAATATCAAAAAGATGCAGCAGAATTTTTAGCATCATTAGGAGTTGATATTGTAATAGGAACTCACCCACACGTAGTTCAACCAGTTGAATGGATAGATGATACAATCGTATTTTATTCATTAGGTAACTTTATATCTGCTCAAGACCAAAAAGATAATTATAATAAAATGGTAGGACTTATGTCATCTTTAGATATTACTAAGACAGTAAAAGGAGATGACGTTGATATTAAAATAGATAATATTAATAATGAACTTATATATACTAGACATATTAGATATAGAGATTTTAAAGTCGTACCATTTAGTGAAATTGATTCAACGTATTTACCTACATATGAGAGTGTATATAATAAATATAGTGAAGTAGTAAAAATGTATGATGAAACAATGCCAGTAGTAGCATTATCTTAGAAAATACTAGTAATTAATTTACTAGTTTTCTTTTTTATGTTATATTATATCTAGGATGTGATATTTATGGAAATTATAAATAGAAAAGCAAGATTTGATTACGAAATGGAAGACGAGTATGAAGCAGGTATAGTTTTAAAAGGAACGGAAATAAAATCAATTAGAAACGGTAAAGCTAATATTAAAGATAGTTATGCAATTATTAGAAATAATGAGTTATATTTATTGAATTCACATATTTCTTTATATGAAGAAGGAAATAGATTTAATCATGAGGAAACAAGAACTAGAAAATTACTTATGCATAAAAAAGAAATATTAAAATTAAGAGATAAAATAGAAAAAGAAGGATATACTTTAATACCTTTAAAGATGTATTTTAAAGGAAGTAAATTAAAAGTATTAATAGGTCTTGCTAAAGGTAAGAAAAATTACGATAAAAGAGAAGCACTTAAGAAAAGGGATACAGAAAGAGAAATGCAAAAAATAATTAAATATAGGTAGGGATAAATATGAAGATTTTATTATATACAGAAGGACTTAAAAAAATAGGTAAATCAGGATTAGGAAAAGCTGTTAAACATCAAATTAATGCATTAAAAGAGAATAATGTTGATTATACATTGGATCCTAAATGTACTGACTATGACATAGTACATATAAATTTTTATGGACCTAAATCATATTTTTTAGCAAAGAAAGCTAAAAGAATGGGGAAGAAAGTTGTATATCACGCACATAGTACAGAAGAAGACTTTAGAAATTCTTTTATATTTTCTAATCAATTATCTAAGTTGTTTAAATGGTGGATATGTAAATGTTATAAACTAGGGGACGTAATTATAACCCCAACAGAATATTCAAAAAGATTATTAGAAAATTATAATTTAGGTAAGAAAATTTACGCTATATCTAATGGAATTAATATGGAATTCTTTGAAAGAAATATAAAAAATGGTGAAAAATTTCGAAAAGATTTTGGATATAGTAAAGAAAATAAAGTTATTATGGGAGTAGGATTATATTTAGAGAGAAAAGGGATTTTAGATTTTGTTGAACTTGCTAAAAGAATGCCAGAATATAAATTTATTTGGTTTGGTTATAGTCCCTTATATGCATCTCCTAGAAAAATTAGAAAAGCAGTTAAAACGAAACTTCCCAATTTATATTTTGCCGGTTATGTAGAACCAGAAGTATTAAGAGGAGCTTATTCTGGTGCTAA
The DNA here is from genome assembly GCA_944368815.1 of uncultured Bacilli bacterium. Lineage (GTDB taxonomy): Bacteria > Bacillota_I > Bacilli_A > RF39 > UBA660 > CALVVX01. The sequence goes on from CALVXD010000013.1 coordinate 23,136, forward strand.
TCTTTATTTATTTCCAACTTTAGAAGAAACAGAGGGTATTCCTATATTAGAAGCATTAACAGAAAAAATTCCTTCAATAGTTAGAGATATACCTATATTTGATGAATGGTTAGTTGATGGCAAAAATGTTTATAAAGCTAAAGATATAGAGGAATTTGAAGATAAAATAAAAGGAATTTTAGAAGGAAAACTAAAAGATGTAACAGAAGAAGGATACAAAGTAGTAAGTGACAGAGAAATTAAAACAGTAGGTAAAAAATTAATTCAAGTATATAAAGATTTAATGAATAATAAAATATAAAGGAGAGATTTATGAAAAAAATTATAATGGGGATTATGGTTGTTATTCTATTAAGTGGATGCGCTAAAGAAGAAAAAGATATGTGTACTTATAATATTGACGAAGATAAAATTTATGTTACTAGTAATTATGAAAATGATATAAAGACTTGTGAAAAAGTAAATTATGTATATAATGAATATGATTTAAAAATTGAAACGGTGCCAACATCTAATAAAAATGGATTTACAATGAAATTATATTATAAAGATAAAGTTATAAATAATAAATTTGCTGATGTTGAATTTGTTAATATTTCAGTTGTAAAAGTAAATAATAATATATTTGTTAAACCATCTACTGGAGCACAAGACTTTAATGGTTATTTGATTGTCTTTGATAAAGAAGGTAAAGTTTTAAAAGAATTAGAAAGAGTACATGTTAAAGAAATAAAAGATGATTCGTTTAAGGTCATGGAATATAATATTTATTCTATTGGAGGGTATAATTGTTCTCAATATGAAGATAAGGAACAAGTTGCATATACAGAAAATGTATATTCGACTAGTACTTTAGAACTTATGGGCAGTACTGAATTTAAAATAAAAGATATATGTTACTAATTTATAAAATTATATAATAGTTATTTTTTCATTTTTTAATCATATAGTTATAATGTAAATAAAGAAAGGAATGATAAAATAATTATGGAAACACTTAAAGTAGGAACTAAATCAAATCCTAATTCAGTTGCAGGAGCACTTGCTAATGTTTTTAGAGAAAAGGGAAGTGTGGAAATTCAAGCAATAGGGGCTGGAGCATTAAATCAAGCGATTAAGGCTATTGCTATTGCAAGAGGATTCGTAGCTCCTTCAGGTAAGAATTTAGTCTGTATTCCAGCATTTACTGATATAGTAATTGATGGAGATGAAAGAACGGCAATTAAGTTAATTGTAGAAGCAAGATAAATAATTATGCACACATATGTATGTGTGTTTTTTTGTTTATAGAAAACCCCTAGATAGTCTAGGGGTTGAATAAAGCTTTAGCGTTGAGTTGAAAAAAATAACTCCTTCTAATATAATATTCGTTGCGACTGCAAGAAGCAAGAAT
>CALVXD010000014.1 GCA_944368815.1 uncultured Bacilli bacterium
TCAAATTATTTTATCACTTTAAAACGCCCATATTATGGACGTTTCTCTTACATTTTAATTTCACTTTATGAAACTGGGATTTACTTTTTCATTTCACGATTTTCTCTTAATATTTTTTCATATATTTCTAATTTAGAACATAATGCTTGCTCTAATAAAGTTATTTTCTTTACCATTTCATTTACAGAATCATTAACTTTTAAGAGTTCATCAACATTACAAGTTATAGATATTATCTTCTGAATCTTTCTTGCTTCAGCATCTAATATTTTAGCAATTGATTTTTCAATCATAGCAATAGAAGTTGGTATATCATTATAATTACAAAAACATAAACATTTTATAAGTTCTAAGCAATTATTATAGTGCTTATATTCTAAAATTACATATAAATACATTTTATTATTAGATTTTACTAATATATATAATTTATTTTGATAATAATATGTATTATATACTTCTATATTTTCTCCTAAAAAATATTTATTAGCAATTATTTTGTAATTATATATACTAGAAATATATACTTTTTTATTATTGTTATATACTACATACACATTATTATTAATATGAGTAGCACAATATATTTTATTATTTAAATTATTTTTTAATAAAGAATTTATAACATTACTATCTAAAAATTTTTCTATATCATCTTTTAAAATATAAATATTATTATTAGTTATAATTAATTTACTCTGATAAAAATTTAATGAATTAATGTTAGTTTCTACTTCCTTAACTAAGTTAATATTATCTTCCTTTACATATAATTTATTATCTTTACTTAAATATATTTTATCGTTATAAGAAATACTATTATATTCATTATCTAAGTAAATAGTTTTAATATAATTAAGTTTATTATCATATTCATCTATCCCATTTTTATTTAAGAACATAAACTTATCTTCATTAATATAAAATCCTGTATATTCTGAATTAGTATTTAAACATATCTTTTTCATAGAATATCACCTAATAAAATATATGAATTTTAAATAATGTTATGAAAATAAGTATATGCCCTTTCAAAAAATAATATCCTTCATAGTATATAACGAGGAGATGAAATAAAAAATGTCAATGCCAATAATTAAACCTAGTGGTGTAAAAAGATGCGAAGCTGTAAATGATATAATTGCATCTGTTGCTTTACAACAAACTGGTTTATCTCATATTTTAAATGCTGAAGGTGAAAAAATTCAGGCTGCTCTAACTTTTGCTAAAGACACTAATGAATTATTAAAAGTTAACGATTCCGTAAAATCCATGGTTAACTCTATTACGAGATTAGAAACAGTTCTTCAAGGTAAACTAGAACTATTCAATAATTGTATATGCGAAGGATGCAAATGTGTGCAATCTGCCCTAACATTTGATATAGCTGGAGGAGGAATTATAAAAGATGGTACAGAACCTAATACATATATCTTTACTGGTAATAAAGAAGAAAACATAATCACTTTTGTTACTAACCCTAATGTAGTAGTTACTTCAACTTCCGCCTTACCTAAAGGAGTAACTTTCTTAAATAATGTATTAACTATTCCTGCTGAATTTGATTATAGTATAGAAAATATTATGACTTTTATGATCGGAGAAGATAATTGTAAATACGAAATTACAATTACTACTGCTATACTTTAATTTATATAAACTAAAAGATATTGTTCCTTTTATGAGCAATATCTTTATTTATTATACTCTCTACATTTTTCTTCTAATAAAGGAAAATTACAACATCTATCTTTTACATTTTTAGGTAATTTATTACTTTTATATAAATTATATAATAATTTTAATTTAGTATTAACATCTTTTTTATTGGCAGTTAACCATCTTAACTGATTTCTTAATAATTCTAATCTAAAATTTTCTGCTCTATTTTCTGTTTTTTTATTTAAATCAAAAATGACATAGTTTTTATCCATAACAGGTATCATATTATTAAAATTAACTACTCCATAAGTCCCATTTTCTATTTTTATTAAATCTAAGGTATTTTTTAATTTACTATGTTTAGGTTTGGGACTAGATAATGGAGCAAAATATTCACATTTATCTATCATAAATAATACTCCAATAAATGGTCTTAAATCTTTAGTACCTGCATTATAAGAAACTTTATTATCATATTGTCTTAAATAATCACAATATTTAGAATCTACTTTTACTATTTTAAAACTTTTATACATCTATATCCCCCATTTGAAATTTATATTTATTTAAAAAGGATTAGAGTGTGCTCTCTAATCCACTTTTTTAGCTGCCACTTATAGAGCTGGCTTCACTCACTTTTTTAGCTGCCATTTATAGAGCTGGCTTCACTCACTTTTTTAGCTGCCATTTAGGACTGGCTTCACCCGCTTTTTTTATGCTACATAGTAGCATTTATATTTTATGCAATATTTATTATAATATTACAGCACTTGACACAATCAATTGCAATAATAATATATCATAAATTTAACAAAATGTCTATAATTTTATATTTTCTATCATATCATCTAATGATGTATCTTCAAAAAAAGTATTCATATTATAATAAAGCATTATATCCGTAATTTGTTTATCACTAATTAAACTATTAATATCTTCATGATAATATCTTGGATCTATAACAATAATTTCTCGATAATTATTTAATATAAATGGAATAAAACTATTGGCATAAGAATCTTTTATTAATAAAAGTTTACTCTCACTTTCTGAGTTTGTTCTTATATCAATTACACTTTTATTTCCTCCGAAAAATATTTCATAGGAATCATTACTATATTGTTTACTACTATCATATATAGAAGTATACTCTGTTTCGTCATTATTATAAGTTAAATAGTAAGATACTTCTTCATTAGGTACATATATATTTACAATATCATAAATGTTATAATAAGCAAGTTTTTTGGCACTAGTTCCAATAAAATGATTATTGACAGTATATTCACTACACTCTATATTTTCTTTATCATATAAACTCTCACTAATATATTTGGCTCCTAAAGAAGTATAATGATGATCTGTATTATAGAAAATATTTTCATCTTTGTGAGAAGACAATATATCAAAACAATTTACTTTAACTAAATTATTATCAAAATTATTAATAAAATTATCATATAATTCTTTTTGTTTATTAGAAGAACTTACTTCTTCATAATATATTCCTACTTTATTAGGAATAAGAACAAAATCCATATTTAATTCACTATAATATTCTTGTAATTTCTTTATATTATTTACTCTTCTATTTATAAAATCATCACTAGGAATAACTACTCCTTCAATTAATCTATTGTTTTTACCAAAGTATATATTATCTATCTTTTTAAGACCAATACTTTTTTCAATATTAGTTTTTAAACTTTTCCAAGTTGTCCTATTCCAAAACTGATCTTCAATATATTTATTGTAAGAAGTAAAATAACTACCATCAGTAACATTACTAACATTCATTTCCGGTTTACTTGCAAGTGGCCTATTCTCTTCTTCTGAAAAATTTAAAGAAGGTGAAAATAAATTAATAAAAAATATTGTTAATAAATATATAAGGGTAAAATACCCAATAAAATATGTTTTTTCTTTCATTAGATCCTCCTTTAAAAGTTAAAGTATAAGAATGTTTGATATGAATTACTAATTAAGTATGCTGTTGATATTATTAATAAAATAATTAAATAAATATTATTACATATATTATATATAAAATTATTTTTATTTTGGAGGCGTTCTCCTAAAATCTTAATTAATGGTGTTATACATATTAATCCAATAATTAGATAAACGAAATTATTTTTGATTATAAAAATTATTTTATCATCCATAAAATTATTTATATTAATTAAATTCTTTAAAATTAATGTTATATCACTTGCATTAGAATTAAAGAAGAATATCCAACTTATTGATATTATAATAAATGTAAATGGAATACTTATTATTTTAGGTATTTTTATTTTAGATAATAATAGTTTTTCCATTACAATAATTATTCCTAAAAATAATCCCCATATAATAAAGTTTAAACTTGCTCCGTGCCACATTCCTGTAAGAAGCCATACAATAAGCAAATTTATAACAAGTCTTAATTTAGATACTCTACTTCCCCCAAGTGGAATATAAACATAATCTCTAAACCATTTACCTAAAGTAATATGCCACCTTCTAAAAAATTCACCCACACTCTTTGATAAATATGGATAATCAAAATTTTCAGGTAATTTAAATCCAAAAACATTACTAAGACCTAAAGCCATATTAGTATAACCTGCAAAATCATAATATATTTGTAATGAATATAAAATAATTATAACTATACTACCTAACATTGAACTTACTTGATATGCAGAAATAATACGAGCAAAAGTATCTGCTAATATTACTTTCATAGATAGACCAATAATAAATCTTTTAAACCCATAATTAAATAATGAATTATCAAAATCATGATTATCTATTTGTTTATTAAAATCACTGTATCTAACAATTGGTCCCATTACTAATTTAGGAAAAAATAATATATATAAACTAAATGAAATAAAATTATGCTCACTCTTTACATTCTTTCTATATACATCAATTATATAAGATAATACTGTAAATAAATAAAATGACATACCTAAGGGAAGTATAATTTCTTTAAATGCAATATCTGTAAATATATTATTTAAAATCATATAATAATATTTAAAATAACATAAAGTAAAGATATTTATAATTAATATTTCAATTAATTTACCTGTTCTTCTTTTGCCTTCTAATTTATCCATAATTCTTACTGATATATAATTATATAAAACTATTAGCAATAATATAATCGTATAGGAAATACCACTATAAGAATAGAATAATATGCTAGCAAGAAGTAAATATACATTCTTTAACTTTTTAGGAATAATAAAATATAAAGAAACTACTATTGGTAAAAAGATAAAACAAAATATAATACTACTAAAAGACATTATAATACCTTCTTTCTAAAATAATTTTGTTATATTTTGCCATACTTCATCACTATTATCTAATATAATGCAAAATACATAATCGCCTTTAATTTCAACAACACTATTTTTTAATAGTTCCACTTGGGCTTCGCCATAACCTTGAAAAGTAAGAATCTTTTTATTTATATATTCATTTATTTTATTTTTTATTTCTATTCTTTTATCTTTATCTTCTTCTTTAAATACAGTTAATTCTTGAACGTTCATATAAGATATTGGTCCATAACTAATATAACCTTCTAGACTATTTGTGTTTATATTATAGTTATTGTATATAGTACTAGAATCTATTTCTGTAACAATATCTTCTTTTGCATATTCTTCAAACACTTTTTTTATTTCATCAATATCTACTTTTTTATCTTCAATTAGAAAAGGTATTACTAAAAGAATACTTATAAAAATTATAATAAATATTATCTGTCTTAATTTCATCTTATTACCTCATTTTATTTAATATATCTAGTGCCCATTTTTCATAATAGAATCCTTTCGGATGTATTCCATCTGGACTATATGGATCACTTTCTAAATTTAATATATAACTACTATCTAAAAATGGTATTCCTCTTTGATTACATAATTCTTCTAATCTCTGATTAAATAAATCTATATATTGGAAAGATGGATCTTCTGCTAGTCCTACTTCATTAACTGGTAAGATTGAACATACATATATTTTAGTATTAGGAAGAGATGAAGTTATATTATCAAGACTATTACTATAAGCATTAATAAATCCATCGACATTATAATCCCACATTTGAACATCATTAGATCCATACACTAAAATAAGACTACTTGGATTATATTCTACCCCCTTTGCTAGTTGGTCAGACATATTATCTATTCTTTTTCCTCTTTCCCATATTGCATTAGAAGAATATAATACCCCATAAGCTGCCATTCCTTCTACAAAAGAGTCTCCAATCATTAATATTTTATTTTGCTGAAATATATCTTTAGGGGACATTCCACTAGAATTATCAGGAATTTCCGGTATTTCTGGGACTTCAGGAACTTCTTCTTTCGGATTATTTACTTCATCTATTTTTTCTTTTATTTCATTAATGTCTTTATTTTCTTCATTTTTTAAATATTCTTCAGTATCTTTATAAACACTACTTTTGGTATCAGTCTTAAAGATATTATTATTTACTAAGTAATAACTTATACCTAAAGCAATTATTATACATATAAATATTTTAATTATGTTTTTCAAAATATCACCTTATTTAAAATTATAATATGTCTCCTCATTATTTAATTCTCTATTTTTTAATGTTGCCATTTCACTTATGGTAACAAAAGCATAACCTTCTTTAGATAACTTGTCCATAGCCATAAGAGCACCATTTACTGATGACTCATATATATCGTGAAGTAATATTATTGCCCCATCATGAGCACTCTTCATTATTTCTTCACATACTTTTTCAGCATTTCTTGATTTCCAATCTAAAGTATCAACATCCCATAAAACAGTACTAAGAGAACTTAATCTCTTAATTTCCGAATTTGTATTACCATAAGGTGGTCTAATTAATTTAGGATATTCCCCCGTTACTTCTTTTATTTTTTCATTAGTATCATTTATTTCTTTTAAAATAGTTGTATTATCAATAACGAATAAATTTTGATGATTATAAGTATGACTACCTATTTGATTACCTTCTAAATATGCTCTTTGTAATACTTCACTATGAGCATCTATTCTACTACCTAAAACAAAGAATGTTACCTTAGCATCATACTTGTCCAAATTATCTAAAAGAAGACTAGTAGTACTTGTATTTGGTCCATCATCAAAAGTAAATGCTAATAACTTCTTATCTTCATATTTAGATAAATCTCTTATTTCTGGTACTAACACTACCTTTTCATCTTCTTTTTCACTACCCTTATATTCATCTTTTAATAATTCATTTAAATCACTATATGGAATAGTTATTTTTATTTCACCATCTGCCCAAGAAGCAATTTGATATGGAGGGAATAATATTTCTAATCCATCTTTCTTAAATGTAAAATGACTATAATTTAAAGCATTAGGAATAATTCCTCTTCTTACCCATATTTCACTAAAATTATATTTTTCGGACTTCAAGTTTAATTTCATAATATAATGGTATGCTAAATCATCTATTTTATTAAATGCTTCTGTATCGATAAAGAAATCAGATAAATTCATAAACTGTTTAGTCTTTTTATTATAATGAATTGATTCATCATCTCTCATATAATGAGCTCCCCCAGTATAAGATAAAGTATTCATATGAATATTTATAATATCGTTATATTCACTACTAGTAACATTTAATAAAAAATCATATTTAGCTGTTAATTCATAATCTATTTTATCTACAACATCAATAAATTCTTTTTTTCTTTTATCTACATATTCTTTTACTTTATTATCCACTTCTTTAATATGAAATATTGGATAATCTATTTTTAATGTATAAGTATCAGTTTCTTCAATTGTATGTACTTCACTATCTAATATTGCTATTACTTCATCTTTATTAAATAAGAAATAAACAAAACCTATTACTATAAATAAAAGTAATATACTCATAATAAATATAATTATCTTCTTTTTATTTAATTTTCTTTTATAATTTACTGCCATAACATCATCCTCACTTCATAATAAGTATATCATTGTTAGTTAACTTTAATGCTTTATTTTAACTAGTTTACACCAATATTGACATAAAAAAAGAAATAATAACGTTTATTTTATTATTTCATATATAAGTTTTGGTTCTTCCATTTTATTATTAGTTATATCAATAATATTAAAATCAATATTACTTATATCTTTATTAGTATAAACTGTAAATAAAACGTCTCCAATACCAACATGATCATTTATTTTTTTATTTAATATAATACCCGCGGTATAATCAATAGTATCTTCTTTATTTTCTCTACCTGCTCCTAGTAACATTGATAGTCTTCCTAATTTATACGCATCTATTTTAGTAATATATCCTTCCATATTAGATTTAATATTATATGCATGAGTCCCTTTAGGTAATGCTTCTATATTACCATTTTGATATTTTATAAATTCTAAAAACTTATTATAAGCACTTAAATCATTTAATTTATTTATAACCATATTTCTTGCTTCTTCTATACTTATACTAAGACCTAATGATACCATATAACTAGATAATTCTATTACTAAAGATTTAAGCTCATTATCTTTTTTATTAGTAAGTATATCTATTGCTTCTTCTATTTCTAGTGAATTTCCTATATTATTTCCTAAAGGAATATCCATATTAGTAATTAAACATACTGTTTCAATATTATTTTGTTTTCCTAAGTTAACCATTATATTAGATAGACGTCTAGCATCTTCAATATTCTTAATTAAAGCACCACTTCCTACTTTAACATCAAGAACTAACTTACTTGCCCCACTTGCAATCTTTTTACTCATAATAGATGATGCAATTAAAGGAATTGATTCAACTGTTCCAGTCACGTCTCTTAGAGCATATATTTTTTTATCGGCAATTACCATATTATCAGTTTGACAAGTAATAGCCATATTAATATTTTTAACTTCATTTATAAATTCTTCTTCAGTTAAATTTAATTTAATATTAGGAATTGACTCTAATTTATCAATAGTACCTCCGGTATGTCCAAGTCCTCTTCCACTCATTTTAGCTACTTTTACTCCACAAGACGCTACTATTGGGGCTACCATTAAAGTCGTTTTATCTCCCACTCCTCCGGTTGAATGTTTATCAACAACAATACCTAAACTACTCAAGTCTAGTTTCTTACCACTATTTAACATTGCATTAGTTAAATAATGGATTTCATCATCATTCATATCATTTATGGTAATAGCCATAAGTAATGAACTCATTTGATAGTCTTTAATACTACCATCTACATAAGAATTAACAACATATTCTATTTCTTCTTTAGAAAGTGCTTCTTTATTCTTTTTTTTAGTAATTATATCTATTATATTCATATATTATTCCCCTTCTTCTTTATAAATTGATTTAAATAAATCTTTATCTCCATCTTCTTCATCTAATTCTTCTAACTTTGGAAGATCATTAATTGAAGATAATCCAAAATAATCTAAGAAATCATCAGTTGTTTTATATAATATAGGCTTACCTGGTAAATCAGATTTACCACACTCTTTAATTAACCCTTTAGCAAGAAGTCTTCTTACAACATATGATGAATCTATTCCTCTAAGTTCATCAATTCCTACTCTTGTAATTGGCTCATTATAGGCAATTATTGCTAAAGTTTCTAATGCTGAATTAGATAAAACATTATTTTTAGGATTCTCTAATAATTTTTGATAATACGCTTTATGTTCTTCCTTTGTTGTTAATTTAAAAGTATTACCTAAATATTTAATCCTAAGTCCTCTATTTTCTTGTTCATAACTATTTTTTAGATTAAACACCAATTCTTTTGCTTCTTCTTCACTTACATTTAATATATTCATAACTTGATCTAGAGTAAGTCCAATATCGCCTTGGACATATAATAATCCTTCAATTATTGCTTCCATACTACACCTTCAATTCTATAAATATTTTACTAAAATTATTTTCTTGTTTAATATCTATTTCATTATCTTTAGTCATTTCTAAAACAGATAAGAAAGTAACGACTATATAACTTTTATTGTATTCTGTAAATAATTCTGTAAATTCTACTTTTTTCTTACTTTTAAGTATATTTCTTATACTACTCTTTCTTTCTCTAACACTATATTCTTTATTAGTTATTTTAGTGTTAAGTGGTTTCTCTAATTTTTTTCTTTCTAAAAACTTTGAAAAAGCATCAAGTAAGTCAGTTACTCCAACATTACTATCATTAACAATTTTTTCATCTATATAATTCTTTATATTTTCTGGAGCCTTTATATATATTTCTTTTCTAATCTTTTCTAATTCTTTAAATGAACTAGTTACTTCTTTATATTTTTTATATTCAATTAATTTATTTATAAGTTTTTCTCTACTTACTTTTTCCTCGTCATCTTCTTCATTATCCTTCTTAACAGATGGAAGTAATGACTTAGATTTTATTTCCATAAGTTCTGCGGCCATTACTAAATAAGAGGATGCTACATTAATATTTAACTCTTCCATTTTATTAATATAATCTAAATAATCTTTAGTTATCTTATCAATTGATATATTATATATATCAATATTATCTTCTTTAATTAAATGAAGAAGTAAATCTAAAGGTCCTTCAAACTCATCTATTTTTATACTATAATCCATATTTATCACTCACTACCCTTGATAATTATAACATGAATACTTAATAAAATGATAAAAATAGTAGCAAAATTTATTTAAAATTTATAAATAATACTACTATTTAACTTACTATATAAAATATATAATCAAATTTAAGACAATTGTAATAAACACTTAACTACTTTTATAAAGTTATATTTAAAAATACTATTTTTTTCTTCCTTTGTCTTTTTTAAAATCTTGAAACTCGATTATTTTTGGGTGGTAAATGCTTGATATTATTTTCTTTTGAAAAATCAATATTTCTTTTTTACTAAACGTAACATCATTGGTACTGTATTCTTTTTCTAAATAATATAAATTATCAATAAAATCTTTTATCGTAATATTCTTTAAATTATTAATAAGTGCTTTTGCTAAAGTAAATCTACATATTAAAGACATGGATTCATAAAATTTGTCTTCAACTTGTTTTTCAATAAAACCTTTATATAAAATAGCAAAAAATTTTTCCCAATCATTATTAGATATTTTTAACTGTGGAATATTATATACATCACAATAAAAATCAAGTTCTCTTACAAGTTGTATCATAGTTTCATCTTTATTTAAAAATATGTTTTCTTCTTTTTCTAATATTTTGAAAGTTTTTCCTTTTAACTTTTGTTTTTCTAATGCTTCTTCGTATTTACTTTTTTCTCCAATGTCAGTACTATTCATTGCTGTTTTTATATTTTCAGTATAAAAATCTTTTCCTTCTTTATTTCCTATTCCTTCTTCTAAAACTTGTTCAATATCTTTTTCTTCTTCTACATAAAATATTTTATCAGATTTAAATACATTTTTATTTTGTTTATTAAATATCTTTTTACTTTCAACAATTTGATTAATAGTAACTGTAATAGTCACCAATGACATACATAAAGCTAAAGTTATTGGATTAGGGAAAATAATAATTCCAATAATACCAACTAAAATAGGTAATAGAAAATATAATAAATTTTTAAAACTATTTTTAATGCTTTTGTTCATTGACTTATCAAAATCGTTTATAAATTTTTCCATTTGGATTAATTGAATCTCAGAATCTAAAGGTTTAATTTTTTTATCTTTCACACTATTTTACCTCCATCTACATATTCATTATATCATGCCAAAAGATTTACTTTCAACCTAATACATAAAAATTAAGAAATTATTTAACTTTTACAAATCATTTTTAAAACTTAATAAGTTTTAAAATAATTATTATAGAAACAAATAATATAAATTTAACAAAATATTTAATGTAACCGAATTGTTTACATACAAATAATATAATCTATGTTATTATTATTTCAAGAGGAATAAAAAAAACACTATGGAAAGTGTTAATTTTGTGGATTTACATATTCAAATATATCCGCTATACTACAGTTTAATACATAACACATTTTTGCTACTACATCTAAGTCAACCTTAGTAAGAGGAGCATTTATATAATAAGATTTAATTGTGTTATATTTTAAACCAGTTAATTTGCTCATTTGATATATTGAAATTTTGTATTTATCCATTAAGTATTTTAGATTAATTTGAACTTTACCATAGTCCCTTAACTCCGTTATTCCTCTTACTTTTTGCATTTTAACCTCCCTAACAATATTTTATCACGAATACTTATTCAAAAATATTCCTTTACAAAGGTATAATTATAATGTATCATATATACAAGGAGGGTTACTATGACAAATATTGATATAGGAAAAGAAATTGCAGAAAGATTAATAAATTTTGATAACGTTAATAATGAAAACTATTACCCACTACTGGATAGATTTATAAATGAATATAATATCACTGATATGAAAGAACAAAATAAAATTATTATGGCTGTTGTTCACGAGTTAACTATACGAGGATATGATATTATATCAACTGAACCATTTAAACTTAAAAATTTAAAAGACTAGGACTATTTAATTGTAGCTCCTAGTTTTTTTATTACCTTCTTCTCTATTCTTGAAATATATGATTGAGATATACCTAAAAGATCTGCTACTTCTTTTTGAGTAAGTTCTTCTTTACCATTAAGACCATATCTAAGTTCAATTATTTCTCTATCCCTATCATTTAGTTTATCTATTTCTAACTTCAATAACTCCTTATTAGTTTCATCTTCAAGTCCTTTAGTTACTATATCAGATTCAGTTCCAAGTACATCTTCTAGATGTAACTCATTACCCTCAGCATCAAAACTTAAACTATCTTCAAAACTAACTTCGCTTCTTCTCCTTTTTGTTTTTCTTAAATACATTAAAATTTCATTATCAATACATCTTGATGCATAAGTTGCAAGTTTTATATTCTTATCAAGTTTATAAGTATTTACTCCTTTAATTAAACCAATTGTTCCAATAGATACTAAATCTTCTAGATCAATATTAGTGTTTTCATATTTCTTTGCTAAAAACACAACAAGTCTTAAATTATGTTCAATTAATTTATTTCTAGCAAACTCATCCCCATTTAAAGCTAATTCAACATATTTTACTTCTTCTTCTTTACTTAATGGTTCTGGTAATATATCACTACTTCCTACATAAAATATGTAATTTACTTTTAAAAATAACTTCTTTATTAATTCTATTATCTTTCGCATTCTATCCCTCTTTCTAATAATTTACTATGAAGTATACAATCAATTCCATCTATCTTTATTTCTTCATTAGATATCCCTATTAAATAATTATATTTATATCCAATATTATCTATATATATTTTATCTGGTATAATACACCTTAAAAGTCCATGATTGTTTAAAGTATCATAAGGAACTAATAAGACATTAGTATCTAAATAATTTACATCTAATACCCTACTATTTACAAGAATTATCGGTCTATGTTTATATGGATCTTTTAATTTATTTCCTGTATCTAAATATCCTGTCATGCTTTTTTTAGTTCCATCCCTTAAATAAATATCAATATTATAGTAATTAGAATAATTATTTTTTAAATTCTTTGATTCTTTAATATATAAATATATTACTATTGGAGTAACTACTAATAATATTAAATAATTTAAAGTCATATTATTATGATAAAATATCATTCCTTCATTGTTATAACATAACTCTAGATTTAGCATATATAAAGTGCCTCCTAGAAAGATACTAGAAATATATAAATATATCATATTTTTTATCGTATATAATATATTTCTAAATCCAAATGAAGTAACTACTATTAATAATGAAGTAATTAGTTTTATAAATATTAATATTATTCTATTACTGCCTATGAATAATGCTAATATTGATACACCCCCAATAAGAGCTCCTTTAATAATTTTTTTTATATTTGTTTTTCTTCTTAAAATAAGAGCTACAGATAATATTAATATTAAGTCTATTAAGAAATTAAGTAATATTACTACATCTATATATACTTCCATATAATCACCAAAATAAGTATAAAAAAAATATGACAAATATTATGTCATATTATGTATTATATTTGAAAATTATCTTCTAATGAGAATACTACATTTTCTTCAATCCAATTTTTTCTTGGTTCAACAGAGTCCCCCATTAAAACATTTACTCTTTTTTCTGCTAAAGCAACATCAGTTATATTTATTTTTATTAAGCTTCTATTTTCAGGATCCATTGTTGTTTCCCAAAGTTGTTCAGCGTTCATTTCTCCTAGTCCTTTATATCTTTGAATTTTATAATTAGTTTTACCTTTAGTTAGGTCTCTTAGTTCTTCGTCACTCCATGCATATTTATCTTTACCATTTACTGTTACTTTATATAAAGGAGGATATGCAATATATAAGTGTCCTTCTTCAATTAAAGGTTTCATATAACGATAAAAGAAAGTTAAAAGTAAACATTGAATATGTGCTCCATCTACATCAGCATCGGTCATAATTATTACTTTACCGTAATTTATATCTTTAGGTTGAAAATCATTTCCAACACCTGCCCCTATTGTATGAATTAAGGTATTTATTTCTTCGTTTTTAAATATATCTTCTATTTTAGCTTTTTCAGTATTAATTACTTTACCTCTAAGTGGAAGAACTGCTTGTGTTTTTCTATCTCTTCCTTGTTTAGCAGAACCTCCTGCTGAATCTCCTTCGACTATAAATAATTCTCTAGCCATTTTATCTTTTGTTTGTGCAGGAGTTAATTTACCACTTAATATTTTTTCTAATTTTTTATTGTCTTTTCCTTTTCTTGTTTCTTCTCTTGCTTTTCTAGCAGCTTCTCTTGCTTCTTTTCCTTTTAAAGCTTTGGAAACTATTTTTGTAGCAATTTGTTTATTTTCTTCTAAGAAAAATTTTAATTTTTCGGTTGTAACAGATTCTACAATACTTCTTGCAATTGGTGTTCCTAATTTTGATTTTGTTTGTCCTTCAAATTGTAATAAATCTTCAGGTATTTGAACACTTATAATAGCAGTAAGTCCTTCTCTTACATCAGAACCTTCAAAACTTTTATCTTTATTTTTTATAAATCCATTTTCCCTTGCATAATCGTTTAATACTTTAGTAAGTGCTGTTTTAAAACCAACTTCGTGACTACCACCATCAGCAGTTTTAACATTATTAACAAAAGATACTATATTTTCAGAATAACTATCAGTATATTGCATCGCTACTGATACATTTATTTTATCCTTAGTATTATCAAAACATAATACTTTATGAATAGATGTTTTTCCTTCATTTAAATATTCACAAAATGCTTCTAGACCATTTTCGTATAAATATTTTTCACTACGTCCTCCTATTTCATCAATTATTTCAATAGTAAGACCATTTACAAGAAAAGCACATTCTTGCATTCTTTCACATATTGTTGAATAATTAAATACAGTTACAGGAAATATTTCAGAATCTGGCTTAAATTTAACAGTAGTACCTGTTTTATTAGTAGTTCCAATTTTCTTTAAAGGAATAACTACTTTACCACCATTTTCAAATTTTATATAATATTCGCCACCATCTCTTCTAGTAGTTACTTCCATAACACTACTAAGAGCATTAACTACTGAAGCACCAACTCCATGAAGACCTCCCGAAACTTTATATCCACCTTCCGAAAATTTTCCTCCAGCATGAAGTACTGTATATATTACTTCTGGAGTTGATTTCCCTGAAGCATGCATACCTGTTGGAAGTCCACGTCCAAAGTCAGTTACACTAATGCTCCCATCTTTATGCATAACTATCTTTAAATGATTACCATATCCATTTAATGCTTCATCTACTCCATTATCTACTATTTCCCATACTAGATGATGTAATCCTCTTTTATCAGTTGATCCTATATACATACCGGGTCTTTTTCTTACTGCTTCTAACCCTTCTAATATCTTTATTGAACTTTCATCATATTTTGCTGCCATCTTTATCAACTCTCTCCTAAAGTATTTTAACATAAAAAAAAATAACAAGCAACCTCCTTGTCATTTTTTTTACAATACTCTACGTACTGTAATTACAGGCATTATACTATAATCAGTAACTACAATTCCAACATTAGAGTTTAAAGCATGTACTACTTGATTGTTACCTATATATAATGCCGCGTGAGATATTTGTCCATCATAACCATATAAAACCAAATCGCCAATTTGTCTATTGTTGGGATTTACATATACTCCTACATATCCTTGGGAATATGAACTTCTTGGTAAACTTATGCCAAAATTTGCAAATACAAGTGAAGTAAAACCTGAGCAATCTGTTCCATTAGTTAAACTGTTTCCGCCATAAACATAAGGATTACCCACAAATTGTAAAGCATAATTAACTATTTGATTTGCTAGTTCTATATTAGTATTAGTACCCACGCTATCTTCAGCATAATATGTAACATTATTCTTTTTAGCTTCCTCAATTGCTTTTTGTTTAGCTTCTTCTGCAGCTTTTTTAGCAGCTTCTTCCTGCTCTACTTTAGCTACTTGTCCTGTTTTTATATCATTAGCAACACTAACAGCATACTCTTCAGTATTTGCTTTTTGAAATTTACTTGCATAAGTAACTAAAACTTTAGTTTCCTCATCATTTGCACTTATTCGTGCATAATCAATATTTAGTGTTACAAATGATATTAATAACATTACTATTATCTGAGTTTTAAACTTTGTATTCACTACTACCTCTCCTTTATTAAGGGACAGGCTTTATTTTAACATAATTAAATTATCTTGTCAAATTTTAATTTATTTTCTTTTTATTTTTGTCCATGCTTTTTGAATAACTTCTTCAAATTCAAAATTTGTTCCATTAATATTTTCTAATAATTCATGCTCTATTAATTTCAATAATTTTTCTCTACTTACTGTTTTTATATAATTAGATACATCAATAACATCAATTCCATTTTCTCTTAATATTTGTATTTTTTTACTAACACTAATATTATTATCTATAAATTCAAATTCTGTTTCTTCACAATTAAAACATTCAAATACAGGTTCATGATTTTCCCCATAATAAAGTACAATATTGTGAATACAATATTTCCTTTTATCTCTTTCAAAACTTTCTATTCTTCTAAGTTCTTCATATAATTGTTTTTTTCTTCTTCTATTATCTTTTAATGTTAATCTACTCATTAATAAATCAGATATATTTTTCATTTTAATCCTTCTCTCTAATTTTTTCTATATCTTTAATTGCTTCTTCAAATAATTTTATTGTATTTTCATAGCTTATTAAATTTATTGCTTCATTAAATGAATAAAATCCCAATGAATTTATCTCTTCTTCTTGTTTACACAAAATACCACTTTCTTTTGTAGCCAAGAAATAAATAACTTCTTTTAATACATCTTTTTTAACAAAATAAGTTTGCGTATACCTATACCCATTCAATATTTTAACTTTTAATCCTGTTTCTTCAAAAGTCTCTCTAATTGCACATTCTTCTTCTGTTTCCCCTTTTTCTATATGACCTTTAGGGAATGCTGTATGACCATCATTTTGTTTAACAAGAAGTACTTTATCATCATCAATAACTATGCATCCACAACTTTTTTCTTTTCTCATTACTACACCTCTCAAAGTATATTCATTATACCAAATAAAAATTATAATTAAAATAATTTATATAAATGTATTTTTTTTCAAGTAATAAAAACTAACTATTATAAAAGTAAAATAGTTAGCATATAATTAAAATCAATTCTATATATGGTGCACGTGAAGGGACTTGAACCCCCACGAAGAAAACTTCTGCAGATTTTGAGTCTGCCGCGTCTACCATTCCGCCACACGTGCATATATAAATTATATCATATTTTTTAATATATGGAAGAGGAAAAAAGAAAAAAAACTAAAATTAGTCTTCTTTCTTTTTATCCATCCAATCTTTACCATCAACAATTCTAGCACATAGCATAGAAGATGAAGCATCTCCTACTACGTTTAACATGGTAGCAGGTGGATCTATAATTGCAGCAATAATTGTAAGAATTGGAAGTGCTCCCATTGGGTAACCCATCATTGAAATAATTAAAGTTTCTGATATAGTACCTCCTCCAATTGGTACAGCAGTTATTAACAAATTAGCAATTAATGCTACTATTAGTACTTTACCTATTCCACCAAATCCACTAACATCTGTTCCAAATAAACACACTAAAAACATTATTTTAAATACACTACCTATAATTGAACCATCTTTATGAAAACTTGTTCCTAAAGGTATTATAGTTTCTGCAATATCATCTGATACTCCTATTTTCTTTGAAGTTTCAACATTAACAGGAATACATGCTGCTGAAGAACAGGTTGCTAAAGATGTTACAGTTGAAGGAATTGCATTCTTCCAAAACGCTTTTACACCTCTTTTTCCTGCTGCCATATAAGCATATACTGTGTACATTATAAAATAGAATAAGACAGCTACTACAGTATACAATATAAATGTTTTTAAGTATCCTACTGCAATTGTTGCTCCAAAAGTACCTACCAATGATGCAAAGTAACATCCAAGTCCAATTGGTGCATAGTACATAATTATATGTACAAATTTAAGAATTACTTCATTCGCAGACATTAATACCTTTAATAACGGTTCTGCCTTTTCTTTAGCCATTCGCATAGCTACTCCAAACATTATTGAAAAGATAACAATAGCTATAACATTATCTTTAGATAATAATTTCGAAAAGTCATTAACACTTATCGCTTCTACTGTTCTTCCAAGTAAATTTAATTCAATTTTCTCTACTTTTTCATTAGAATCTAATACTAATGATTCTTTTATTGCTTCACCATCAGTAGTATCTACTAAATCAATATAATAAGTACTTACAAAACCAATGATTACCGCAATCAAAGAAGTAAACACAAAAACCCCTACTATAGTTCTCATAATTTTACCAAGTCTTTTTGGCTCTTTCATCTTAGCAATGGAAGTTGAAATAGTCAAAAATATAAGTGGTACGATTATTACCAAAAGCAAATTTAAAAATAAATCTCCTAATGGACTTACTACTTTAGCGTCCTCTTTAAATATAACCCCTGCTATCGCTCCAATAATTATAGCACCTAATAAAATAATTGTTGATTTATAATTTTTCCAAATTTTTTTCACAAAACTTCCTCCTTCTTACTACATTATAGTATTGTTAATATAAATTTACCACATACATTATTCCACACTATTACTTATTTTTCCACACAAAATACCCATATTATGATATAATATTACATGGAGGAACACTTATGAATAAAAAATATATAAAAATGAATGATAACAATAATCATTTATCGATTGGTAATTTTTGCCGAATAATTAAAGAAAATTCTTTAAATAAATCTTTTGCAGGCCAATCAGAAATATTTAGTACTATATTTAATATTGATTCGGTAAACGATTCCACAATTAATAATTATTGTATTGGATGTCGTTCAATCGGAAGTAATTATAAAGAAATATTTTATAATTTTAAAGATAAATACAATAAAAACAAATTATTTATGTTAGATGTTATCTTAAACTTACTATCATTAATTGATGGATATATTTATACTGAAGAATATAAAAATATTGAATTTATAAATAACAGTGATAATTTAAGAAATATATGTAATAAATTATATAATATTGCTAAAAACGATACTACGATAAATAATAGTTTTACTAATAAAATTCATACTTATTTAACTAATAATAATTTATATGAATGTATGTGTGAAATACTTTTTTATATAGTTTTTGAAAAAAAGCAACCAATATACATAGATAATTTAGTAAAAGAAACAATTGAAAACATACTAAATAATACCAATGTTTCCATAAATGATTTAGAAAATTTTCTTAAACTTCAATTTAATGATGGTATTAATTATAGTTATTCAATAAAAAAACTTGCTAAAGAAAATAATCCTTATGCTTGTTTTGAATTAGGATTGATGGAATATAATGGTGAAATAGCGGGATACCCTCGTTATAATAAAAGTTATGAACATTTAAAAATAGCATCTAATTATAATCATCCAAGAGCTAATTACTTAATTGCTAGAATGCTATTAAATGGATACATTGGAAATAATACTAAAAAAGATATAGACTTAGCGTGGTCTTATTTAAAAAACGCTGAAAAATTAGGTAGTATTGCAGCTTTAAATACAATTGGTCTACTTTATTTAAACGAAAACAAAATAGATACAGCTATAGAATATTTTAATAAAGCTACTGATTATAATTATGTTTATGCTTACAATAATTTAGGGAAAATATACGAAAATAAAAAAGAATATGATAAAGCTTTTGATTATTATTTAAAAAGTGCTAATTTAGAAGAAAGTTGGGCTTGTAACAAAGTTGGCGAATGTTATAGATTAGGTATTGGAACAAACATTGATATGAAAAAATCTTATTACTATTATAATTTAGCATTAAATGTACCTATAAAACTTATTAACAGTTGGAGTAAATATAATTTAGCTAAATACTTTTATTTAAACGGTAATTATGAATCCAATATTGAAAAAGATGAAAATAAAGGTATTAGTTTATTAAAAGAAGCATCAGATGATAATATATTTGACGCCACATTAGAACTTATTTATTATTATGCTAACCAATACATTTTAACTAAAGAAAAAAAACATTTAACTAATACAAACATGTATATTAATAAGATAAGTACTTATAAAGAATATAATTTAAAATATAAAAAAGATATTGAAAAAATATTACTCGATATTAAAAATAAAGAAGTTATTGATATTAACATATTAAATTAGATAGAAAAAAATAAGTTGCCTGTCAAAACAACTTATTTTTTCTGTGGTAATTAAACTATAATCTTATATTGACAGATATAAACTATAGTTTTTTGCCAAAGCCCACATGTACGTACATACTTAATTTTTTTGGCTAGCGATAGGACAAAAAGTAATTAATTCGACATATATAACCACTAAACAACCGCACCACTTTTAAATATTATAATATTTTCTATATTATAACCTACTTTTCGTCATCCATCATTAAGTTGACATACTTAATATGGTATTTTTATCATACGGTGTCCTATCTTATTAAGTAACTTTACTATACCACATATTTTTATAAATTGCAACCATTTTTGTTAAAATTTATGAAATTTGTTTTATTTTGTCATTAATTATTGATATTTCTTCATTTAATACTCTTATTTCTTCTTTTATACCATTTAGTTTTAAATTGAGTTCATCATTACTTGTAGTTATTAAAGATATATCTTCTAATAACAGTTTATATTGCTCTACCTCTTTATTTAATTCATTATATTTATTTATATTTTCTTCAATATTTTTATTTTTCTCTTCAAGTTTATAAGTTTCATATTGATAAAATCCTATAATAATTACTAATATTATTAATATAAATATACAAACAGGAATAAATATTTTTTTCATAATTAACCACTTCCTAAATAAATATTTTTCTTTCCAAAATAATTATATCTATTTTCAAACGTACTTCTATTAAAATATTTAATTGTTCCTGTATATGGATCAGATACAATTACTTGTTTAGAATTGTATCCAATTATTACAACTGTATGTTCTCCACTCTTCCATTCTATCTTTTCCATAGTAGGTTTATAAATCCATGAATCACTAATATAAGGAACTGTTAAATTATAACTTACCCATGCCATTACAGGGTTACCATTTTTAACTACTTCTAATAAACCAGATAATGTTTTCCCCGTACCAATAACAAAATTATTGTTATAAGTTACAGCAACATCATAAATAGGTTTCTCATATACTCCATAACTTTCTTTGTTATAAGGATTCCCAATAAATTCTAATTCAGGATTTCCTCCATACCAAATATTTTCTTCTAAATATGGCATTTCTCCTAACTTTACCTTGCTAATCACATCATCAACACTAACATCATGTCCATGATAATTTAAAAGAATAGTAAGTGCAACTGATTCACATCCTGTTGGATACTTAGGATATTGTAAAATAGTAGGAACATTATCTATAATAACTGTTTCTTGTTCTAATTTATATTTTTCATATAACACTTCATATTGTCTATTTAAAGTATTTTTTTTATTTATTAATTCTTCTTTAGTATTTAATAAATTAGTTATTTCTTCTTCTATTTTAGAATTATTATTTTCAATATTGTCTATCAAAATATCTATTTCTTCATCACTATATTTTTCAATCTTTAATTTCTCTTTTATACTACTAATTAATGTGTTTTTCTCTTCTATTTTATTATCTATACTTATGTTACCATCTTTATCCACTATATTTAAATTATTAGCATCCTTATACAATTCTTTATTTCTATTTAATACTTTATTATATCTACTGTAAGAATTAGTTAAAATTACAATACTTATTGTTATAGCCATTATTAATACCATACATTTAATTATTCTTTTCATTTCATACCTCTATATTATATAAATACATATAATTATTTTCATCATAAGCAAATACATATACATATTTAACATTATTTTCATATAATATATTAACTTTAATATAATCTTCTTTAATATAATCTATATTTTCAATATCTAAATGAAATCTCTTATTTATTTTTTCTAATAATATTTTATCTTCTTCAATATAAAAATCCCTTATATTAAAATATTTACTAGTTATTTCATATATAGTATCTTTAGTGACGTATTCATTATTATCTACTTTAATAATATCATTTATATATTTATCCTTATTATCAATAATATAATTAACAGCAAATTTTACTAAAAAGTCATAATTTTCTATTAAAACATTCGAATAATTATAACTGGTAGTAGGTATCAATATATTATCTATATTATTAATATAATTAGTTAATTCTTCAGTCATAACTTCTTTATCTTCAGTATAAATTAAACTTTCTTTATAACTATAAGCATAAGATGTTTTAAAAGAAATAAGGCATATAAAATAAATAAATATTCCAAATATAATATAATATCTTTTTTTCATAGTATCATCCTTATATTCATTATACTATATTTAGATAAAGAAAAAAAGAGTCAATTGACTCTTTATTAAACTAAGTGGCGTCCCCAGAAGGATTCGAACCTTCGACCGCACGCTTAGAAGGCGTGTGCTCTATCCAGCTGAGCTATGAGGACATAATCACTTAAGACAATAGTGATTATACCACATAAAATTTAATTATTCAATATCTTTTATTAAACTTTTGTAAATTTCTTCATTTTCTACTAAGAAAACTACTTCTTCTACCCCATAATTATCATTCATAGTTAAACTAATTGTATATATTACTTCTTCTAATATGTTATTAGTAGTTACATCAGATAAAATATCTTCTGAAAAATTTAAAGTTAATTTCCCATCTTCTAGTTTATAATCTAATAATTTAGTATTAGAGTTTAAGAAACTCATAAGAGTCGTTTCATATATTGGGGCACTATATAATTCTTCAATGATTACTTTAATTTTATCTTGTGAATCATTATTTATATACTTAGTAACGGGTACATAGTAACTATTATCATTATATGTATTAACATAATATAATGTATATGAATCTATATCTTTCATTGTCGTAATATCATATATTTTATTAATTCCATAATCTTTATCAAGATATGTAGGAAGTGTTTTACCACTTATAGGTAATTTATCTAATATTTCTCCTTCTACTTTAATTATCACTTTATCAATTCCTTCAATTGATGTTAATGTATATACAATTGATTCAATCATTTTTTCTTCATATTCTTTATTTATTTCTAATAATTCTTTAGAAAAATTAATAGTAAGTATTCCATTATCTAAACTAATATTTTTAATACTAGTACCAGATGGAATTATTGATTTAAATCCATTAGGTATTATATTACTTTTAGTGCCATCTATTATTAGACCATTTATTAAATCTCTTGCTTTATCTACTCCTTCACATTTACAACTATCTATTTTAGTTCTAGCAACATAATCATTACTATCAAGTAAATATATTGTTTCTAGTGTATTAGAATATATGTATTCTATATTATCATTAGTTAAACTTATTTCTTTTTCATCAATACTATCAGGCATTAAATAAATAATTAATAATATAAATAAAGTTAAAGTAGACACCATAATCTTTCTAATAGACATTTTCTTTAACATTAGAATCACCCTAATAAAATATATGTATATAGTTATATAATATTAAAAAAATTAGCTTTCGCTAATCTTTTTTATTTCTTCAATTGATTTATTAGTAATTTTTGCTATATCTTTTAGAGGGTATTTTTCTTTTAGCATATTCTTTATGAAAGTAATATCTCTTTGTTCAATAGTTTCTGAAGCAAGTTGATGAAGATATTCTTCTTTTATTTTATTCTTATTTTTATCAAGATATTCGGCTTTAAAGTTATCTTTGTTTTTGTCAAGGTATTCGGCTTTAAAGTTATCTCCATTTTTATCAAGATATTCTTCTTTTATTTTGTCTATATTTTCATTATAAATTTCTTCTTTTAATTCTTCATATACTTCTTTTTTTAGTTCTTCACCATATTCTGCTTTTATTTCTGCTTTTATTTCTTCACCATGTTCTTCTATAAATTCGGCTTTGGTTGATGCTATTTGATTTTCTATA
>CALVXD010000015.1 GCA_944368815.1 uncultured Bacilli bacterium
TTTGTCACTTTTTATTACTATCATTTTTACTAATTATTTGTTCTAATAATTACTATCATTTTCACTAATTATTCACACTACAAAAAAAATTGACATTTACAATATTGATAATAATATAGTTTTATGTTATAATTTTTTCAAATAGTAGTCGTTTTAATATTAAATTTTACAAATAGAAAAATTAATTAAAAAGGTAGTATTGAATTAAATAATTTTTATCTTCTTTTTGATTTTAGGTGGAGGTAATTATGTTAAAAATACATAATATGAAAAAAATTTATAAACTCTCTAAAAATAATGAACTTGTTGCATTAAAAAACATAAGTATTACTTTTGAAAAAAATAAATTTTATGGAATAATAGGTCATTCTGGTAGTGGTAAGTCAACGTTAATTCAAATAATTGGATTACTTGATGGTTATGATAGTGGTAATTATATAATTGATGATATTGATGTATGTAATTTATCAGAAGACGAAAAAGCAAAATTAAGAATGAAGAAATTTGGTTTTGTTTTTCAATCTTTTTATTTAAATGAAAAATTAACGGCTTTAGAGAATGTTATTGTTCCAACTTTAATTAATAAAGACATAAGACCTAATTTAAGAAAAAAACTTGCTTGTGAATTATTAATAAAAGTTGGATTAGGTGATAGATTGAATCACCGTCCTAGTCAATTATCGGGTGGAGAACAACAAAGAGTTGCAATAGCGCGTGCGCTAGTAAATAATCCAGAAGTGATAATAGCTGATGAACCAACGGGGAATTTAGATAAAAAAAATGAAAAAATTATTTTTGATTTATTTAAAAAATTAGTTGAAGAAGAAGGAAAGACAATTATTTTAGTTTCTCATAATGAAATTATAAAAAATTACGCTGATGTTATTTATAGTCTTGATGATGGTTATTTAGAATTGGTGAAAAATAATGAGACTTAGAGATTATTTTAATGAAGTTATTTGTTATTTAAAGAGTCAAAAAATAAAAGTTTCTTTGCTTATTACTTTTTTTACTTTGCTTTTTTTAGTTTTTAATATTTTACTTCAAGTATCAGCTAATTTTACTCAATTATTTAATGATTATACTAAAAATTATTCAGAAGCTAGAAGTTTGTTTGTTTATAAAGATATGAATTATTCAGATATTGTTTCTGATTTAATAAATAGAGAACATATTGCAATAGTATACAATCAAGATTATAATATGGCAACTGGTTATTTAAATATTGATAATAAGAAAATATATGTTAATATAAAACCACTAAATAATATTTATTCTCCTAAAATAATAAGTGGAAGAAAAGTCATTGATAGTAATGAAATGATATGTCCTAAATATCTTGCCAAAAATATTAGTGATTTAACAACAATTTCTGATGTAATAAATATGAAAGATTATGTTGATAAAGAATTAAACTTATCTTATAAAAAAGAAATATTTAGAGATTTATATACTATTGATACACTTAAAGAATATTCAAGGAAAATAAAAATAGTAGGATTATATGATGATGGGTATTCGATGGGAATGTTTTATGATTGTTATATGTTAGATGAAACGATAAAAGAAATAGTAGAAGAAGAAAGAATAGTTTATAGTGATGAATATCTTTCTCAAGTAAAGGTTGAAGATAATGGATTAGCTACATCTGTTTTAGTAGATAAATTAGAAAATGTTGATACTGTTTCTAAACAATTAAAAGAAGATGGTTATATTGTTGAAAGACAACTTTCAATGAAAACTGAATTATTAGAAAATATTAATTTGATTTCTAAAGCTTTAACTATTATTATGTTTTTATTTATTAGTATTATTTTTGTTATTTATTTAGGAAATATGATAAAAAAACAAAAGAGAGATATAGGTTTATATAAATTGTTTGGTTTTACTAATAGACAAATAACTAATATAATTATTTTTAAAGTGTTGACTATAATTATTTTATCTATTGTGTTAGAGGGTGTTATTATTATGTTCCTTTTAAAAAAAGCGAATTTAGAAATTGATAAAATTTTAAATTATGCATATATTGATTTAAAATTATTTTTAGCACCACAATTTATATTTATTGTATTTATAATACTGTTGATTATACTTATTTCAAAATTAGTAATGAATAAAGTTTGTAAATTGGAAGTAGGAAATATATTAAATGAAAATAATTTATAAAAGCTTTTTTTCTGATAAGTTAATAATTAGACAGTTAATAATTTTATTGGTACTTTTAGTTTTTCTATATATAAATGCAAGTTTTAAAGGATATGTTGATAATATTATTTCGGCAAAAGAAAACAATTTGCTTAATAGAACAATTGAAGTTATTTTAAAAGATAATTACAGTATAAAAGAATTTAATAGTGGTGATATAGAAAAAATAGAACAGTTAAAAGATGAACAAAAGAAATATAAAATAATTTTAAAAAAGTCTAATGATGTTGATAATTTTATAAATAACTATAGAGACTATTGTGTAAATATTAATTTTACTAGTAATCAAACAGGAATTAGTAATATTTTATCTTTTTCTCAAACTTTTTTAAGTATATCTTTAATAATAATATTTTTTATTATATTAATTATTATAGTTATAAATGTTTGTGAGATATTATTGAATGAACAAAAACAAATATCTTTATATAAGTTAATAGGATTTTCAAATTTTTCAATTATTAAATATTTTGCTATAGCGTTTAGTTTTACTTATTTTTTGATATATA
The DNA here is from genome assembly GCA_944368815.1 of uncultured Bacilli bacterium. Taxonomy (GTDB): domain Bacteria; phylum Bacillota_I; class Bacilli_A; order RF39; family UBA660; genus CALVVX01. The sequence continues at coordinate 2,718 of CALVXD010000015.1, forward strand.
TTTTTTCAATTACAATATATTCTTGTATTATTTTTCTATTAAATTTAATCTTTACTTTTATGAATTTAAATTTTGTTTCAATTTATTTCCTTATTATAGTGTTTATTCTAATATTTATATTAACTTTAGTAATATTAATTATTTTATATTTTAAAATAAAAAAAATAACACCAATATATTTTCAAACAATGATAGATTAATATTTATATAAATAAGTTTTTATTCTTTAAATTTCTTATTTTTATAGTATTAATCTTTTTTTATAAATTTATTTTATTGATAATACTTTAGTATATATAAAAATATTGTAAAATAAATTAATCGAATGTATAATTGATGTAAGAAGGTGATTTATGAACATTTTAGTTATAGATGATGAAAAAGAAATAGCAGATTTAATAGAAATATATTTAAAAAATGAAAATTATAATGTTTATAAATATTATTCTAGTGAAAATATAATGAATGATTTAGAAAACATAAAAATAGATTTAGCAATATTAGATATTATGATGCCTGGCGTTGATGGGTTTTCATTATGTGAAGAAATAAGAAAAAAATATAACTTTCCAATAATATTTGTAACTGCTAAAGTAGAAAATATTGATAAAATAAATGGGTTTGCAATTGGAGCAGATGATTATGTGACTAAACCATTTGAACCATTAGAATTAGTAGCAAGAGTAAAAGCTCAAATTAGAAGATATAAAAATTATAATAGGGTAGAAGAAAATGAAGAAGTAATTGATTTTCGAAATATTGTAATAAATAATAATAGCCATGAATTTTACTTTAAAGATAAAAAGATATTACTTACTCCAATTGAGTTTTCTATTATGTGGTATTTATGTAAAAATAGGGGAACTACAGTAAAAACTGAAGATTTATTTATGGAAGTATGGAAAGAAAAATATTACGAAAAAGATAACAATACAATTATGGTACATATTAGACATTTAAGAGAAAAAATGAATGATATAGGAAGAGAACCTAAATATATAAAAACAATATGGGGAGTGGGATATAAAATTGAAAACGGAAATTAAATACGGAAAGAAATTAACTAATAAATTTATAAAAAGAATATTTTTATGGACTTCTATTTATACTTTTATTTTTATAATATTATGGCTTTTATGTAGAAGCATATGTTCTAGTGTTATTTGGTATGAAGGTGATTTCTTTTATCATATATTAAGAAATATAGGATATAGTTTTACAACATTATTAATAATATGGTTAATAGGATTTTCAGTAATAGTTATAATATGTTTGTATAAAACATTATCATATGTTGATTCAATCGTAGATGCTAGTGCTCTTTTAATAAGTGATAAAGAAGAAGATATAGTGCTTCCAGAAGATTTATTAGATGTTGAAAAAAGAATGAATCAAATAAAAAAACAAGCAAGAAAAAATTTGAAATTAGCTCAAGAAAATGAACAAAAGAAAAATGATTTAATCGTATATTTAGCTCACGATATAAAGACACCTTTAACTTCTATGATTGGATACTTATCTTTACTTAATGAGGTTAACGATATGCCATTAAAACAAAGGGAAAAATACATAAATATTGCTTTAGAAAAGTCATATCGTTTAGAAGATTTAATTAATGAACTATTTGATATATCAAGATTTAATGCTGAAACGATTATTTTATCTAAAGAAGAATTAAATTTAACTATGATGTTAGAACAAATTGTTGATGATTTTTATCCTATATTAAAGGAAAATAATAAGGAAATAAATATTAAAAGTGATGATAAGATAATTATATATGCAGATTCTGATAAGATAGCTAGAGTATTTGGTAATATTATAAAAAATGCTATTAATTATAGTATTAATAATGATAAAATAGAAATAGAAGTAAAAAAAGATAATGAAAATGTTATAGTTAAAGTAAAAAATAAAGGTACTAAAATACCGGAAGAAAAATTAAAAAGAATTTTTGAAAAATTTTATAGAGTTGATTCATCAAGAACTAGTAAGACTGGTGGTAGTGGATTAGGACTTGCTATTGCAAAAGAAATAGTAGAATTACATAATGGAAAAATAATTGCAACAAGTAATGATCTTGAAACAGTATTTGAAGTAGTTTTACCATTATATAATAAATAATTATAATTTTAAATATTAAATTTTAGGAGATGGAAAAGTGATAAAAAAAATAAATATTGACATATTAAGATTAATTGCATCATTTATGATAGTCGCTATTCATATATATCCACTTGCATCAATAAATGAAGATGTTGATTATATAATTACTAGAGTAATATTTCGTATAGCAGTTCCTTTTTTCTTAATGATAACAGGTTATTATATTTTACCTAAAGCAACCCAAAATATAGCAACATTAAAGAAATATACAGTTAAGATTTTAAAATTATATGTTATTAGTATGCTTATCTATTTACCAGTAAATATTTATACAGGTTATTTTAATAATATTAATTTTATTGTATTATTAAAAGATATTTTAATTAATGGGACATTTTATCATTTGTGGTATTTTCCTGCATTAATTCTGGGTTTATGTATTAATTATTACTTAATAAAAAAATTAAAATCAAAGACTATTTATGTATTATTTATCTTTTTATATGTTATTGGACTTTTTGGTGATAATTATTATCATTTTATAGAAAATATAAGTATATTTAGAACTTTATATAATGGTATTTTTTCTATTTTTGATTATACAAGAAATGGTTTATTTTATACTCCAATATTTATTTTTATTGGATATATGTTTAATAATAAGAAAAACACATTAACAAATAAGAAAAATTTAGTTTATTTATGTATATTTTTAATATTTATGACAATCGAAGGAACATTATTATATTTATATAGTGTACCAAGGCATAGTAGTATGTATATATTTTTAATTCCATTTTCTTATTATTTATTTAATCTCGTTATTTATAATAATAATGGTTTTAATAAAACAATTAGAAATTTATCTGCCTGGATATATATATTACATCCATTATTTATACTTGTAGTAAGAATTATATCTAAAATATTAAATCTTGGTATATTAATTAATAATAATCTTATTAATTATTTTATGGTATTAACTCTTACAATAATGTTTATTCTATTTATATATAAAGTAAATGAATTAATAAAAAGTAAACAATAAATATACTATAATTTAATTAATTTAAGAAAATTTTAAGGAATTTATAAGAAAAAATTAAAGAAAAAGTAATTATTAATTGGTACAATTTGTATGTAATTAATAATTATTTTTTTTAGAAAGAATTGGTGATAATATGAAAAAAAGAAAAATGAAGAATAGCATTAAAGTACTGTTAGTAATAGTAATAATAATATTTTTAGCTAATTTTATAAGTAGTAATAGTTATCTTATTTATAGAGGAATAGACAAAATATTAAATAATAATAATACAATAAATGAAAATATAATTACAACTGAAGATACAAAAGATATATTAAAAGAAATGGCTAAAAGTGATAGTAGAATAAATAAAATATTAGAAAATTATAATAAATATCCTGAAGTTCTTTTAGAGATGTTATCTAGAAATAGTGATATGACTGATTATGTAGTTAATTATTTGGATAAAAAGGGAACTGTAACTACTGATAATATTGGTAAAGTTAAGAAAGGAGAATTTCCATTACTTTTGCAATATGATACAAGATGGGGATATGGAAAGTATGGTGATAGTGTAATAGCTATTAGTGGTTGTGGACCTACAGTAATATCTATGGTAATAGCAGGTTTAACTGGTGATAATTCTATTACCCCTTATGATGTTGCAAAATATTCTGAAGGAAATGGATATTATGATCCATTAGCTGGTACAAGTTGGAGTTTGTTTACAGAAGGTGTTTTAGAATACGGGATAAAAGGAACTACTATTTCATTATCTAAAAGTATTATGATAAGTGAATTAGAAAATGGACATCCAATTGTTTGTAGTATGCGAAAAGGAGATTTTACTACCACAGGTCATATTATATTGATAACAGGAGTTAAAGATGGAAAGTTTATAGTTAATGATCCAAATAGTAAAGAGAGAAGTCTAAAATTATGGGATTATGAAACCTTAGAACCACAAATTAGAAATTTATGGTCATTTGAAAAAATAAGTTAAGTATTGTGTATAATGGATTTAAATTTTACTCAAATAATAAAAACTATGATAAAATAATATAGAGGATGTTAGATATGAGTAGAAGGAAAAGAAAAAATAAAAAGAAACAATTTGTGCTTTCTATATTAATAGTATTGGTAGCTATAGGAACATATTATAAAGATGAAATTCAAGAATATATACAAATAAATAAAACTTATGCGATAGAATCTTATGATATGAGTAATATTCCGCAGTATAGTGGAAATTCTTATGTTGTATTAAATGATAATAAACCTAATTTTACAGATGAGGACTATTTAAAGGGTAGTTTTGAAGAATATAGTGAACTTGATGCTTTAGGAAGATGTGGAGTTGCATATGCAAATGTTAGTGTTGATACTATGCCAACTGAAGAAAGAGGAAGTATTGGCCAAATAAAACCTTCAGGATGGCATACTGTTAAATATGATATTGTAAGTGGTAAATATTTATATAATAGATGCCATTTAATTGGATATCAACTAACGGGAGAAAATGCTAATCCTAAAAATTTAATTACTTGTACAAGAAGTATGAATACTGAAGGAATGTTAGAGTTTGAAAACAAAGTAGCAGACTATGTAAAAGAAACAAATAATCATGTTTTATATAGAGTTACTCCAATATTTGAAGGAAAAAACTTAGTGGCTAGTGGTGTTCAAATAGAAGCAAGTTCTGTTGAAGATAAATGTAAAGATGTATGTTTCAATGTATATGTATATAATGTACAAGATGGAATAGAAATAAATTATTCGAATGGAGATAGTCATTTAATAGATAAATAATAATAATTATGGAGTGCCAAAATTGGTACTTATTTTACTTTAATAATATGAGTCATTAAATTTAAAAAGTAAAATTTAAAATTAATTATTATTTTTTTTAATCTAATAAATTATTTGTGATATAATGTATTTATACTAATAATATAGGAGGTTATTTTATGAAAAAAATATTTTTAATATTGGTATGTGTATTTTTATTAACAGGATGTGGAAAAAATGATGATGAACTTGTAATGGTTACTGAAGCAGGTTTTGCACCATATGAATATTATGAAGGCGGCGAAATAGTAGGAGTAGATATTGATATTGCTAATGAAATTGCTAAAGAATTAGGAAAAAAATTAGTAATAAAAGATATTGCTTTTGATTCAATAGTTAATGAAGTAAAAAGTGGTAAAGCAGATTTTGCCGCAGCAGGAATTAGTTATTCTGATGAAAGAGCAAAAGAAGTAGATTTTACTGTTAATTATGCTACTTCAAAGCAAGTAGTAATTGTAACTGAAGATAGTGATATTAGTCTTCCTGAACAAATTAAAGATAAAAGAATAGCAGTACAACTAGGAAGTATAGCTGATACATATGTTACTGAAAATTATAAAGATGCTACTATTACTCGTCAAAAGAAATATTTAGCCGCTATTCAAGATTTAAAGACAGGTAAAGTAGATTGTGTTGTTATGGATGAACTTCCTGCACAAGAAATTTTAAAAGAGAATTCTGGTTTAAAGATACTAGATAAAGAACTTACACAAGATAAATATGGAATGATTGTTAAAAAAGGAAATACAGAACTACTAGATAGCATTAATAAAGTATTAAATAGATTAATTTCTGAAGGTAAAATATCAGAATATGTAATAAAACATACAGGAGAATAGAGGTAAAATATGGAAGTATTATTTGATGTATGGGGAATAGTTGTTAATTTTTTTCAAAATACATGGGATAGTTTTTATCAAACAATTATTTATGATAATAGATATTTATATATATTAGAAGGATTATTTAATACTTTAATTATAGCTCTTTTTGCAGTAATTATTGGTATTGTTATTGGAGTATTAGTGGCTCTTATTAGAAATAATTATGATAGAAATAATAAATTTAAATTATTAAATAAAATAGCGTGTTTATATGTAAATGTAATAAGAGGAACTCCTCAAATATTACAACTTATGATTATTTATTATATAATATTTGGAACTGTAGATATAAATATTGTTTTTGTAGGTATTCTTGCTTTTGGTATAAATTCTGGAGCATATGTTTCAGAAATAATAAGAGCAGGTATAGAATCAATTGATAATGGACAATTAGAAGCAGGTTATTCATTAGGACTTAATTATCCTAAAGTAATGAGATATATTATTTTACCACAAGCAATAAAAAATATATTACCAGCACTAGGTAATGAATTTATTACTTTACTTAAAGATACTTCTGTCGGAGCTTACATTGGTATTGTTGAATTAACAAAAGCATCTGATATTATTGCTTCTAGAACTTATGATTACTTTTTCCCACTTATAATAGTTGCGATAATCTATTTAATTTTAACAATTGGATTATCTAAACTAATTAATATGATGGAAAGGAAGTTAAGCAATGATTACAGTTAAGAACTTAAAAAAGAAATTTGGAAATAAAATTGTTTTAAAAGGAATTGACTTAAATGTCGAAAAAGGTGAACGAGTAGTAATTATTGGTCCATCTGGATGTGGTAAATCAACTTTGCTTAGATGTATAAATGGTATTGAAAAAATTACAAGTGGTAAAGTAATATTTGAAGGCAAAGATATAAATGGTAAAAATATTGATATAAATAAAATAAGAGAAAAAATGGGAATGGTATTTCAACAATTTAATTTATTCCCACATTTAACAGTTACTGAAAATATAATACTAGCCCCAGTAAAATTAAAAATAATGACTAAGGAAGATGCTATAAAAAAAGCAATAGAATTATTAGAATTAATTGATTTAAAAGATAAAAAAGATATGTATCCTAGTCAATTATCAGGAGGTCAAAAACAAAGAATAGCAATTGCAAGAGCATTAATTATGAATCCTGAAGTAATGCTATTTGATGAACCAACTAGTGCACTTGATCCAGAAATGGTTGATGAAGTTAGCAACTTAATGAAGAATTTAGCTAAAAAGGGGATGACTATGATAGTAGTTACTCATGAAATGAGTTTTGTTAAAGAATGTGCAACTAGAGTAATATTTATGGAAAATGGTAGCATTATAGAAGAAGGGACAGTAAAAGAAATATTTGAAAATCCAAAATCAGATAGATTAAAAGAATTTCTATCAAAAGTTAAGTAAAATATGTCAATTATATAAATGAAAAAATGTAAAATAAATAAATTCTATCAAAAGTGTGTTATAATATTAATTATAGTAGTAGATAATAATTTTGCTACAAAAGGAGGAAAAGATGAGTATAATTAATGTAACTAGTGAAATTAAACCACTAAAAGAAGTCTTAGTACATAGACCAGGAAAGGAATTATTAAATTTAACTCCTGATACATTACAAAGACTATTATTTGATGATATTCCATTTTTGAAAGTTGCTCAAGCTGAACATGATGAATTTGTTCAAATACTTAGAGATAATGGAATAAAAGTATTTTATTTGGAAGACTTGATGGCAGAAACATTAGATTTAAATCCAGAAATAAAAGAAAAATTCTTAAAGCAATTTATTAAAGAAGCGGGTGTAACTACCCCTAAATATCGTGATTTATTATTTGAATATTTAATGACATATGAAGATAATAAAGAATTTGTTTTAAAGACAATGGAAGGTATAAAAATAAGTGAATTAGATAGAGAAAAAAGAGTAATGGAAAAATCTTTAGTAGATTTAGTTACTGAAGAGACTTCATTTATTGCAGATCCAATGCCTAACTTATATTTTACAAGAGATCCTTTTGCAAGTATAGGAAATGGTATTAGTTTAAATAAAATGTATTCTGTTACTAGATGTAGAGAAACTATATATGCTGAATATATCTTTAATTACCATCCTAAATTTAAAGGACAAGTTGAAAAATATTTTGATAGATATAATGACTGTCATATTGAAGGTGGAGATGTATTAAATCTAAATGATCACGTTCTTGCAATTGGTATTTCACAAAGAACTGAAGCTGCTGCAATTGATTTAATTGCAAAGAATATATTTAAAAATCCTAATTGCAAGATAGATACAATTTTAGCATTTAATATTCCAAATTCACGTGCATTTATGCATTTGGATACAGTATTTACTCAAATTGATGTAGATAAGTTTACATATCATCCAGGAATTATGGATACACTTCAAGTATTTGAAATTACTGAAGGTGATGATCCTAATAGTGATGAAGACTTAAATGTTAAAGAAATAAACGATTCTCTTGAAAATATTTTAGAGACTTATTTAGGAAGAGAAATTACATTAATTCCTTGTGCTGGTGGAGATAAGATTTCAGCAGAAAGAGAACAATGGAATGATGGTACTAATACTTTATGTATCGCCCCAGGAACTGTAGTAGTATATAATAGAAATAATATTACTAACGAGATATTAAGAGAACATGGTATTAAAGTATTAGAAATGAGTAGTGCTGAACTTTCTCGTGGTAGAGGTGGCCCAAGATGTATGAGTATGCCACTTGTAAGAGAAGATTAGGAGGCTATTATGGTTAATCTATACAAAAGAAATTTTTTAAAACTATTAGATTATAGTAGTGAAGAAATTAGATACTTATTAGATTTATCTATGAAATTTAAAAAAATGAAACAAGAAGGAACACCACATCGTTATTTACAAGGAAAAAACATTGTGTTATTGTTTGAAAAAACTTCTACAAGAACAAGATGTGCTTTTGAAGTAGCAGGAAGAGATTTAGGTATGGGTGTTACATACTTAGATCCAGGAAGTTCTCAAATGGGTAAAAAAGAAAGTATTGAAGACACTGCTAAAGTATTAGGTAGAATGTATGATGGAATTGAGTATAGAGGATATGCTCAAGAAATAGTAGAAACTCTTGCTGAAAATGCTGGAGTACCAGTATGGAATGGATTAACTACTGAATATCATCCAACACAAATGCTTGCAGATATAATGACTATTGAAGAAAATTTTGGACATTTAAAAGGCATTAAATTAGTATATATGGGAGATGCTAGAAACAATGTTGCTAATTCTCTTATGGTAGTATCTGCTAAAATGGGAATTCATTTTACTTGTTGTGGTCCAAAAGATTTATGGCCTAGTCACGAATTAGTTTCTAAGTGCAAGCAAATTGCAGAAGAAAGCGGAGCAGTAATTAATTTAACTGAAGATCCTATGGAAGCTAGTAAAGATGCGGATGCTTTATACACTGATGTGTGGGTATCTATGGGAGAAGATGCTAGTGTTTGGGAAGAAAGAATAAATTTATTACAAAAATATCAAATTAATAAAGATATTATGAATAATGCTAAAGAAAATGCAATATTCTTACATTGTTTACCATCTTTTCATGATTTAAAAACAACGATTGGTAAAGAAATATATGATAAATTTGGCTTAAAAGAAATGGAAGTTACTGATGAAGTATTTACTTCTAGTCATTCAAAAGTATTTGATGAAGCAGAAAATAGAATGCATACAATAAAAGCAGTAATGTATGCTACAATGAGTGATAGAAATGAGTAAAATAGTAATAGCATTAGGGGGAAATGCTTTAGGCAAAACTCCTTCTGAGCAATTAAATTTATTAGAGAAAACAGCCAAAATTATTGTAGATTTAATAAAAAGTGGAAATAAAATAGTTTTAACTCATGGTAATGGACCACAAGTTGGTCAAATTGCTCTTGCAATGGAGTATTCTGCAGGAAGTGAAGTTAAAACACCTTTCATGCCATTTCCTGAGTGTGGAAGTATGAGTCAAGGTTATATTGGTTACCAATTACAACAATGTATACAAGATGAATTAGAAAGACAAAAAATAAAAAAGAATTGTGTAACTATAATAACACAAGTGCTAGTTGATTCTAAGGATAAAGCATTCCAAAATCCAACCAAACCAATAGGAATGTTTTACACAAAAGAGGAAGCCTTAGAAATTGAAAAAGAAAAAGGTTATACTTTTGTAGAAGATTCTGGCCGTGGATATAGGAGAGTAGTACCATCTCCAATTCCTATTGATATAATAGAAAAAGAAGTTATTGAACAACTTGTTAATAGTGATAACGTAGTTATTGCTGCTGGAGGAGGAGGTATTCCTGTTGTTAAAGAAGATCCTGTAAAATTACTTGAAGGAGTGGAAGCAGTAATTGATAAAGATCGTACAGGAGCTCTTCTTGCTAAAGAAATAGGTGCAGATGTATTACTTATATTAACTGCGGTTGATAAAGTATATATTAATTACAATAAAGAAAATCAAGAAGGCCTTTTAGAATTGACTGTTCCTGAAGCACAAAAATACATTGAAGAAGGTCAATTTGCTAAAGGAAGTATGCTTCCTAAAGTAGAAGCTTGTATTGATTTTGTTAGTAAAAGTAATGATAAAATTGCTATTATTACCTCTTTGGAAGAAGCAAGTAGTGCTTTAACTGGAAAAAATGGTACTGTAATAAGAGGAGGAAAATAAAGTGGCAAAGAAAAAATCAAAATTTATGTTATCAGCATTTACAATTATAATTATTTTAATTGCTGGTCTAGGAGTTCTTTCACATCTACTTCCTAATGCACAATTTGTTGGTGACGAAATTATTAATGGTAGTGGTACGGTTGGTGCTAAATTATCAGAAGTATTGTTATCACCAATTTTAGGATTTCAAAATGCGGTAGATGTATGCGTATTCGTATTAATTTTAGGAGGATTTTTGGCTATTGTAACTAAAACAGGTGCTTTAGAAACAGGTATTAAAGTTTTAGTTAAGAAATTAAAAGGAAATGAATTAGTTTTAATACCAATTCTTATGTTAATATTCTCAATAGGTGGAACAACTTATGGAATGTTAGAAGAAACTGTAGGATTTTATGCACTACTTTCTGCAACAATGGTAGCAGCAGGTATGGATACAATTGTTGCATCAGCTGTTGTATTATTAGGAGCAGGATCTGGAGTATTAGGTTCTACAATTAATCCATTTGCAGTAGGAGCTGCTGTATCAGCACTTCCTGAAGGAACTGTAGTTAATCAAGGTTTAATTATATTAATAGGAATCTTTTTGTGGTTATCTACTTTAATTATCTCTATCATATTTGTTATGAATTATGCTAAGAAAGTAAAAGCAGATAAAGGTTCAACTTTCTTATCACTTCGTGAACAAAAAATGATGGAAAAGAAATATGGTAAAGAAGAAACTGAAGAAGAAAAGAAAAACGTTAAATTAACAGGAAAACAAAAAGTTACTTTAGTTTTATTTGGAATAACTTTCCTTGTAATGATTATTGGATTTGTTCCTTGGGGAGACTTTAACGTAACAATTTTTGAAGAAACAACAGGATGGTTAACAGGTTCACCACTTGGTAGTTGGTATTTCTTTGAATCAGCATTATGGTTCTTAATTATGGCAGTAATAATTGGAATTATTAATAGAATGCATGAAAAAGATATTGTAGATACTTTTATTGATGGTGCAAATGATATGGTTGGAGTTATCTTAGTAATAGCAGTTGCTCGTGGTGCTAGTGTACTTATGCAAACTACATACTTAGATAATTATATTATTTATAATGCTTCAAATGTATTAAAGAATGTTCCAGAATTGGTATTTACACCACTTAACTATTTATTACATATAGTTTTATCAGTATTAGTTCCATCATCATCAGGACTTGCAACTTTATCTACACCAATAATTGGACCACTAGCTGGTAATTTAGGTTATAGTGTAGAAGTAGCAGTTATGAGTATGGTATCTGCTAATGGACTTGTAAATTTAATTACACCAACATGTGGAGCTATTATGGGTGGACTTGCTCTTGCTAAGGTAGAATATTCTACATGGTTTAAATGGGCATTTAAAGTAGTATTCACGATAGCATTAATTAATATATTAGTACTTACTGTATTTACAATAATATTATAAAGAATGGATTTCCCATTCTTTTTTCTTTTATTTAATTATATCTATGTTATAATTAATAAGAAGGAGTATTAATATGAAAAAAGAAATTAATAAACAAAGAACAAATTATTTATCATGGGATGAATTTTTTATGGGAGTATCTAAATTATCTGCAATGCGAAGTAAAGATCCATCAACACAAGTAGGAGCTTGTATAGTAGGATCAGATAATAGAATTTTATCTATTGGATATAACGGAACTCCAAATGGAATAGAAGATAAAGATTTTCCTTGGGATAGAGAAGGTGAACCTCTTGAAACTAAATATTTATACGTATGTCATGCTGAAATGAATGCCATATTAAATTATAGAGGAAGTAGAAAAGAATTAGAAGGAGCTAAAATATACGTTGATTTATTTCCGTGTAATGAATGTGCAAAATTAATTATTCAATCAGGAATAAAAGAGGTTATTTATTTATGTGATAAATATGCTAATACAGAAAGTGTTATTGCTTCTAAAAAAATGTTTGATACAGTAGGAGTAGTATATAGACAAATAGAATGCGATAATAAAGAAATAATTATAAATTTAAAATAATAAAAAGTATTGAAATAGTTTATGCTATTTTGTATAATTAAATTGTAATTGCAAATAGGAAAGGTGAAAATATGAATACATATAAAGTTACAGTACATAATGAAAAAGAAACAATAGAGTTAGCACAAAATATAGAATCAGAAAAATTTCCTAATATGGTTATTTGTTTAAATGGAGATTTAGGAAGTGGTAAAACAGTTTTTGCTAAAGGATTTGCACAAGCAATGGCAATTAATGATGTTACTTCTCCAACTTTTAATATAATAAAAGAATATAATGGTGAATTACCTCTTTATCATATGGATGTATATAGAGTAGAAAATAATGTTGAAAATTTAGGATTAAATGAATATTTTGATAAGGGTGGAGTTTCTATTATTGAATGGGCTGATATGATTGAGGACTATTTACCTAAAGAAAGATTAGAAGTAGAGTTTAAAATAGTTGACGAAAATACTAGAATATTATTAATTAGAGCATATGGTGAAAAGTATATTAATATATGTGAGAGGGTATTATGATAACTTTATTTATAGATACATCAGCTAGTGATGTATCTATTGCTATAGTAAAAGATGAAAAAGTTATAAGTAAAATTGTTAAAAATATTCCCAACCAACATTCAGTATATGCTGTAAAATTTGTAAATGATGTATTAGAAACTATTGGAATGAAACCAAATGATATAGATAATATTATGGTAGTAAATGGACCTGGTTCTTTTACAGGAATAAGGATTGGGTTAACAATTGCTAAGATTTATGGATATCTATTAAAAAAGGATATAATAACTGTATCATCGTTAAGAGCAATGGCGCTTAGTAGTAATGCTAAAATAGTTATTCCTATAATAGATGCTCACCATGATAACTATTATTATGGTGTATATGACATGTTTGATAATATTATATTAAAAGATAATTTTAATAATAAAGAAGAATTATTAAAGCAAATAAATAAATATGAAGATGCTGATATTATTAGTAATGAAATAATAGATAATGGAGATATTAAAGCTCGAAAGATAGATTATGATATTGTAAACATAGTTAATCATTATAAATATGAGTTGCCAGTTAATCCTCATTTGGTAGTTCCCAATTATTTAAAATTACCACAAGCATTAGAGGAAAATAAATGATTAAAGAAATAGATAAAATAGAAGAAAATCCATTTTCTAGATATTTAGAATATTATATAGATGATAAAAAAATAGGTCATTTAAGATATGCACTTATATATGATAGAATGGAAATAGAAGATTTATTTGTGGAAGAAGAATATAGAAATCAAAAGATTGGTTCTAAATTAATGAGTTATTTAGTTAGTGTTGCAATAGATTATCATGTTGTAAATATTACTTTAGAAGTTAGAATAAGTAATGAAATTGCAAGAAAATTATATAAAAATTTTGGTTTTAGAGAAGTTGCTTTAAGAAAATTCTATTATGGCGATGAAGACGGTATTTTAATGGAAAAGCAGGTGATGTAATGAAAGATGTAGTATGTTTAGCAATAGAAACTAGTTGTGATGAAACAAGTATGAGTATTATAAAAAATGGTAGTGAAGAAATAGCTACTGTTGTATTTACTCAAATTGATATTCATAAAAAATTTGGAGGAGTAGTTCCTGAAATAGCAAGTAGAAGTCATATTGAAAGTATTACTATTGTACTGGATGAATTATTTGAAAAAGCTAAAATGACAATTGATGATATTGATATAATTGGTGTTACTTATGGTCCAGGACTTATAGGATCGTTGTTAATAGGTTTACAAGCTGCTAAAACAACAGCAATGCTTACTGGTAAACCATTAATACCTGTTCATCATATTGCAGGTCATATATATGCAAATAATTTAGAAAATAGATTGCAATTTCCACTAATAGCATTAGTAGTAAGTGGTGGTCATACAGAGCTTATATATATGAAAGAAGATTATTCTTTTGAAAGAATTGGTGGAACCCTTGATGATGCAGTAGGAGAAGCTTATGATAAAGTAGCTAAGATATTAGGACTTGATTATCCGGGTGGACCTTTAGTAGATGCTTTATCTATAAAAGGAAAAGATACCTATGATTTACCTTATCCACTTGATGATAAATCATATAACTTTAGTTTTAGTGGTATTAAAAGTGCTGTAGTAAATATTGTTCATAATGAAAAACAAAGGAAAAAAGAAATTAGAGTAGAAGATATGTGTACTTCTTTTCAAAATAGAGTAGTAGAAGTAATTACTAAAAAGACAATGAGAGCACTTAAAGAATATAAAGTTAAAAACTTAATAATTGCTGGAGGAGTGGCTGCTAATAATGGGCTTAGAAATAAATTTGCTACTTTATGTAAAGAAGAAAAAATAAATTTATCTATTCCTAAGATAAAATATTGTACTGATAATGCTGCAATGATTGGCGCAGCAGCATATTATGCATATAAAAAAGGAATAGTGGCAGACCTAGAATTAAATGCAATGGCAACAGATACATTATATAAATATTAATATAATGTATTTTTATTTGACAAAATTAAAAAAAAGTATATAATACATTTCTTGTAGGTGATTATATGAATTTAGAAAATTATTTATTGAAATACGGAAATAATTATCCTAAAGAATTGTTAGAATATATAATAAAAAATTATGATAAAGATACGGATAAGGAATTACCTGATCCTATGAATCAAATATATGATGCAACAGGAGTATTTTCAAATAAAGAAAATCCATATTTGCAATATTTAAAACTAATAAAAGATTATTTTGATATTAGAGGTAATATTTTAGAAATAGGAGGAGGATTTTATCCTTCTTTAGCTAGTCACATTGCTGATGAACAAATAAGATTAAAAAGTGGTACTATTACTGTCTATGATAAAAATTTAGTTACAACCTCTTTGAAAAATATAAAATTAATTAAAAGAGATTTTACAACAGAAGATGATATAAGTAATTTTGATTTATTAGTAGGAATAATGCCTTGTCAAGCTACTTCACTTATTGTGAAAAAGGCAAATGAATCCCAAAAAGATTTTTTTATTGCATTGTGTGGATGTACGCATTTTTCAAGAGAATATTTAAGATTTCATGAGCCAACTTTAGAAGCTTGGTTTGAATATATTCGTAATATTTATTATAAAACAAATGTTGATGGTGTTGATTTGATAGAAATTGAATCTCCTACTAAAAGTAATAAATATCCAATATTAATAAAAAAAAGAGAAAAGTAACATAATAAAAAATTAAATATGTTATTTTTTTAGTATAAAAATAATATTTTTAGAAAAAAATAATAAAAAAGGGTTGCACTAACTGATAAAATGGTGTATACTAAAGAAGTCTTAAGCAAAAGAGATGCCTAATTAGCTCAGTCGGTAGAGCACTCGGCTGTTAACCGATAGGTCGTAGGTTCGAGTCCTACATTAGGCGCCATTAAGATATTAACTCCTTTATAGGAGTTTTTTCTTTTGTTTACATCTATTAAATATTCTTTTTTTTTGATATAATTATTATTGTTAGAAAGATGTGATAATATGAAAAAAGTAGTTTTAGTAGATGGTAATAATTTATTATTTAGAAGTTATTATGCAACTGCATATTCAGGAAATTTTATGAGAAATGCCGATGGATTTCCTACTAATGGATTGTATGGTTTTGTTAATATGATAAATAAAATAATTAATGAAGAAAATCCTGAATATATGGTAGTAGCATTTGATATAGGAAAAACTTTTAGACATGAAAAATATAGTGAATATAAAGGTGGAAGAGATGAGACTCCAAATGATTTAAAGGTACAGTTTCCTTATGCTAAAAAAATACTTAGTGCAATGGGAATAATGTATTTAGAAAAAGAAGGATATGAAGCAGATGATATAATAGGTACAATCGCTAAAGAAGTAGATATTAACGATGACTTTGTAGGACTTATTGTAAGTAGTGATAAAGATTTATTACAATTAATATCAAATGATATTGAAGTAAAACTATTAAAAACTAAAGATTATATTAGAATGAATCGTGATGTATTCTTTGAAACTTATGGAATAGAACCAATTAGAATGATTGATTTAAAAGGTTTAATGGGAGACTCTTCTGATAATATTCCTGGGGTTAAAGGAATTGGAGAAAAAACTGCGCTTAAATTATTGCAAGAGTATGATACTATTGAAAATTTATATGATAATATTGATAAATTAAAAGGGGCAACAAAAGTAAAATTAGAAGAAGGTAAGAAGAGTGCTTTTGATAGTAAAGAAATAGCCACTATTTATAGAGATGTTCCATTAGATATAAAATTAGAAGATACTAAATACACAAAGAAAACATCTCCCGAACTAATAGAAATATATAATTATTTAGGTTTTTATTCATTCTTAAAGAAAATAGATTTACCTAAAAAAGATAATAAGAAAATAGAAGTCAATATAATTAATGATATAAGTGAAATAAAGATTGATAAACCAGTTGCAGTTTATTTAGATATAGATAATGATAATTATCATAATGCTAATATTATTGGAATGGGTGTATATAATGAAGAAGTATCTATTTATATACCATATAATATATTAAAAGAAAATCCTGTATTTTTAACTAGTATTGATAAATATACTTATGATATAAAGAAGTTATATGTAAGTTTGATAGAACATAATATTAAAGTTGATAAATTAGTTTTTGATACAATGATTAGCGCATATATACTTAATTATAATCTAAAAGATGATATAGCATATCTAGCTAATGAACTTGAGTATGATATTCCGTTTACTGATAAGAAAGATGCTTATGATATTGAACTTGAACTTAATATAATTGCGGAAAGAAGTATAATGAAAGCTAAATTTATTTATGAAACAAGAGATAAGTTTATAAATGATATGGAAAGAGAAGATGTAACATTTTTATATAATGAAATAGAACTTCCTCTTACAATGACACTTGGTAATATGGAAATTGAAGGAATAAGAGTAGATAAGAATATTTTATTAGATATGAAAGAAGATATAAGAGAAAAGTTAGATTCATTAACAGAAAATATATATAATTTGGCAGGATGTGAATTTAATATATCATCTCCTAAGCAACTTGGAGAAGTCTTATTTGATAAACTTCATTTACCATATGGAAAGAAGAAAAAAACAGGATATTCTACAGATGTTAGTGTTTTAAACAAATTAAAAGGTGATTATCCAATTGTAGACTTAATACTTGAACATAGATCATTATCTAAATTAAATAGTACATATGTTGAAGGTATATTAAATGCTGTAAGTGGTGATGGAAAAATTCATACAATATATACTCAAGCATTAACTAGAACAGGAAGACTTTCATCAATTGAACCTAACTTACAAAATATACCAGTAAGAAATGAATATGGAAGATTAATTAGAAAAGCATTTATACCAGAAGATAATAGTGAAATAATGTCATCTGATTATTCTCAGATAGAACTTAGAATATTTGCTCATTTATCTAAAAATGAAAAATTAATTGAAGCATTTAATAATAATATGGATATACATACTAAGACTGCTATGGATATATTTCATGTACAAGCAGAAGAAGTTACTAAAGATATGCGAAGACATGCTAAAGCAGTTAATTTTGGAATATTATATGGAATAAGTAGTTTTGGACTTGCAGAAGACTTGGGTATTCCTGTAAGTGAAGCAAAAAGATTTATGGATAAATATTTTGAAGTATATCCTGGTATAAAAGATTTTATGAATAAATTAATTGAAGAGGCTACAACAAAAGGCTACGCTGTAACTTTAATGAATAGAAAAAGAGTTATTGAAGAATTAACTAATTCTAATTATATAATTAAAAGTATGGGGCAAAGAATGGCACTTAATACACCAATTCAAGGAAGTAGTGCCGATATATTAAAGAAAGCAATGGTTGAAATTGAAAGAGAATTTAAGAAATTAAATTTAAAAAGTAAAATGTTATTACAAGTACACGACGAACTTATTTTTAATGTTTTAAACGATGAAAAAGAAACTGTTACAAATGTCGTTACAAGTATTATGGAAAATACATATAAGATAAGTGTACCACTAGTAGTAGATGTTAATTTTGGTACAAATTGGTATGAAGCAAAATAGAGGTGATTTAATGGATAAAATAACAAGAACTTTATTAGTGAGTGTTACTGTTAATATCTGTTTAGTTATAAGTAAATTAATAGTTGGTTTTTTAGGAAATTCTAAAGCGTTAATTGCTAATGGTATTCATTCTTTAACTGATTTAATTACTGATGGAATTGCTATTATAGGTAATAATTTTTCAAAAAAACCTGCTGATAGTAGACATCCTTATGGTTATGGTCAAATAGAGTATGTTACCAATATAATTGTAGGTTTAGTTATTTTGTTATTAGGAGTTAGTCAAATTATTAATGCGTTTTCAAGCGAAGTAGATATTCCTAGTAATATAATAATATATACAAGTATTATTGCAATTGTCATTAAATATACTTTAGCTAAATACATAACAATTAAGGGAAAAGAGTATAAAAGTGGTATATTAATAGTTTCTGGTTTTGAATCAAAAGCTGATGCTTTAACTACTTTATTTGTAATTATATCAGCTCTATTATCAAAATTAACTGTGTATAATGAATTATATAAATATTCTGATAATGTTTGTACATTTGTAATAGGATTATATATTTCTTATGTGTCTTTAAAAATATTAAAAGAAAATGCTTTTGATTTAATTGATAAAGTTGAAGATAATCAAGAATTATTAAACAAAATTAAAAAGAAGATACTTAAGAATGTTGAAATAAAAGATGTAACTAGTTTATCTTTAATCAAGTATGGAACTTATTATACTGCTAATGTAGAAATTGCTCTTAATAAGAATACTAAATTAAAAGATATTGAAGAGATAAATAAAAAATTAGAAAAACAATTAGTAAATAGAAGAACTAGAATATCATATCTAGTACTTAGTACTAAAGTATATGAAGGAAGTGAATAGTATGCCAGAACTACCAGAAGTTGAAACAGTAAAAGAAACACTTAAATTAAAATTAATTGGTAAAAAAATAAAAGATGTTAAGGTATATTATGATGGTATAATTGCGTACCCGGAAGTAAAAGAATTTTCTAAACAAATAAAAAATTTGCCTATTAAAGATATAAAAAGAAGAGGTAAGTGGTTAATGTTTGATTTGGATAAGTATTATCTATTATCACATTTAAGAATGGAAGGAAAATACTTTTTTAAGAATAAAGAAGATAAATTAGATAATCACGAACATGTAGTTTTTACATTGGATGATGATGAAGAATTAAGATATAGAGATACTAGAAAATTTGGTAAAATGTATTTAATTAAAAAAGAAGATATTAATAGTATTGGACCAATTAAAGATTTAGGATTAGAACCTTGGGATGATAGTTTAACTAAAGAATATCTTAGAGATAAGTATAAAAATAAAAAGTTACCAATAAAGACCGTATTACTTGATCAAAGTATTATTGTAGGTATTGGTAATATTTATGCTGATGAAATACTGTTTTTATCTAAGTTGAATCCTTTAATTAAGTGTTGTGATTTAAATGATAATGATTTAGAGAATATAATTAAATATACAAAAGAGGTATTAGAGAAAGCAATTAAACTAGGGGGAACTACAATTAGAACTTATACTTCAGTAGATGGTGTTCATGGTAGATTTCAAAATGAATTATTAATTCATGGAAAAGATAAAGATGTATGTCCTAATTGTGGACAACCAGTAAAAAAAATAAGAGTAGGTGGAAGAGGTACTTACTATTGTATTAATTGCCAAAAGGATATTTATGAAAAGTAATTATTTGATAGATAAACATATTGAAAAATTATATAGATATGGATATACTGACTTTTTATTACCAAATGAATTTTTACAAGTAAAAAATAAGTTAAAGAAAACAGAATACAATGTATATAAACCATATATTGATAGTGAAAAAGTAATACTTTATAAAAAAGTAAAACCAGAAATAGTATTATACAAGATTATTTGCAGTGAATCTTTAAGACATCAAGATATATTAGGGACTTTATTTTCTCTTAATTTAAGTATATATGTATATGGAGATATAATTATAGATGGTAATAATTATTATTTATTTGTATTACCTACTATAACTAATTATTTAGAAAGTAATTTAACAAGTATAAAAAATATTCCTATAACTTTAAAAAAGGAAGATTTATCTATTATAGAAAATTATCAAAGGGAATATCAAGAGTATGAAACAATTGTAACTAGTCTTAGAATTGATGCAGTGATTTCAAGAATAACAAGTTTATCAAGAACAATGGTTATTTCTAAAATAAAAAATAAAGAAGTATATTTAAATTATGAAATTTTAACTAATAATTCATATATTTTAAAAGAAAATGATATTTTTAGTGTTAGAAAATATGGAAAATATAAATATAATAAAGTAATTAAAAACACCAAAAAAGATAATTTAATAATAAGTTATTATAAATATTAATAAATTTGCATTTATTAATATTTTTTTTTGTAAATTTAAATACTGTGTTATAATGTTTAGCATGTTATGACATTTTTAAGAAAAAATGTTATAACATGGATTGTGCCAAATTACAACATATTAGG